>CBFHQW010000060.1:0-8994 GCA_965658085.1 Candidatus Thalassarchaeum sp.
AGTCCTGGACCGGTGCTCTCAGCTGCTCTGGCACCTGATTCACGCAGCAGTGCGCAGCCAAGCCTAGCTGCAGGCCATGCCTCCATGCCCTGAGCCAACAACCCTCCTATCGTGCCTGCCAACAGATCGCCGGTGCCTCCCACCGCCATGCGGGAGTGACCTCCTGAGGCACGGCAGGAGCGGCCCTCAGGACCCGTCAGTTCATCCTCCGGGCCTGTGACTACGATGGTAACGGCCTCTCCCGAACAGTCATTGAGAGCATCTGCTGGAGATGTTGTTCCAAGCCAACGCTCGGCCTCCTTGGCATGAGGAGTGGCAACGCCGCTTAGCCCATTAGGCCATGACTCATTGGGCAGGGCACTGATGGCATCAGCATCAATCACTACGGGGATATCGTTGTCCGAAGACATTCTGAGTATTTCCGAAACAGCGCTCAATGTAGCATCGTCACGACCCAATCCAGGGCCGATGATTAGCGCCTGAGTTCCGCGGGATCCGAAGGCTTCGGAGATGTGTGTAAGAGAAGCGTCGGTTAGAATGTCCTCGTCTGGCAAGATCTCAGGAATCAGTGTGGTAGGCCATTCTACTCTAGCTGCGGCTGCACTAGGCATCGCGATGTGTACGAGATCGCAACCGGTGCGAGCGGCTGCCATACCAGCGAGTATTGGGGCACCGTGGTATGGACCTCCTCCGATTACCCACAGCCGGCCGCGGTCTCCCTTGCGAGCGTTTGCAGTCAGAGGAGGATATCGGCTCGCATCACCTGGTCCGCAGTCCTCGACCTCAGCCGGCCATGGTAATGGAACCACTGTGACTTCCCCGGCCTCGGGTGAGGCCAGTCCCTGCTTGATACTATGGAAGGTGATAGTGGCGATAGCTGGTAGAACATCCAGTCCCCCCATTCCTGTTGGGATATCACAGGCAAGCACGGGAGTCTCAAGTTCGACTGCCCAAGCTACGATTTCTCCAATAGGGGCCCTGAGACTCTGTCCAGGGGAGGCTCCGGCTCCCAACAGACAATCCACGACGAGAGTGTGAGATTTGAGAGGCGTATTGGGCCAGATTCGTACCTCGCCAGCAGCCTCGCGCGCAGCGCGCGCGCTGGTGCCGCGCGATTCAGAGTGACTGGCTAGGACCGAGGTATCGATGCCCCATTCACGTAGGTAGCGGGCGGCGACAAAGCCATCTCCACCGTTGTTGCCTGGCCCACATAAAATCACAATCGCTCCTTCTGCCATTTCTCGTGCAGTAGTAGCGAGTCTCTTCCCAGCCGCATCCATCAGCGATGTCTCTTCGATGCCAAGTGCGTTCGCATTGCCGTCGAATACTGCGACCTCGGGCCAGAACATCTCCCAGCATGCCGGCTCGCGCATGGCCCGACTCATACGAGTTCTGCTTCAACAGTTGCCATCGAATGGCTTTGGGTCTCGCCATACTCGTCGACAAATGTGTCAGGAAGTGCTTCGCCGGCCTGCACGACAAACGGATCTTCGCCCCCTGGCAGCATGTCGATTGGTGCATCCGCTCCCTCGGGCACATTCCTGTAAAGTGGACGTGGTTCTAAGTCCCAATTCCGTGGCCATAAAGATCCATTCATAGAGGTTACACGATTAACCAAGACGTACCTGTTGAGTCCGATGAAGAGGGATGCGGTTATCCCCCAGAATAGGAGGATAATCGAGATCCCATGGGGGTTCGATGGGTTCCACGGGTCGTGGACATTGACTAGCAGGTCGACGAAATAGGATATCATCAGTACTGCGAACATCAGTGGGAAGCCTAGGTACATGATGTAGTCCCACCAGCGGCCTATCCACCAGTCGTTGTCACCCGTGTTGATGAAATCGTCACGGAACGAGGAGACTCCGTTGTCCAGGTAGTCACGGATGCTGAAGTCACTGATGTCGTTCTCGTCCTGCCACATCTTGTATCTGCTCCATCCGTACTTCCAGATGCTGTAGGCGATGAAGAGTCCACTGAACATCAGGCCGTAGCCCCAGATGTGATCCTGGACTTCGAGGAACTGCGGGAATGCTACTCCAGTTGCCGAGTCCATGCGAATCCACAATGCAGCGCTGGGCAGGCCGAAGAGGAATATCGAGACAGTCGTGAATCCCACTGCCTTTGATCTGTCCACTCCGTGGTCGACGAAGTTCCTGACGCAGAGTTCTACTGTGGATATCATCGAGGTGAGGGCGGCGAATGAAAGTGCGAGGAAGAATACGGTGACCATGATGAGTTGTACCACGCTGCCTCCAGGTGCCTGAGCGAAGACCTCGGGCAGAACTAGGAATGTGATTGCAGAGCTACCCGCCCCCACAGCGCTCAGGGGGTCGTCCACCACCGCGAATACCGCCATCATGACAGTCAGTCCCGCGATGATGCTTATGCTGTTGTTAGCGAGGCACATGGTGGCAGCATTGAGGGTCGTGTCCTCATCCTTCCTCATGTATACTGAGTAAGTGATTGCCATGCCCATTCCAGCTGAACAGGACCATGCTGACTGCGAGAGTCCATTGATCCAGGTTTCTGGCTGCATGAGGTACTCAGGCTGGATACTGAACATGTAGACGAAGCCATCGAGGGTTCCGTCTTCGAAGTCCATCACGAAGGCGAGGAACAATGCGGAGAAGAGTAGTACGAATAGCGATACCATCAGAATTACATTGACCTTTTCAATCGCCTTGGCTCCCCTCCAAATTGCAGCCATGGTGATTAATACCGCTATGAGTTGGAAGAATACCACCTGCTCCCATGATTGCAGGAAGGAGTTCCAGACCTCTACTGTGTCTACCTCGTTTCCCAGACCACCCCTGATGGCAGACTGGAAGTAGTTCAGGCACCATCCTGTTACGACGGCGTAGTAGAACCCGATGGCAGTGGAGATCCATGCTGTCCAGAGCCCCATCCAAGCGAAGTTGTTACCGGCGAATAACCTGAAGGTTCCCACTGTGCCAGTCCTGCTCCTCTTCCCAAGGGCGAACTCGGCTATGATTAGTGGAATGGACCAGAGGAATAGGAAAATCAGCCAGGGGACTAGGAACGAGCCACCTCCGTTGGCACCTACCATCCTAGGGAAGCGCCAGATGTTACCGGTTCCTATGGCGGCACCTATGGTGGCGAATATCAGTCCCATTCGGCCGCTGAACTGGTCCGATGAGGACTCCTGCGGTTTCATCCGCCATCCTCCGGCAAACCGATTACGCCACGTTCGTCATCGAACATAGCGCGCAGGGTATAGCCGAGTCCACCCCAGACGAAGCTCGCTATCACTAGGAACATCATCACTGCCAGAATGGATGAACCGAATGAAGCCCTGTAGGGTATTCCTAACTCGTAGTAGTTCCCTCCTTCATTTACAGAGGGGTATGAGAACGGGAAGGCGCCGTTTATGGTCCCTAACATCGCCTTGTACTGAATCTTACCAGCCAAGGTATCAGGGTGTGGAATGTGACTGTGGAGCAGGGTTCCGTTCGAGCCATCCAGCAAACTGCATACATCCTCCGACTCAGAGAACCCTGACATCTTCCAAGGCACGTCCACCCACTCGGTTGGACCAAACTCATTCTGCTGCCTAGTCGGTTCTACGAATCGCCACATCAAGTGGGTTCTGTTTATGTCAGGAGTGAATGGGAATGCGGGATCGAGACAAAGCCCGATTGGGATGTCTCCCTTGTCCGGGACCGTTACATTAGCAGGGTCAGCAAGCCATTGTCGAGCAGTAGTGTTCTCTATTCCTACGATGGCACGGTATCTGGGGTCATCGGCAATCTCAGTCATGTAAAATGCGACTCCGATGTTTCGCACCGCGATATGCGCGATGTCTTCGGGAAGCTCGTGGAAGGCGTTCCCAATTTCGATGGTGTAGCAGTATGAATTGTGGACTCCGTAATGCCAGTCGCAGAAATCGCCAGTAGTGGGGTAAAGTTCGGATGACTGCATAGGAGCATAGTCTGTCATCTGTCCCATCATGTTGCCATGGTATACGAGATACTCATCATCCGTAGTGTAGCAATTAGTGCAGTGTCCCCATGGCCACAGCACCAACTCCGAAAATGAATGCCATGTCAGTGTTGCCTTGAAGTCAGAGGCGCCATCTCCATCGTCGTCGTTCATCTCCGTCATGTCCTGGATGAACTTCGTCTCTGGCTCAGAGTTTCCTCCCATCCAATCCTCATCGGTCTGGCCATCCCCATCATCGTCCTTCCCATCTACGTGGTCCTCGTTGACGAGACCGTCGCCATCGTTGTCTTCATAGTTCACAGGTCCGTTGTAGACGTCATTGTTAGGACCACTAGCATAGCAGAAACCGGGGAAAAGAGGTCCAGTGGCGCCAAGTGGAGCTCCCCACTCGAACTGATAATTTCGATTCAGATCTACACCGTCACAACCTTCGTCAACCTCTTCATCGACGTCCGGAATAGGCGTGGTTCCTGTATGGGTGTTGTCACGTAGATTTTTCCTCCAACCCGAAGTCCTGCAGTTCTCCCATGCGGTCTCGCCGCAATACTCCTCTCGGTCGTACCTGTTCCCATCTACATTTAGCATGGGAATGAGGTATATCTCGCGGGTGTTGACTAGGTCAGTGATGAATTGCTCGCTGAAATCCTCGTCGACCCCTAAGTCGCCGGGCCCACAGGGGGTGCCGTCGCCATTGCTATCTTGGTTGGTTGCGTTCAACAGCAAGCAATCGCCGTCATTGTCGATGCCGTCCCAGCCGTCCTCATCGATTTTTCCGTCTCCATCGTTGTCGATGCCTGCCTTGCCGTAATAGAAGGCGATTGTCTCTAGAAAGAACATCGGGACTTCATAAGACATCCACTCTCTAGCATGATGGTTTCCCACCAACATCACGTCTGGTCGGTCTGCGTAGTTTCCGTCGTCGCCATTGAAATCATTGAATTCCCCTCCCTGTACATTACCGGTAATTTTGATCCATGGGCTTGGATGATTGTAGAACCAACCCTTGTATTCGTCGGAGGTCATCTCGTCGCCGCGTGCGTTCACTCCGCCCAGTAATCCCTCATGGAATTGCAGAAAATCAGGATAGTAGGCAGCCAAAGTCTGCATTCTCTCCTTCATAGAGAAGTAATCATGGTAGGATCGAAATTGGAGTTGATCGAAATCTCCATGCGGCCCCCAAGGGAATATCTGGTTTGCATACTCGACTGACCAGATATCTTCTGGAGAAGCTCCTGGACCAGTTTCTTGGGCTGTAGAGATTGGGGCTAGTGCAACTGGAGAGAGCATGGACAGCAGGAATGGTAGGAGCATTGCTGTCACGGGAATTCGGCGGGAGCGCGCTTCTGCTTGCTCGGCACGTGTGGCGTCTCTTGATGACATCTGAACGCCTCTGCGACCATAGGGGCGGTATTCAATCCCTCGGAGAAGCGGTCCATAGGACCGGGGGTGCCTTTTTGAGGGAGGCGCCCTCGGCCGCACCATGAACGAACTCGATAAATTCATGGCTGGCGAACCCACAATTGGTGACTTCTCCACCGGAACTCTGGTTGTTGTACTCACTTGTGCTGCACTCAGTATGGGGGCCGGAATACTCTGTAGACGGATGATTTTCCCGCGCCTGATGGACGTATTCTCCAAGATTGAAAGGATAAACAGCGAGAATGCGTTTGCTCCCAAGTCACTTAGATGGATGATTGTCTTCTTAGCGATGTGGTTCTCACTGGATTGGCTCTCCGCTACAGACGAAATGGGAGCGTACGTTAACGCAGCCCCCGTTTGGGACGCCAATCTGATAGAAACTGTAGAGCAAATCGCATGGGCTGGATTTATCCTGCTCGTGCTTCTAACAGCCTACCGATTGGTCGACTACCTCGATGCTTTCATTGTGGTCGAGGGAGATGATATGGCGGCCCGCCGATCGTTGGCTAGCGTTGCCGAATCAATAGGCCGACTAGCTGTAGTGGTGGTCGGATTCTTCGTGATAGCAGGACTGTTTGGAGTCAACCTCAACGGTCTGATAGCAGGTCTGGGAATCACAGGTCTAGCTCTGGCACTTGCAGCGCGGGACTCTGTGGCGAACGTCTTTGGGGCTATCTCGATAATCGTCGATCAGCCGTTCAATGTCGGTGACTGGATTATCGTCGAAGATGTCGAGGGCGAGGTCGTCACCATCGGTCTGCGCACCACTACGTTGAGGACGGGGGCAGACACGATGGTCACAATCCCCAACTCCAACATCACCAATTCCCCTGTTGAGAACTTCAGTCACCGAAGGTTCCGCAGAATTCGCCCGCGTTTCGAGTTCGAGGAGGATAGTGATGCCGCCCAGCTACGTCAATTCTGTGAGTCCCTCTGCGAGCAGGTGCTGGCAGATCCGAGATCTACCAAGCGCGAGGACTCGTGGGTTCGTGTCACTGAGACCCTTCCATCGAAGATAACGGTTTCAACTAACTTTTACTGTGCTTCCTCTGGAAAGACCCAGAGGGAGTTTACCGAGGACATTTTGCTAATGGCTCGGGCTAGGGGCAACGAAAGCGGTTTGGTTTTACACGAGCCGCGACTCAGAGGCCAGAAGTAGGGTGCGGAGATGGCCAGACTCATTCTGGTCCGTCACGGCCAATCTGTATGGAATGCAACCAACCGATTCACCGGTTGGACTGACGTCGGGCTCTCCGAGCAAGGCGTAGAGGAAGCTGAGGATGCGGGGCGACAATTGGCAGATATTCGAATTGATGTTGTCCACACGAGTGACCTCGTGCGGGCCCAGAGGACAGCTGAAATCATCATGCGATACAACGATTCCTCTGAGGATGTGCCAACGAATTACGACTGGAGACTCAATGAACGCCACTATGGTGCGCTACAGGGCCTAAACAAGGCTGAGACGGCGGAGAAGCACGGTGCGGAGCAGGTTCACATCTGGCGCCGTTCGTTCGATGTTGCCCCTCCGGAGGGCGAGAGTCTAGAGATGACAGCCGAGAGGACCATTCCCTACTTTGCCGAAGAGATATTACCAGATCTAGTCGATGGTAAGAATGTCCTAGTCTCGGCTCATGGCAACTCGCTTCGCTCTATTGTGATGCACATTGATGGAATAAGTCCCGAGGACATCGTCTCTCTTGAGATACCCACAGGAGAGCCGATACACTACAGCTACGAAGAAGGTGTCATTTCCCGAGATCGGTGAACGGCCTCTCAGGGGGCGGTGACAAGCGCTTGTACATTCTATACAGCCAGAAACTCAGGGCAATGCATGCTATCGGAATAGGAACTTCATCCATCGTAGGGGGGAAAGTATTGACCAAAGAGGCGATGCCGAAGAACGCGGTCATCACCGAAAGTGACGAAAACATGCGGTTCTGGTAAGCCTTGACATAAGCCAGCGTAGTCACTGCCGGCTCTGGCGCACCTGATTGGTGAGATGTGGCCTCGAGTACATCGAGTAGGCACTGCTCGTATTCCCATATTGCCATCCCACCTCTATGTGAGTAGAATGCTTCGTCAGAGGTCCATTCAGACGGCGCTGTGGACTTCCAACCATCAATTAGTGCCGAGCGCAGAGGGATTAGTTCGAGTTTTGTTGACGTTGAGTAGTGAATTCTTGACAGGTCGTGGACTAGGGATGCAAGGTCGCGCATAGCAGGGAATTCGCAGGTATGTGTACGCAGTGCATCAGCCAGCCTCGGCCTCCCTATCCTCAGTGAGTCGCCTGAGATGTCTGAAAGTCTGGTATCTCCGAGGGCGAGGGTGCATGGCTGGCTTTTTGAGTATGGGGCTCGCCAAATGTACGTCGCGTGAAGAGTCTCCTCGAGCCACTGGTTCCTAGCGTTCCATCTGGATGCGTCAGGAGGAGTTGTCCTTGCTGCCATGGCTTTTGTGTGATAGCGCCCCAAGACTGCCCCGGCATTTCGCAGTTTTTCTTGAGCTGTGCTCATTTCGTCTGCCTCTAGGGCTTTTATGACCTCGTTCGCAGAGTCAAGCGATGTAGAGTCTGAGGATCTGATTATGATGAGGTCGGTGCCTTGCCAGGAGTACCCTCCCAATGGTACGCGAGAGCCCGTTGGGGCCGCTTTTGCCCGTGCTCTTAGCCGACCGTCCGAACCCCATGGAAGGAATTCAGCGATCCAATCAGAATCAGTGGACAGTTTGACTACCAATCCCCTGTTAGTAGTAGTAGTTGAAATCGAAACTATGGAATCGGGTTCAGGGACTTCCCCCCATGACTCCAATCGAGCAACAAGGGATTTCCAATCGTCAGTATTCGCCAAATCATGTGGCTCCAACATCCTAGCAACCATGCCGATTCCCGCAAAGGTGACTGCATTGAATCCCGGCGGAGCATCAGAATCGTGCTCAATCTCAGGCATCGAGGCCGGTCTCCAAGGTCTCTCATGCTCTGCCACGGCGCATCCCCCACAACCACGAGGTGGTGGCCGGTTTCATTGAATCGGTCGGCGAAGCCTTGAATCCGACCCCCCTCAGCGAGGCTCATGGGAGATGCTGTGTCTGACATTCCACTGGCCGTTGACATGGACGGTACTCTGATTCTCTCGGATATGAGTAGAATCTGTTTTTCCAGAGTCATTCCAAGGCGGCCGTGGATGCTTCTGGGCATGATTCTCAAAGAGTTCACAGGAAGAAGGGCCCAGTGGAAGCGCGATCTCGCTGAGAAACTGATCTTCAATCCTGCAGAGCTGGACTACCACGAGGCCTTTCTCGATTGGATTACAGGTGAGCGAGCGAGGGGGCGAACACTGGTGTTGGCAACGGCATCTGATCGAATCGTGGCTGAGAGGGTGGCCGCCCATGTGGGTTTGTTCTCCGATGTGATGGCTTCGGACGCCACCTACAACTTGCGTGACAAGCGCAAGGCCGAGGCTCTTGTCTCCAAATACGGTGAGAATGGCTTCGGATATGCAGGCAACAGTCATCATGACCTTGCCGTTTGGGAGCGAGCTGGACAGGTTATTGTCGTCAACCCCGAAAAGGGTCTTCTGGAGAAGCTCGAAGATGGGGCGGATATCGTCTTCG
>CBFHQW010000061.1:0-1009 GCA_965658085.1 Candidatus Thalassarchaeum sp.
ATCTTAAACTCATTATTTCAATCTTAACATTATGCTTCACAAGCGTCTAAGCCCTTTGCTAACCCTTGCGATTGACTGCTACATCATAGTGATGGAAACGAAACTGAGAATCTGAATCACCACATATGCCAGCACACCTAAAACACTCAAACTGAGATACATGAAAGTACCCCAAACCGAAACGGTATTTTCAGACACCCTAGAGACCAACTTCTGTTTGTTCCCTGATTCCGACAGCCCCTGTTCACGACAAATATCGCGAAGTTCCTCCCGAGTCTTTCCTTCTAGCACATCCCTGTATCTATCCTCTCGACTCCCCTCTAAGAACAGAGATTGAAACAACCCTGCTATCACTAGGAAGACAGCTGCTATGGTCGCACCGATTATACCCAACACCGCGAGAGCCAAGAATATCCCGAAAATAATCAGGGGAATCCCTGTTAGAGACACACCGAACAAGAAGATCAGTATCACTGCCAGAGAGAGTAACTTCAGCTCTATCGCTGAGGTTCCCATTATCGATTCCAGCAACAGCCGCAGCTGGACCGAAGGGTCCTGTAATTCCTCATCGGAGAAACGACTTAGGGGTTGCATTTCCGGATTTATAAAATAGTTAATCCACCATAACCGACGTTGACTCTCTAACTCCTCCTTAGGAAACGCCGGCGCACCCTCGCCATGCTCTTCTTCCCCACTCATATGTTCCAGCAACCCCTTCTGGGACTTATTCGTTTTCACGGCATTTGTATGAACTCTCTTCAGAATCGATGCTACAATAATGCCACCCAAATATTGAAGGATTCAGTTTCTAGTACTGTTTCATGGGCAATCGCAACTGTGCCGTCGAACGCTGTAACGCCTTGGAGTTCAGAACGACTGGAGTATGCAACAAGCATCAGGGAATGTCGTCCGAAGTTCCAGAGGCGGCTTCCGAGCCAGCACGCTTCATGTACCACGGATCGGAACCTCCAGTCATGTCCCAGAGTCCTGTTGCACTAGAACAAGTGCG
>CBFHQW010000061.1:1019-8831 GCA_965658085.1 Candidatus Thalassarchaeum sp.
CGGCTTCCGAGCCAGAACAAGTGCAGCCCGAGCAACAAACTCCAATCCACGAGCAGTTTGAGTGCCCAAGAGGGTGCGGAACGATGTCTTACGAAGAGACATCTGTCGGCACCACATTCCTCTCAGCTGTGCTTTTCTTCGCTATCCCGGTGCTAGCCGGAATTTACTTCATAGGGTCCTTCATCATATATGACCACACAGCAGTTGGCCCCTCTCCTCTCCATCCACATATAGGAGTCCTAGTCCTCTTCGGCGTTGCTTGGGTTGTTAGCTTACTTTCTGGGAACATTAATTCGAAAACCCATGTATGTAATTATTGCAATGGAATAATGTTGGAAGAAAAGGAAATGGCGCATGTATTCGATGAACCATCCTTAGTCAAACTCAACTCATTGATTGACAGTATGACCCCATCCAGTAGCGATTTACAGTGCCCAATATGTGATGAGAAAATGGGAACATTCTCTGTACCCTACATTCCTGCAGACGATTTCAGTAACAGTAACCGCAATTTTGGAAATGACTATGGAGAAGGGGTTGGAAGCAATATTCCTGATAATGCACTTGAATGGCTTGAAGTCGCAATAATTGCAATCGTACCCAATGCCGAAGAAACAATTGATCTGGACACCTGTGTTGATTGTAGGGTGATTTGGTTTGACGGCTCAGAGAAAAATAGGCTGGGCTTCGGCACAATAAATTAGATCTTTAGAATACATGAATTCAAGGACGTCCTCGCGCACGCATGCTTCCACAAGGAAGTTGAGACATGGCTAAGCGATTGAAGAACGGCGCAGCCAAGGATGGGTGGATAGAAGTTCGAGGAGCCCGTACCCACAATCTTCAGAACATCGACGTCAAGATTCCACGAGGGCAGTTCGTCGTCCTGTCAGGGGTTTCCGGCTCGGGCAAGTCAAGCCTAGCCTTCGACACACTCTATGCCGAGGGGCAACGCCGTTACATCGAGAGCCTAAGTTCCTACGCGAGACAATTCCTCGGCCAGATGAAAAAGCCTGATTGCGACAGTATTGAAGGCCTGTCTCCCGCCATAAGCATCGACCAGAAACAAGGTAGCCATAACCCCCGATCAACCGTGGCTACGGTGACTGAGATCATGGATTACATGCGCCTTCTTTGGGCCAGAGTCGGACTCCCTCATTGCCCTGATTGTGGTAAGGAAGTTGCAAGACGGACTGTACAGGAGATAGTCGACGATGTGCTATGGCGATTCGAGGGCCATGCGATTGCCGTCTGGAGCCCAGTGGTGCGCGATCGCAAGGGGACCCACGCTGACCTATTTCGAGCGCTTGTTGAGCAGGGATACCTTGGGGGCAAGGTGAACGGCCGCAATGCCGATTTTGAGAACCCCCCAGAGCTTGAGAAGAACCTCCGTCACCACATAGATGTCAGAATAGATCGAATCCGACTCGAGAGAGTGACCCGACAGCGACTCACTGAAGCGGTGGAAGCCGGACTCAGACTAGGCGCGGGTGCTGTGGCGATCGAGAGTCTCAAAGCACCCAAACCGAGGAAGTCCGACGACCCAGACGAGCAGAGGTTCCAGACAGGGCAGGGAGAGTCAATAGCATACTCTGAGGAGTTCGCCTGCCCCGAGCACGGCGCATTCCTCCCTGAGATGAGTCCACGAGTTTTCTCATTCAACAATCCTCTAGGCGCATGCCCTTCATGCCAGGGTCTCGGTGTTCAGAGGAACTTCTCCCCCGATCTTGTCATAGATCGCCTCGCTACGGTTGGAGAAGGCTGCATCACACCGTTTCGCCGCTCAATGATGTCTGGGTGGTACAGGACACAGATGACGCAGACTTGTGAGCACTATGGAATCCCACATGATGTCCCGTTCGGTCAGTTGGACGATGAGGCCCAAGATATCATGCTGAACGGCTCGGGTAACACAATTATCACCTTCAATTTTGTATCACAGAAAGGCTCCTCATACCAGATGACACGTCCTTGGGAAGGTGTCTTCGCGCGCCTAAGGAGGACTTACACGGACACCAGTTCGAATCGGACTAGGTCACGACTCACGTCGTATATGACCGACGAGCCGTGCCCCGATTGTCGGGGCCAGAAGCTGAACAACGCGGTGAGCATGGTCACGGTGGGTGGTGTCTCCCTGCCTGAGATATCGTTCTGCAGCGTCCTAGAAGCCCTCGCAGTTGTACAGAACTGGCGCATCGGAGGCTTGGACGATACCTGGTCGAAACTCGACAGAGAGGAACCTCATACTCCCACAGTCTCGAAGACCGAGCACCTCGATGAGAGATCACTGTTCATCGCTCACGATATCATCAAGGAGATTGAATCCCGGCTCCGTTTCCTTGCTCTTGTAGGACTCGACTACCTCACTCTCGAACGCCGCGCCAATACTCTCTCAGGGGGTGAGTCTCAAAGAATCCGTCTGGCTACTCAGATAGGGACACGCCTGACAGGTGTGATGTACGTCCTTGACGAACCCAGCATAGGACTTCATCCGAGGGACAACGGCAGACTGTTGGAGACCCTCAGAGAGTTGACCTCTCTAGGAAACACCCTACTTGTGGTAGAGCACGATGAGGCGACTCTACGTCAGGCCGACTGGCTCGTAGATCTTGGCCCAGGTGCGGGCAAGGAGGGCGGCAGAGTGGTGTCCAATGGCAGTCTTGAACAACTCCTCAACAGCAAAGAAAGTGTGACCGGAGCTTATCTCTCAGGTAGGGAGAGCATACCCCTCCCTGAAGACCGAGCCACACCGGATGATGATCGATGGCTCGTAGTGACCGGCGCCCGTCAGAATAACCTACAGGACATAGATGTTAGAATCCCCCTTGGGTGCATTGTTGCTGTGTCTGGTGTTTCGGGTTCAGGAAAATCTTCTCTCGTGACTTCCACCATAGCCCCCTCTCTCCAACGAGAACTTCACGGGGCCGACACCACTCCCGGCAGTCACGATAAAATCGAGGGCTACGAACTCATTGACAAGACCATCGTCATCGACCAATCTCCAATTGGACGCACCCCTCGTTCCAACCCGGCCACATACACCGGAGCATTCTCTCCGATACGCGATTTGTTCACCCAGACCAGCCTCGCCAAGGAGCGTGGCTACCAACCCGGCCAATTCTCTTTCAACGTGCGAGGCGGCAGGTGTGAGGCCTGCAAAGGCGCTGGTTCGAGCAAACTTGAGATGAACTTCTTGCCCGACGTCTGGGTGGTCTGCGACATCTGCAAGGGCAAGCGCTACACCCGCGAAACCCTGGAGGTCAAGTGGCGCGGCAAGAACATCCATGATGTCCTCGAGATGAATGTCTCCGAGGCCTGCGAGTTCTTCGCCAATCAGCGTTCGATTTACCGCATTCTGTCAACAATCCAGGATGTCGGTCTGGGCTACATCCGTCTGGGCCAACCCGCTACAACCCTCTCTGGAGGCGAGGCCCAGAGGGTCAAACTTGCCACCCAGTTACACCGTCCGGCTACCAAGCACACCGTGTACATCCTCGACGAACCGACCACGGGCCTCGCCTTAGCTGACGTCCACCAACTCATCGAAGTACTCCTCCGCCTCCGCCGTAACGGCCACACAGTCATCATCATCGAACATCATCTCGATGTAATCAAATGCGCTGATTGGGTCATAGATCTCGGGCCAGAGGGTGGTGAAAGGGGCGGCTTGGTGGTTGCTGAGGGTACGCCGGAAGAAATTACCGAGAACCCTGACAGTTACACTGGAAAACATCTGTTACCCTTCGTATGAGCATATGCCGGGCTAAGCCTTGAGAAGGGGCACCGCTTCAGTTCCTCTGATGTACCGCTCAGGGAACCCCGCACTTTCCGATGCCACGTTCGATAAGAGCTCCTATGAGGAGGCCAACTGGTGGGATGAGGAATCCAATCTAATGTCCATTGAAGGAGTAGCCGAGAAGACTGGTTTCCTCCTCTTGATTACCGCGACAACCGCCATAATGACGGCCCTTTCTATGCCAGAGGCATCAGCTCTGATTTTAATTGGAGCATTAGGGGGTTTTGTTGTAGCTATGATAGTGATCTTTTCTGGCTCTATGAATCCAATGTTGATTTGCGTTTACGCCGCTTTGGAAGGTCTCGTCCTAGGTGGCATTACATGGCTTTTTGAGGTCTATTTAGAGATGCCAGGCATTGGTATCCTAGCAGCACTCCTAACCTTCCTTATACTCGGTGCAATGATAGCCATTTACAGGGCAGGACTCATCGCTTGGGATCGTAACACACAGATAGCAGTCACTTCAGCCATGGTCGCCATCCTGCTCATCTACCTAGTTTCAATCGTAGGCTCGTTCTTCGGGTTCTACGTGCCGTATATTCACAGCTCTGGCCCAATCGGCATAGGCTTCTCCCTATTCGTCGTAGGGATAGGAGCACTCTGTTTGGTCGCGGACTTCGATTTCATCGAAAAGGGAGTGGAGAGGGGAGCCCCCAAACAATTGGAGTGGAGAGCAGCCTTCGGTCTGATGGTCACACTAATCTGGCTCTACCTCGAGATACTCAAACTCCTAGCGAAAATCGCTTCGAGGCGCTAGGCGATGGATACCGAGATCATAGCCCAGCTGGCCGGAGCCGGGATAGCCCTCGGGATTATCGAGGGCATCAAACCGGGCCCACTACTGACCATGGTGATTAGGGAGTCTCTGTCCAAGGGATTGAAGGCCGGTATGTGGACGGCCGCGGCACCAATATTCACCGACGGCCCGATGATAATCGCCAGTCTCTTGCTTGCTGGTTGGATGGCCACACAACCCTCAATTCTATTCTCCATATCCCTTCTCGGGGCGTTATTTCTGACTAAGATGGGCTTGGAATGTTTCTCTTTGGAAGCACCCGATCCTGACAATACAGATATCGACGCCTCAGGGTCTTTCAAACGCGGTGTCGTGACCAATCTCCTGAATCCTCATGTGTACATGTTCTGGTTCCTAATCGGAGGCCCTCTGATGGCTTCAGCCGCGGAGCAGGAACCTTTGGCTCCAATCCTGTATGCCATCTGCTTTCTGATTACTATTATCCTCGTGAAGGCATCAATTGCTTGGCTGTTCGTCGGAGGAGGGACCTGGTTATCTCCTAGGAAATATCGAATCGCGATGGTAATCTGCGGCCTTGCAATGCTTGGTTTCGCAGCAAGTTTCGCATACCAAGCATATGGATTGTATCCAGAAGTTCTCTAGAGGGTCCCTGGTCCCCCAAGAGGTAACTCAGCTAATGTGCCATTGCCTCTAAGAGAGGGTCCTGTGGTCATGGTCCCAAAGATACCAATTTCACCACCTACATTGTGGGCCAGACCAAACCACGGCCTTCCATACTGGTCAATTATGATGTCATTGAAGTCACCGAATCCACCACACCGATTGAACCCACAGTCTGCTGTGGTGTCAAGTGGATCACCCCAAGCATTGACCTGCACAGTTGTCATCAGAGGCATAGGGCCGAATACGTCAGAGATGACCGTAAGGTAACCGTTCCATGTGTCTCCCCCGGAGTCACCAAGGTAACCCAAAGCAACCTGTCCTGGCCCCCCTGCAGTAAGTACTGGGAACCCTGTTCCGTTGAGACCAATCGGCGGGGCTACCATCATTGGCTCACTCCATGTCTCGGCCTCATCCATCGAGAAAGAATAGTATGGCATATTGTCGGACCCCATCCACATCGCGTGTACATTGTTTTCAGAGTCTGGGTAAACCTGAGCCTCTTCAAAATTCCATGTCTCCGCTGTCCCAGTAATCTCAGTGGGTAACGGGTGCTCTGTCCAGGTTATTCCCCCGTTTGTACTTCGATAGATGGAGTAACCCTCTCCTCCATTACACCCCCTGTTTCCGCGATAGAAGTTGCCGTTATCAGACCCCATCATGTGACCGGTCAACCCACCACTATCACAGCCGTTCGGCGCTCCCGGAAGCTCAGGCCCCCAAGTCAATCCTCCATCATTGCTAGCGGAGCAAACTGGGTATGGGTAGTTGCCGTTGACACAGAAAACCCATGTCGTAGGATGGAGTAATGCTGGGTAAGGAGAAGATGCAATAGTCTGGTGATCCTGAACTGACCAACCTGTCGCAACAGAAGGTCCAGTCCAGCTCCCTCCTTCATTGTCGGACCACTCAACAGTCATCCCGAGAAGTGCGTGCATGTCGAATTTCATCACACGGTCTGTCCATGGATCAACGTAGAGGTATGGGTCGTTGCTGTTAGCAACAGGTAGGAATGCGCTGTAGACATCCTCGCAGACATATTCACTGACGTTGGTCATTCCTATCAACCCAGAGCAGCGTACTATAGCTGTAGATCCAGCCGCACCATTTCCCCAACTAGTCATGTAGAGGTTGTCAGCAGTTGTGACGCCAATAGTCGGCTCAAATGTAGTCATCCCGATACCGTAGTAGGTTCCGACTGCGCAGGCTGGAACGTTGTTACCAACTAGCACTGAGGTCCCATTGAAGATGTCTGATACTTTGGTAGCATCAGTAGCGTTGGAATAGTGGTACCAGGTATTGTTTGCGATACCATCAGGGCACAGTTCTTCGAACAGACTCTTCTCTTCGACTACCACTTCTTCCTTTCCGAAACAGCCCCCAAGGGGGGCTGAAATCATCAATAGAACCAGCATCATCGCTGTCGCACGCACGATTCGCGGTCACGACTCGCATACATCAGATGAACGGCGGCATGTTATCCCATCAACAGGGTTGTATTACCGCCAGCTGGAAGCACCGGAAGATACGCTAAATCACCAAATAGAGCAGGACCTTCAGTCAACGTCCCAATAATCGCCTCATCAAACCCAGCTGTGTTATGCGCAAGCGCAATCCAAGGACGACCCTCATCATCAATCTCGACATCGATGAAGTCCCCAAACCCACCACAGCGTACATTGCCACAATCAGAAGTGACATCCAATGGGTCATTTGGCTGGTTAACAGCCACAGTAGTGATGAGCGGATTCTCGACAAAAGCATCTGTCATGATGGCCATATAACCATTCCAACCAACTCCTCCAGATGTCGTGTTATTCGCACTCACATCATTCACTTCTCCAATATAGCCGACCACCACACGCCCTTCTGCACCTGCGAAGATTGTCGGAAAACCAGTCTCTTTGACACCCGGGGCTGCAACCATCATCGGATCACTCCAGGTGTTTCCTTGATCCCGTGAGTATGCGTACCACGGCATCTGGTCGTTACTAATCCAAGTAGCGTGGACATTACCCCCATCATCAACAGCCGTTGCAACCTCGTGAGAGTGCCACCCTTGCTGCATCCCGACCTCTGTTGTTATGGTGTGTTCCGTCCAAGTGTAACCTCCATCTAGAGAACGGTAGACAGCCGGCCCCTCGCAAGATGGGTTTCCTCTGTATACTGCCCCATCTATACCCCCGGCTACATGTCCGTGAAGTCCTGAGCACTGAGGAAAACTACTGCTAGGAAAACCAATCCTCTGTACATCCCATGACATACCACCATTTAGCGACCGGGAGCACTGTGCACCAGCTGCAGGGGAGCCTGTGTTGATACAATAGACGTAGATTACCTCGTGGAATGCTGTTACACCAGGCGGAGGCGGCATCGAGGCTATACTCTGGTGATCCTGAGTCACGTAGTAACCCTCTACGGGAAAGGGAACGCTCCACGAGTCTCCGTCATTGTCTGAGTATTCAACGAACATAGCAGCAAGGGCGTGCATGTCGAACTTAACCAGCCTGTCAGTGAATTTGTCGACGTAGATGTAAGGGTCGTTAGAGTTGGGAGTCTGCCCAGAGTCCTCATCCACAGTTCCGAACGGCCCTACATC
>CBFHQW010000062.1:0-6648 GCA_965658085.1 Candidatus Thalassarchaeum sp.
CGTCCTAGAGCCCATTATCTGGTCCCACTGTACCGGGATGCCCAGTGACGGGTCTGAAGATCCCCATCTACCTGGTCCAATCAGCACATAGGGTCGTTCCTCAGCTCTGAGGGCGGCATCTATGGCCTCTATCTCAGCTGTCAGATCCATCGTACGCATCCTGTCTAGCCTTTCTGGGTGGACGTACACGACGTCCTTGATTCCCTCAATTACTCCGTTGCCCAGAGATTGACTACAGATGCACATCGCCTTGGAGCGATCAATCTCAGCCAGATCGATGTCGATGTCCACAGACTCCTCTATCATTGGCCTGACCTGCAGAATGGCAAACCTCTGAGTTCCAGAGTCTTGGTCGATTGACATCGCGAACTCCAACTCAACGGGCGATCCGATGTAATTCTGGCAGGTGTTGAGAACGTGGCTGAGAATCTCCGATAGGGGAAACCGTCCGTGTTTGAGAACCGGGGCGAAAGTCACTACCCTCGGCCCGCCATCGACTGCTACGGAATCGACGATACGGTCATCCGATACTACGTAGGTAGAACCTACCAGCGCAAGGCAACCGTCTTCCTCGGCCTCGGCCAGACTGAGGTTTAGCAGATTGCCTTCTTCAGTATGGTGAACCGCTCCGTCCTCTTGCTCCATCGGAATGGCGAAGAAACTGCGCTGCGATGTGTCTAGAATTGCTTGATTACTGTGGAACTGGTGTATCCTCCGAGGTTGCCCGGGGCTGTATCGCAGGCACTTTCCTCCGGCCGAAACCTGACGGCCCAAGCCGATGCAGATGGCTGCAATACCATCTTCGGCGACCAGAGGTTCGACTGGGTAGTGATTGCGACTTCTAGCGGCCCCGGATATCATTGGGTAGAAGCGTCCGTTGACCTCATCGCCAACCAAATCTTGGATGACCACCGCCATGCGCTCGTCCTCGATGGTGCTGGGTGTGGCAGCGACGTACGCCTTGGCCCCACGGTGGTAAGTAGATGCATAGACGAGCTTAATCGCTTCAAGCAGCCTCCTGAGTCGGACTTCTAAATCCGGATGGTCATTAGCCAGCATGTAGGTTGCGTAGACTCCCGCGAAGGGCTGATGGCTGGAGTCCTCAAGCAGGCTAGACGAGCGGATAGCTAGGGGCCACTTGGTCTGTTTCAGCATCACCGATATCTCTCCGATTATCTCATCCGTGAATTCAGCTTCAAGAAATGCCCGATTGACTTCCTCGTTACTGTGATCTTCATGGGCGAACTTGCTGAGTTCGTTGCCCTCAACGAATTCCTCAAAGACGTCTGTGCCAATTACCACTGACCTAGGGACCACGAACTCAACATCGGAGAAGGCGCCACTCAATCCTAGGTCAAGCATCCGCGTGAAGAAGAAGGCTAAGCCCCTGCCCTTCCCGCCTAGGCTGCCCCTGCCAATCCTTTGAAATCCCGCCCCCTCTCGACTCGCGTCGTAGTCTCCGATAGTGCGCATTCGAACCTGGATGATGTGATTCCTGACAGATTCGGCGAGATATTTCCTGACTCCCTCGGGGTTATCGAAGTCACCAATCTTCTTTGGCCTCATCTCCGCCGCGAGGTAGAACTCCGAACGCGTCCTCAGCCAGTGCGAGAACTGGTTCCTCCCGGCATGATACTCTATCGACTCGATGGGCGCGTTCTCCAGCCCATGTATGAACTCCTCAAGATTTGACGCCCTAGTGACCTCTCTTCCATCTGGCATCCTAAAGATGAAGTCACCGAAGTTCATTTCGTCAACCATGAACTCCTCTATCCTCCGGTACAACTGTGTGTCCTCCTTGTGGAGGAAGCGAACGCCTAGTGACTCAGCATCATCCTTTAGTTCGAGATTCTTTGACTGGAACAGTATCGGCATGTAGCGATGCCCCTCCTGGGCGTAGCGCACTAACTCTAGGCCAGCCGTGTCCCTTTGTCCACCTTGGTTTGGGAATTTACCGTCAGTAAATATCCCGATGATGTTGTTGTGATATCTGTCGATTACGGACTTTGCAGCGTTCATGTCAGATGCCAGTAGAATCTTGGCTCTGGCCCTCAATCTCAGTAACTTCTCGTGCAGGTTCCCTCCCTCTCCCATAAGCCGCGTCGTCTGGTTGACCAGCTGAGTGTAGAGCAGAGGGAGATAAGCGGAGTAGAATCTGCGACTGTCCTCAACTAGAAGAATGACTTGCACATCACCATCTCGAACATCATTCTCGACATTGCGCTCGTCCTCGATTAGCTTACAGATAGACAACAGTATCCTGCTATCACCTGTCCACACGAATATGCGATCGATTCCGTCACCTGCACTAAGGGTCGCTAATTCACGCGTGTTGTGACTCAACATGACTACAGGAAGCCCCTCAATTACACGCTTCGCCTCAGTCCCAAATGCCTTGACATCCATCTCACCCACTCTCGTCATAGTGATGACAAGGTCGAACTCACGTGCACTTAGCAGTCTGAGGGCGTCACGTGCATCGGGACTGTGAATGATACGAGGTGCCTGAGAGAGGTTTAGGTCGGAATACTCTTCCTGCATTATCTCCGCTAAGTACCCCGATTCCTCCAGCAGATAGTGGTCGAAGTGACTGGCCACAAGAAGCACGTCTCTGACTCTGAACGGCGTCAATCTCTCGAATCGACTCCAGTCGGAGATACCCTCGCCCATGGCACCGGATGAGAGCATCATGCATCAAAGTTCAGATTGACGCACTGAGGGGTGTCCCGCACGAGATGTGCGAGACGGTGTGTGTTGAATTTCAGAGAAGATGCTCCCGATCGGTCTTGTGAGACTTCCCTCTGGAGCCTCTCGGGACATCACGGGCGTCATAGCCGACTGCATCAGACAGCCTAGCCCGAGTCCGCAGCCCTTCTAGGCCGCATAGCACAGGTTGGGCGAGGGGGCGTCGTCGACGCCCCCCCGCGTTTTTCTCGTGCATCCCATCATCGCTCAATCTCTCACCTCATAGAGCGTTCGAATCGTCATCGAATCGCGCACGCAACTCGTCCATGCGCATGGAGAGGACCTGGTCTACCGTAGCACTCTCTAGAGTTCCCTTGGCGATATGCTCGCGGGCTGCTTGCCGCAGCACCGCAGCGACGGACTCGCCTCGCAGTTTGCAGAAGTCACGCATCCTCACAGTCAGATCGGGACCAAGGTCAACCTCGACTCTCTCTCCCATTGAGGGCAGAGGCGAAGCGAGGTACCTGCGGACAGCATCTCGAATCACGTCTGAACGGTTTCGCATGCCGTCGAAACCCACTCGCTGGTCAATCTCCAGCAGATGGTCCTCGGGGATTCTCAGCGAGACCATTGGACTGACACCGGCCACTTCAGGTTCCTCCTGAGTCTCGCAGACCGGGGAGGGCACTTAACTGTATTGCAATTGAAAGACAAATGAAATGCAACAATTACAAAACGACTCTCAAATGTAGCAAATATTGCCACCGCCTACTGTCGTGGCAATAGTGCGTTTCAAGGCTTAGTGTCATTTCGAAGTCCCGCAGGGTCGGGTATGAAGGTCATCAACGATGCTATTCATGGACAGTTCAGACTGGACGGTGTTCGTAGGGAACTGCTTGGCACTCCAGAGATGAATAAACTCAGTCACATCAAGCAGCTAGGGTTGGCTCATCTGGTATTTCCGGGGGCCCATCATACTAGATTCGAGCATTCTCTAGGGGTATCTCACATCGCTGGGATGATGGCCGAGTCATTGGGCTTGGATGAGCACGAGACCAATACAGTTCAAGCAGCAGCGATGCTCCATGACGTGGGTCACGGGCCCTACTCACACACGCTTGAGCATATCCTGCATGAGCGCGGAGGGATGGATCACATGTCGATCACTGAGGGGATAATTCTCGGTGAGTATGATGTTCTACGTGACGGTGAGCAATCGTCAGTTGTAGATCGTCAGAGGGTGCCAGACATACTCGAGAGGCACGACCTAGATCCGAAGGAGGTCGCGGGTTTAATCCGGGGTCCTGGCGCAGGAGGTACTGAACGATCGCTGGCAGCATGGACCGAGGGCCGTGAAGACTTCGTAGACAAGGATCTGACGCTAGCTCATTTGGTCCACGGGCCTGTGGACTGCGACCAACTGGACTACCTACTCCGCGATTCACATTTCACAGGCGTCACCCACGGAATCGTAGACCACCGCCGTCTAATCAGGTGCCTAGAGAGGCATGGCGGCGACATCGCCGTGGAGGAAGGAGGTCTACCAGCGCTCGAGGGCATGATGATGGCAAGGGCACTAATGTACAGTGCAGTTTACTTCCATAGAGTCACTAGGGTGACTGAGGTCATGCTCTCTAGGGCGGTAGAGCGTAGCTCGGAACAGATGCCAGAATCTCTGGATTTGCAGCGCCGGGTTGATGCAGAGATATGGGAGGTTCTCGGAGGTGCTGGCGATTACGCTCAGGACATGATTCGCAGACTGAAGTACAGACAGCTGCTGAAGGTATGCTGTAGTCGTCGTAGAGAGGAACTCACTCCTCAACAGGTCGAGCGACTGCTCGAGATTGCCACAAATCCAGATTCACGCAGGCAGTTTGAGGATGATTTGGCACACCGAGCCGGCCTGTTACCTGGATACGTCGCTATCGACGTGCCCAACGTCAAACTACTCCTCGCAGAACCCCGGATGTCCCAAGTCGACGTCAGGATCGTAGGTGACGATGGACGCACGCGGTGGCTCCGAGAACATACCCCGATTGCCGAGGCCCTGAGGACCCGACAAGTAAGTCAAGCAGCAGTCTATGTGATTACCCTACCCGGGCACCTGTCGAATGTGGCGCAGTTAGCCGAAAGGCATCTGTTCTCCTGAGTTTTATCGGCCCCTAAGGGGCCGTGTGGAACGCATATCTAGTTAGGATATTATTCAAAAGCCCCCCCTCGGTCGCGCAAGCGCCCGGTCCCTCAAATAGGAATCGTTCAATCCCCTTGGTGAACCAATGGATAGTACAATGAAAACAGTGTATGACAGCGTGATAGCGAGAGACCCGAACCAACCTGAGTTCCATCAGGCTGTGGAAGAGGTCTTAGACAGTCTGGTGCCGGTGATAAAGGCTAATCCGGAGTTCCTCACAGTGGTCGAGGCCATCGTTGAGGCTGAGAGGATAATCCAGTTTAGGGTGCCTTGGTACGACGACGATGGAGATCTCCACATCAACCGTGGATTCCGAATCCAGTTTAACAGTGCTATTGGCCCCTACAAGGGCGGCCTCAGATTCCACCCTAGCGTGAACCAGTCCATCCTGAAGTTCCTCGCTTTCGAGCAACTCTTCAAGAACAGTTTGACAGGTCTTCCTATGGGCGGTGGCAAGGGTGGATCTGACTTTGACCCCAAGGGTAAATCAGACGCCGAGGTCATGCGCTTCTGTCAGTCCTTCATGATGGAACTATGGCGTCACATCGGTGCAGATCTCGACGTACCAGCCGGCGACATTGGTGTAGGTGGACGAGAGATTGGCTACCTGTTCGGGATGTACAAGAAGCTCGCTAATGAGTTCACAGGAGTATTGACTGGAAAGGGTCGCTCATATGGCGGATCCCTGATTCGTCCCGAGGCGACTGGATATGGATTGGTCTACTTCGCTCGAGAGATGCTCGCCACAAAGGGCAAGAGCTTCGAGGGCGCCACCGTCGCTATCAGCGGTTCTGGTAACGTCGCCCAGTTCGCATGCGAGAAAGTCCTCGATCTTGGCGGCAAGCCGGTAACGATGTCTGACAGCAGTGGATTCATTTACGACTCGGCCGGAATCGACAGAGAGAAGCTAGCATGGATTATGGATCTCAAGAACAACCGCCGCGGCCGAATGAGCGAGTATGCCGACCAATTCGACGGAGTTGAGTACACTGCCTCCAAGCCGGAGCCCAATCTGAATGGACTCTGGGATACCAATGTTGACATCGCTCTGCCTTGCGCAACTCAAAACGAGATTAATGGCGAGGAGGCGCAGATGCTAGTCAACAACAAAGTCATCGCAGTCGCCGAGGGCGCCAACATGCCCTGCACACCAGAAGCCGTTGAGTGCTTCCATGCTAATGGAGTACTATTCGCGCCTGGTAAGGCGTCGAATGCCGGAGGGGTGGCAACCTCTGGATTGGAGATGAGTCAGAACAGCCTGCGTATGAGTTGGTCTCGGGAGGAGGTCGACCAGAAGCTTGAGGGAATAATGGTGAATATCCACAAGAACGCATTTGAGACCGCTGAGAAATACGGCATGCCCGGAAATTATGTCGCAGGCGCAAACATAGCTGGATTCCTAAAGGTCGCTGAGGCGATGCAGGCACAGGGAATGGTATAGTCCCGGCTTTGTAACCTGCGTTGTCCCGACGCTTCAGAAGGAGACATTAGTTTCCTCAACCAACAAAACGAATTTGAGGACGTTCTACTTTACCATCTCATTCAGGGGTCTGCTCTGGCACCTCGTCTTCGTGTATCGAGGACAGGAATTTCTTGAGTCGTTCAGTCTGAGGGTTCTCTATGATTGATGACGGTCCCTCTTCGGCCACAACTCCCTCGTCTAGGTATATGATGCGGTCAGCAACGTCTCTTGCGAAACTGATTTCGTGGGTTACGATGACCATAGTCATGCCCTCGTCAGCCAGTCCTCTGATGGTGGCTAGAACCGAGCC
>CBFHQW010000062.1:6658-8793 GCA_965658085.1 Candidatus Thalassarchaeum sp.
GGGGTCCAAGGCGCTGGTCGGTTCGTCGAACAGCATAACCTCAGGACGCATCGCGAGAGCCCGGGCGATGGCTACCCTTTGCTTCTGTCCACCAGAGAGATTTCCGGGGTACGCATCGACCCGATCAAGAAGGTCAACACGCCCGAGAGCGGACATTGCTATTTCTTCGGCCTCGTCCTTACTCATCTTTCTGACATGCCTCAGACCTAGTGTCACGTTGTCGATGACCTTCAGGTGTGCAAACAATTCGAATGACTGGAAAACCATCCCAATTCTCGATCTGACATCGTTGATATCAGCCCCAGGGGTGTTGATGTGCTCGCCGCGTAGCCGCACTATTCCTTCAGTAGGCTCGATAAGTCGATTGATGCACCGCAGCACAGTCGACTTACCACTTCCTGAGGAGCCTATGATTGCCACCGACTCACCTTCGTTCACTTCGAACGAGATACCGCGGACGGCATGGACGCCTCCTGAGTAAATCTTGTGCATATCAGTAACGGTCAATACATTCTCCGGCATTCATGCACCTCCTGAAATCCCAAGTCCTGGAATCCTCGATTTGACCTCAAGACGCCTCAGTAGCAGAGCCAACGTCCAAGTAACCACGAAGTAGGACACTAACACCATGCCGTAAGCCCAGAAAATCTGGAATGTAACGGCATTAATCAGTCTGCCCTTTCGAGTTAGCTCAGCATAGCCAACTACCATTGCGAGCGAAGAGTTGAGCACGAGGTTGACCATTTCGTTACCCATAGGCGGTATGCAGATTCTAATCGCCTGAGGCATGATGATCAACCCCATCGTCTGCATATAGTTCAGTCCAATACTTCTGCCAGCCTCCATTTGCCCGGAAGGAATTGCCGCGATAGCACCACGTATTGTCTCGCATTGATAGGCTCCAGAATTCAGGCCGAGAGCGAAGATGGAGCTAACGCATGCCCTGTCGGCTAGAATCATGTCTCTGAGGTAAACTAGGGCAAAATTCGTCTCCCCTTCGAGCATTGCCGCGCCTGGGTCCCCTAACATCTTACCAAACTGCACCCCGAAGTGGATGAACAAGAACTGGACGAGTAGAGGGGTATTACGAAAGAGGTCGGTGTATACAGTCGCGACAGCATTCATCGGTCGCACATCCCAGAAATTCCACTTCACTGTGATGCCACGGAACGGCAGGATTACCTCTCTCTTGAGGAAGAATTTCCTTGTAGCCAGGAACAGCAGGCCCAACAGGATTAGTGCGATACCAAGGAGGGCTTGGAGAAAGTTCCCGAAGTATAGTTCTCCATTGATACCATCTGGAGATATGAGTCCAATAGGCGTGTAAACGTACTCCCAACCGTCTAGGTTTAGGCCTCTAACTATGGGCACTAAAGTGGAAATCAACGTAATTCCGTAGTAAAGAATCCCCAAACCAAATGCCCTCAGGACTAGAGTGTTAAGTGGTCTAGTATTGGTGGAAGATAGAATGCGTAATTTCTCAGAAATTCTAGTTGCAGACCACGACTTTTCATATAATCGAACGAAAGGAATGGTAGTCTCAATGATACAAAATGGGATTAGAATTATTCTAATTATGGAGAATCGATCTAGTTGTGCTACATTCTTCAGAGTGGTAGGGGCGGTCTTCATAATTGAGAGTATGACGCCGAGGAAGAAACCGAGAATCATGCCGAATAGAACAATTCTGATTGTCGCAAATAGTCCATCAATCAGCATCTCCTTTGAGTAGTCGACGAACTGCCCGAAGTCGCTGTAGTCGATTATGAAAAATCCAACCGCCTCGTCCTCTCCCGCATTTTCTGAAAATAGTATCACTCCATCTGCACCTACAATCACAGCATCAAACAGATTGAGAAACAAGACGTGATTGAAATCCTTGGCACTTGATAGGGGGTTTATCTGGGAGGTGATGATATTGCCTCCGTCCAGAGAAAGAGCAGCGTAACTAGAGGGGCCTGATACGAGGAACTTGTTCACAGATGATACGTCGATGGAACTCAATTCGAGCCCTAGGCTGGTGTTCCTGTCCTCCGACTCAATTTCGACCAGTTCCCAGACATATCCGGCCGCGGTGCCAGAATTCGTTCCAACTGATTTTACTATGTGCCCCTCGTCTGTTATTGCATATACTC
>CBFHQW010000063.1:0-8453 GCA_965658085.1 Candidatus Thalassarchaeum sp.
CGTGCGATTCATTCCTCTTCACTCCCATTATCTCTAGGTGTCGGGAGGGATTCGAGCCACTCCTCGCTGCCGACATCAAGCCTCTTCCTGCGCCTTGCTCCCTGCGGGTCCTCCGGCGAGTATTTCATCGGCGATACGGCCACCATAGCAGCCCCGCACTTCTTGCACCTTGTAGCCAAGCCATACTCGCCGCAGGCACTGCAGCGCTGTAATCTGGTGCGAACCATCCTATCCTCAATCAGCGTCCGCTAGGAAGAGTCAATGAAGTCTGTGCTTCGTTTGTACCTCTCAGAGGCGTTCGACGGAGATTGAGCCCTCGACCGAGGACATGCGCTCCGAGACTGCCTTCTGTGCGGCTTCCCATACGGACTCCGCTGCTCGATAGTCCGGGGCTCGAATGTCCACCCTGTAGTGAGGGGCTCCGTCGTAGTGACAGGTCAGCGTGACCTCCTCGAGGCCTATGGCACAAGATTCTGCGGCCTGTAACGCCTCTCGAATTGCACTGACGCCTTCAGGCCCCCAGACCTGTAGGTCAAACTCACCACGAATCTCGACGAATGGAGGTACGATGTTCTCTACTGCGAGTTCGGTGACCACGGTTATCCAATCTCCGGTGAATCCGGATTCACTCAGAACATTCTCACTCATGGCGCACTCCTCGAGAGCCCCATACAGAGTCCCGAAGACCTCACGCATCTCATCGCAGACTTCGACTGTCTTCTGTTCATCCCAGCCGACTCTTTCGGCCGCGACTCGCATGATCTGGCTAGCCCGCTTGCGGTTCTTCCAAGCCTGTAAGGTATCTCTCCTACGCTCGTCGGAGACGGATTTTATCGAGAGCTCGATACGCTCCTTGGCGCGCTTCACTTGAATCGTTTTGGCGACCACTCGCTGACCTTCTCTCAGGTGGCTGCCGATGTTCTTGACCCAGCCAGAGGCAACCTCTCCGATGAAAACGAAACCGGTCCTGCCCTCGTATCCCTCAAGATTGAGGTAGGCACCGTTTTCCTTGACGCTCCTGACCGTACAAATCAGCAGTTCCCCTTCTTCGGGCCAAGCAGCAGAACTCACCTAAACGCCCCCTTTACTCAAGGACGTCTACAATCGTGCTGCCTGACAAGTCCGCCCTGCCTCCTGCGGGACGAGCCAGTGTCGCACCGCAGATGGAGCAGGCAATCGAGGTTGACGCCCTCTCAAAGATGATGGCCTCGTGACCACAGTCACGGCAGTTCACACGAAGGAACCTTCCACTCATCATTCCACCTCAATCACTTGTCGACTAGTTCGAACTTCCTAGCACGCTTCCCAGCAGGAGAGTGTGCCTTACCGGTCTCTTGACACCGGAAGATTAGGTTCACGCGCTTGGTAGGCTTCTCTCCGGACGGCTTCGGTCGCGGGAAACCACGGTATCCCGCGGTAACACGACGGAAGCGGCGCTGACCCCACTTCAGTTCGCTAGCACGTCGCTTCTTGACACGCTCAACGGTGTGTTCGGTATGCTTACCAGCCGCAGGACTGTAGCGCTTCACTATCCGCGGCATCTTCACCATGTCTCCACCTCAGCGTCTTGCGACGTCGCGGCCACCGATGACCCGTTTATGAACTCTATCAAGACTCCTGCGTAGCAGGAATCCTCACGATAGGCCGATTACACAAATACGATGTAATGCGTCAACGCGTAGCGGACCATGTCGCTATGGGCCGCTCAGGTGTGGATCGGCATGGCCATTACTGTCATTGGAATCAGCATGCACAGAACGGGGCCCGCATTCAGGCGGCACCCATTTGGAATTCCCGTGGCCCTTCTTGGATTGGCAGTGATGCTATTTCGAGTCGAGAAACCCCCTCACCCCGAGTCAGAAGTGGTGGCAGCCACTATGGACGCCGCCATGTGGCTTCTGCCGGCTCTGGCGGGTTCGGCACTCGTACTCATGGGAGCGCCGTTGTACTGGAAGACGCGATTATTACCACTGTTGGCCGGCTGGGCCCTGATTGTGGTGGCATGGTATCAGTACTATTCAATCATGAGTGTGGTCCTATCGGACGCCCTTAGGGGGGTAAGCGCCCTGCTTGGAGTGGTTCTAGCCCTCGCAGTGTTTGCACTGTGTGTTCGCACGGCTGAGAGGATGACTCCACAGGAGCCCGAGACAGAACCCCTGTCTGAGAAGGAGAAGAAGTATGTTGAGAGTGTATTGAGGAGACATCTGGAGGTTGCGGATGAACCCTAATCTCGAATTGGCAATCTCCGCGTTTGCGGGCTCAGCTGCACTAACCTCGCTGTTCGTAATACTCGCCTTGATAGGCACGCTGAACCCCTACCACCGCCCCGCGATCCCGATGCTTGGCGCCTCAATTGTCATCTTTGCTTCCACCTATTTGTTTGCCCATACCGCCGGTATACCTGCTAACAACACCGCCCTCAGACTGACAATGTCCGAGGGCGTGTTGGTCTTACTCGATATAATTCCAATTGCCTTCCTATTGTGTACCTTCCTGTTTCTCCAGGCCTCATTACGCAAACGCCCTGAAGACCCTCTACTGGCCCTACTGGAGTCTGAGCCCGGCTCCGAGTGATTCATTCCGCTTGGGCAACTCTCATAACACTCCCTTCGGTCGCCGCGCTGTCCTAGGTGGTACGATGTCGAAAGGAACTCCAAGCATGGGCAAGCGACAGAAGTCGACACACATCCGCTGTCGACGCTGCGGCAGGCACTCGTATCACAAGACCAAGTCCGTCTGCGCTCACTGTGGCTACGGCGCCACTGCTAGGATACGCAAGTACCGGTGGAACAAGCGCTCCCGATTAATGGGAGCACGCAAGTGAGCCGGAAAGGGCTAAGTCCCGAACCACTAGGGCCCAATGGTATCCGATGTGCGGCATCATCGGGATCTTAGGGAACCCGGACTCTCAGGTCGCAGGCTGCATCTACGATGGCATGATCGTACTACAGCATCGCGGACAGGACGCCGCCGGAATAGTGACCAGCGATTCCGACAACATCTCGCACCGCCGGGCCAATGGGCTAGTTAGAGATGTATTCAGGTCAAAGCACATGTCCAAGCTCGTAGGATCGATGGGAATAGGACACGTTCGATATCCCACAGCAGGCTCTGGATCAGCGAGCGAGGCACAGCCCTTCTACACCAACACTCCGTTTGGAGTGAGTCTCGCCCACAATGGCAATCTGAATAATACTACTGACATCATCAACAGTCTACTTGAGTATGACCACAGGAGAATCAACACCAGTTCCGATTCCGAGGCCCTGCTGAATCTCTTCTCTGCTGAGATTCAACGCTCTGTTAATGGCCGACCAGGGGGCTTGGAGGCACTCACAGAGGACGATATCTTTCGCGCCGTAGAGCGCACACACCTCCGGGCAGAGGGCAGTTACAGCGTAGTCACCATGATTACGGGCTGGGGCATAGTGGCCTTCCGCGACCCCAACGGGATAAGGCCCCTATTCATGGGTAAGAATGAGGTCGACGGCTTCACCGAGCGATTATTTGCTTCGGAGAGTGTGACCTGTTCTGCTTTAGGATTCGAAGCAGACCGAGACGTCGCCCCCGGAGAGGCGGTAATAGCCAAGATGGACGGCGCGTTCTCATCCAAGATTTGCCACGCCGAACCAATCCACACTCCCTGCATTTTCGAGCACGTCTACTTCGCTCGCCCAGACTCTACCATTGACGGTATATCGGTACACGGGGCGAGACTAAGGATGGGGGCGGCTTTGGCTAGAAGGGTCTTCAAAGAGCGCCCCGGGCACGGCATCGATGCGGTGATTCCAGTGCCGGACAGCGGCAGAATAGCCGCTATGGAGATGGCCTCTGAGATGGGCGTGCCGTTTCGAGAAGGCTTCGTCAAGAACCGTTACATAGGCAGGACATTCATTATGCCAGGCCAGTCTATCCGTAAGGATTCGGTTAAGAAAAAACTCAACACAATAGAGGAGGAGTTCGCTGGCAAGACGGTGATGATTGTTGACGACAGCATAGTCAGAGGTAACACGTCACAAAGGATTGTCGAGATGGCTAAGGAAGCCGGTGCCAAAAAAGTATACTTCGCATCTTCGGCACCTCCTATCGTACATCCTAACGTGTATGGTATCGATATGCCGGCCCGCGATGAGTACGTTGCCCATGACAGGACTATCGATGAAATCAGAGAGGCCATCGGCGCTGATTGGCTGATTTATCAGGATCTGCCGGACCTCGTCGAGGCCTGCATTAGGACGGGGGATCATAATCTGGTAAACTTCGACTGCTCCTGCTTCAACGGAGTGTACGTTACCGGGGGAATTACCGAAGATTACCTAGCGAAGATAGAGGGCGCACGCAGCGATGCTGCCAAGGGGGAAACTTCGGCTGAGCGCGCAGACGCGGCAGAATGAAGTCGCAGCGATTGCTCAGGAACTCATGAGGGGAGCCATTGACGCACTGGCGACCATCGAGATGGATGAGGTGGTCCGCTGTGTATGCACGCTCCCCGGAGGCAACTTCGCAGCTGGCTTCGACTCAGGAATTCTCCATATTTATGGCTCAGATGGAGTAGTAATCAGCACCGCTACACTCGACAGCCGAGTAGTAGGTCTCGCGAGCTTACGCGGTGTTTTGGTTGCTGGCACCAGTACTGGTGGTGTTCAAGCATTCCAAGACGAGCCTCTCTGGGACCGCCCTCTGGAATCCGGGTGCGAGGTGGTGACAGCGTCATCGTTACATGCGGTGGTGGCTGATGGTACTGGACAGCTCATCTCTCTAGCAGATGACGGAAGTGAAGTCGCCCAAGCAGAGTTCGGGCACGTCACATCTCTCACATGTTCGCCCGAGGGAGTATGCGCTGCTGCCCTTGAAGATGGCAGGTTACTGATCCTCGGGCCAGCGCTTGAGGTGTTGCACGACTCACCCGCCGCTGAGGACGACGTCGAGACCATATCGTGCATGGCATTCCGTCATGATGGCGTCCTTCTAGTGGCACGAAATTCTCTCGGGATGACCGTTGATGACAGGCCAGAGAACAGACTCGAGTGCTGGCACCCGGAGAGAGGGATGCTGAACACCTCGGAACTCCCTTCTAGGGCCACGGTGTTGCGGCCTACAGAATCCGGGACAATAGTGGGATGCTTTGATGGCAGCCTACTTTCTCTCGATATAGGCGATTCGGACCCTAGGTTAATCGCCAGATTGGACTATCAGGTCTCTCAAATCATCCAGTGGGGCGACGACATATTGGTCGCCTCGTGGTTCGACGTATTCCGAATCACCACCATGGGAGAGGTGGTCTGGTATTTCGAGCATATTGGAGTGGTAGAGCATATCCTTCCTCTCGCAGAGAGAGTCGCTCTAATGGGGGATGACAGGAAGGGCAGGACACCACCACCTCTCGTCATAATCGACCCTGACTCGCCACCTAGGTACGATGATATGCCCGTAGAGATGGAAAATCCCTCGGTCTCTGAGGAGTACTCGGGAGCACTATCTGATGAAGAGCAGAGGCAGGTTGACATGAGGCCCAATATGCCTGAGGGGGCTGAAAGTATTCTGGATACTCTGCACGAGGATACGGAGCTTGAGGTTGGTCCACCAGCCATAGAGAGTGATTTGCTCGAAGATCTCTCGGCGGCAGCGCGAGCAATCAACCTTCCACCAGTTGCAGATGCGGGGGAAGATAGGACAGTAGACGTTGATGAAGAGGGCAAGGCAACAGTGCTGCTGGACGGAGGACGATCTTACGATCCGGATGGCAGTATCGGAAGATGGGCTTGGGGAGACGGTAGGGGGAATGTCATAGGAGATACTCCACAGGTTCGTGTCAGGCTGTCCGGGGGTGTCCACGTTTTCCATCTGACTGTGACCGACGATAGAGGGGCCTCTAGCAAGTCTACGATAACCGTCCAAGTCCGATGATTAGAGTTTCCCCAATTCTTCCTTAAGGGCGGGAAGCGCAGCCTCCCAAGTAGCTACTATCCCATAGTCAGCCACGCCGAATATGGGGGCATCAGGGTCTTTGTTGATGGCGACGATGTACTTGCTCGTCCTCATGCCTGCGAGATGCTGTATCGCTCCGCTGATACCAACCGCGATGTACAGGCTCGGTGTCACCGTCTTCCCAGTTTGCCCAACCTGCATTCCGTGAGGTATCTCCTCCCAAGTGTCTACTGCCGCCCTGCTGGCGCCGACAGCGGCTCCTATCATATCCGCAATCTCGTTTAGATGAGAGAAGTTGACGGGGTCCCCCATCCCTCTGCCACCGGAGATGATGATGTCGGCTTCTGCGACATCCAATCTCTCACTGGCCTTGGCGATGGCTTCCCTTACAGCCACTGCCACGTCAGCGCTCTGATTCACCGTACCGACTTCCGCCGAACCACCCTCTCCGGCGGAATCGAAAGCATTGGCCCGCAGAGTGAGGGCACATGGCGTAGTTACTGTTGAGGTCTCGATTGCCTTGCCGGAGTAAATGGGACGGGTCACAGATATCCCAGGAGCCAAATCGGTTGCATCCTGAACAATCGGGATACCGCGTATTGCAGCCATCGTAGCAGCTATCTCGCGACCCGAGGGAGATGCAGCGGCGATAATCACGTCACCTCCTGTAACTGAGTTCAGAGCCTTTGCCCATGCGCCACTGTCGAAGGTTTCGAAACAGTCTCCAACTACTGATATTACCCTGACGACGCCAGAGATGGAAGCAGCTTCGGCGGCCCCCGTTCCTCCGGCGCACAGCACTGTTGGTGTGCCGCCTATGGATACCGCAGCCCCTACGAGTTGGGCGGTGACTGGGTGCAGTCCGTCCCCAGAGGTTTCTGCAATCACTGTGACATCCATTATTTTCACCTCAGATGACGTTCGCCTCGTCGCGTAGTTTGCCCACCACTTCTGCTACGGAATCCGCACCCTCAAACTTCTGTCCAGGTGGTTTCTGTGGCGGAGGAGTGTGACCGACAATGGAAACTGATGAAGTCGAGATATCCACGCCGAGATCAGCAGGCCCCAGAGTCTCCGCGACCTTCTTCTTGGCCATCATGATGCCTCGTACGTTAGGTCGACGCAGTTCGGTGATGCCCTTATCGAAGGCGAAGACACAGGGGGCCGAAACAGCGACTCTCTCGTTGCCATTCGGACTGGCTCGCATGGCCATAAGGGAACTGCCATCGGGAGTTACCTCGGAGACCATGGTGACGCAAGATGCATCCATCAGATGTGCCACTCCAGGGCCAGTTGAGCCTGCGTTTGTATCAGCAGCCTGCTTACCGCAGAACACGATGTCGGAACCGGAGTGGGCAACGGCAGCAGACAGTATTGTCTGCACCTGTGTGCTGTCAAGGGCGTTTAGGTCTTCCACGAGTATGTGGAGCAACGAGTCGGCACCCACGGCCGCGGCATCAGTCAACATCTTGACCACCCTAGCCGGCCCGCAGGTGATGGCAACTAAATCGCCTCCTCCGGACTCTTTGAGTTGAAGGGCGGATTCGAGCGCATACTCGTCGTACGGACTCATCGACCACTTGCTAACCGCAGATTCGTCGACCCTCCCTCCTGAGACACTAATCTTAGCTGTGGTATCGGGAACCTGCTTGAGTAGTACGGCTATTCCCATATCAACACCAGCGCTCCGGCGACTAAAGCCTCCTCTATGAATTTTCGGCACTCCCACCGAAGGTGGGAAACACCAATCCAGACCTCAAGACTCTCTTGTGAATGCCTGTATCCCGGTAATGTGGCGACCAAGAATTAGGTTGTGGATGTCGTGAGTGCCCTCATAGGTCTTGACTGACTCTAGGTTGGCCATGTGCCGCATCACCGGATACTCGTCCAGGATTCCGTTGGCACCGTGGATGTCACGTGCCATACGTGCAATCTCGAGTGCGATATCGACGTTATTCATTTTGGCCAACGAGATATGCTCGGGTATCCAAGTTCCCGCATCCTTCTTCTTACCTAGGTGATACGCTAGCAACTGGGCCTTGGTGATCTCCCTCAGCATCCACGCCAACTTGTTCTGCACCAGTTGGAAAGAGGCTATCGGGTGGTCGAACTGTATCCTGCTCAGAGCATACTCTCTAGCCGAATTGAAGCATGATTGAGCAGCCCCTACGGCCCCCCACGATATTCCGTAACGGGCGTTGTTGAGGCAGCTGAAAGGCCCCTTAAGTCCCTTAACATGCGGAAGCATCCTATCCTTGGGAATTTTACAGTCTTGGAACACCAACTCGCTGGTGACACTGGCCTTCAGTGAGTGCTTTCCTGTCATCTCAGGGGCGGTGAATCCAGGGTCGTTTTTCTCGACTATGAAGCCACGAATTACACCGTCTAGTTTTGCCCATACCACGGCTAGGTCTGCGATGGTGCCGTTGGTTATCCACATCTTCGCTCCGTTGAGTAGGTAATGATCTCCCTTGTCTTCGGCCCGAGTAATCATGTCACCTGGATTTGAGCCATAGTCAGGCTCA
>CBFHQW010000064.1:0-7843 GCA_965658085.1 Candidatus Thalassarchaeum sp.
ATGTGATACAAATCACTGTGGGAGAAATATCCTCGTGAGAGATAGTCAATCCAAGTGAACTCCCACCATGTACCATCGTCCAATGTGATGTTGGAAGTTCCTTGATCCAATCTCATCATAGCTACCGAAACGGCATCTCCTCCTTCTTCCGAGATGCCATGGAACTCCAGTTCGGACGGCTCTATGTCCGAATCCATCCCAGAAGGAACTGGGCCGGACCAGACTGTGATATCACCCACTTGGATTGGTTCTGTATCCAGACTGAACTCCACCGGCGTGCGGGGGAGACCTTCCTGTAGCGATATATCCACATCATCGCCTGTGGTGACTCTGAGTGTGAACTGCTCCTCATCACCCGAGTAGGTCTCTATCCCCGTGACTATCGGAGGAGCACCCATCAGTTCGATGATGATGGTGTGTGTAGCGTTGCTGGCTGTGGCGATTTGTTGTAGAGAGAGTAAGTCTCCCGAAATTGTCCAATCTAGTTCTGCTACCGAGGCAACATCGAAGCCGAACGGCGGCCACATCCCCTCGGGCTGTTCATTGGCAAGCTGAGCGAGCTCTACGAACGGGTCGGCGTACTGCGGAATCGCGTCCCGTCCCTCGTACCAGTCGCCACCGACCCTGATGTTGGTGGTATGCTGCCCCTCGATGACTTCACTGTCCATACTTGAGGTGCCAACGGTGAATCTCATCGCTATCGATCTCAGATTTTCTGTATCGTCCTTGGCGACACTCCAGTGGACCTCAGCAAACTGCCCCTGATTGCCATAAACAGTGGATGTCTCGACCCTCAGACGCTCGAAGTCCTCCGCGTATGAGAGTACATCGAAGGCACCTGGGGCGGCGAGGAGTTCCGAAAGCGCTGCCGAATCCAAGGGGAAGCACTCGCTTTCAGGACAGGCGTCTTCAGGAACTGCGAGGCACCCTGCCCACAGGGGGCAGAGCAGTACGAAGACAGTCAGAATGAGGGCTCTCACGGCCGCTTGCGGGCGAGTGGGGGTGATGAGCCTATGCGACAGCGGTCATTCGAATGTGGTGTTCGCGCTTGCGTCGCGCCTATATGGGACGCCCACGGAGCAAGGGGCGCAGGGAGTGGGCAGAAATGGTCTCGGACATCCTAGTCGTCTACAAGAAGAATTTTGAGGATGTTCACGACAAATCGCTCGAGACAGTCCGGGAATCACTCGAAGAACTGGTCCGTGACAGAGGCACTGCAACCACATTCAAGGCCCGCGAAACGGTCAGCAGAGAGGACTTCGCCGATCGTGATCTCGTAGTCATACTCGGAGGCGACGGGACTCTGACCTCGATTGCTCACTCTATTGACTCCGACACCCCTGTGATGGGAGTAAACAGCCACCCCCAAGACGATGACGAAGACGGTTCGTACGGATTCTACATGGGAAGCGACCCTGAAAACTTCGATTCAGACATCAGAATCGCCTTAGACGGAGATGCGATAGTGAATGTTCTACCTAGACTGCAGGCTGAGATTGTGACGACTAGTGGCAAGAAGATTCTCTCTGACCCGGCACTGAACGACCTCATCATCGCCAACACGCACCAGTACCAGCCCTCGAGATACAGGTTGCAGAGAGGAGATGTTAGCAGTGAAGGTGAGATAGATGTGATTCAACGCTCATCAGGCTGCCTGTTCTCCACCTTCCTCGGCCAGGGGGCGTGGTTCCGACACGTTGTGAACATCGAGGGTACGACCTTTCCGCTTGAGCAACTTGACTCGTGGTATCTGTTCGCATCTAGGGACCTACCTCGCGACTCGAGAGATGATGACGGTTCGTACTGGGCCTGGACGAACGAAGCCACGGCGATAACAAGCGACATGCACCGTGGCTACATCGTCAGTGATGGCTGGGATGAGACGCACTTCACCCGAGGCGCTAGGGTCACCATTGATCTAAGCGGGCCTACCCTTCAGTTGCTGACCTTTCGTAGGACCATCCACGATCGGGTCGCTCACTGGATTGAGTCCTAAAGTCCTAGATCATCAAGGTCCACATCTGCGTTCATCTGTATACTCGCAGGGATTGAGAGCTTAACTCCGTCCTCCTCGAATCGACGGAGTATCTCGGTCACGAAGAACGACTTCGAGGGCCTCATCTTGCGGGCGTTGTCGACATAGTAGCGAACCTCCATGATGACTTCGTGATCGCCGAAATCCCTCAGCACAACCTCCGGTACCTTTGGCTTCTGGCTGATGTCGGGATGGTTGGCAGCGATATCCTCGACGATCTCCTCAGCCTTGGTGACGTTTTTCCATGTCGGCGTAACGCCCAGTCGTATGCGTACGCGCAGCTCCATGTCGCTGCGGTGGCTGAAGTTCGCCACGGCGTCCTTTGTCAGCAACTTGTTGGGGATTGTCAGCATCACTCCGTCGGTAGAGCGGACGTGGGTGGTGCGCAGGCCGATCTCCTTGACATCTCCCCAACTGCTGTAGATTCCCCCGAGTTTCTTGGGCAGCATGATGCGCTCGCCCTCCCGAAAGGGCCTGTCGACGATGATGAAGATGCCAGCGATTACGTTCTCCATCGTATCTTGGGCGGCGAAGGCCACTGCCAGGCCGAAGATGCCCAGCGCGGCAACGATTCCAGTGACGTTGATGCCGAGCTCGTTGGCGGCCGTCAGTATGACGATGGCCCACATTGCAACACCTGCGATGCGGAACATGAAATTCTCGAGTCCCTCGTCGAATACGGTCCTGTCGAACAGCTTCCTGAGGTATCTCTTGGCTATCTTGATGAGAGGGATGCCGATGACGATTATCAGTATCGCAGAAACCGGTCCCGTCCCCAATAATTCCGAGGTGCAGGCGTAGGTGGGCTCTAGGCTGTTGGGCAGCTCGTCTAAACAAGACATGCTACGCGTCCAACCAAGACGGTTCAATAGGGTAACGTCCCGCCAAACGCAATCAGGGGGAAGTTCACAGGATTTGCTCTAGGAACAACTTGGTCCTCTTGTGCTGCGGGTTGTCGAAGAACTCGGCCGGGGTGTTCTGTTCAACCAGCTCACCTTCGTCGAATAGAATGACTCGGTCTGCGACGGCCATTGCGAAGCCCATCTCGTGTGTCACGACAATCATCGTGACATCTTCCTTTGCGAGATCAATCATAACATCCAGGACTTCCTTAATCATCTCCGGGTCGAGCGCTGATGTCGGCTCGTCAAACAGCATGATCTTGGGGTCCATCGCTAATGCACGGGCGATAGCAACCCTCTGTTGCTGTCCACCAGAAAGTCCACTTGGATATTTGTAGGCCTGCTCAGGGATACCGACCTTCTCGAGTAGTGCCATCGCCTTGTCCTCAGCTTCTCTCTTTGGCATTCCCTTGACCTTCATTGGAGCTAGAGTGATGTTTTCCATTATGGTAAGGTGTGGGAAGAGATTGAACTGCTGGAATACAAAGCCGATTTCGGCCCTGATGTACTTCATGTCAGCCACTGTCGTGTCATCGTCCACGGTTATGCCGTCGATGATAACAGTACCGCCGCTATGTGGTTGCAGGCGATTGAGCGTCCTGATGTAAGTTGACTTGCCTGAACCTGAAGGGCCCAGGATGACGATAATCTCGCCCTTCTTCACGCTGATGTCTATTCCCTTCAATGCCCAGAAATCTCCAAAGTTTACTTTCACTCCTTTGGTATCAATAATATTCCCACCATAGTTGGTTCCCGGTTTGTTGTCTGTATCGTATTCACTCATGCTGCTTCTCCTCCTCCTTCTCTGACCAGTCCAAGGCCCTTCTCAATCTTCATCGAGACTCTGGATAGGTAGAATGCGAACACCCAGAAGACTAGGGCAGTGACGTATAGCGGCTCTAGGAAGTTACCAAGGAAACGCAAGTCTGTGGCTGGTAGGTCCTTGGCCAGTTTGAAGAAGTCTAGTATGTTGATGATGAACAGCAGCGTAGTGTCTTTCCAGAGTCCAATGAACACACTGACGATAGAGGGCAGTGTGGTCCTGACGGCATTGGGTAGCTCAACCTGCATCTTGACTTGGAACGGAGACAGCCCTAAGGCGGTGGCCGCCTCCTTCTGTCCAGAGTCAACGGCCTGAAGTCCTCCTCTGAGCACCTCTGCGATGTAGCATCCGCCAAACACACCGAACATCAAGAGCATCCTGATGATATCCTCTGCATTGTAGAATGGATCCATCAAATCGGGCATCAAGAAGACAGCAAACCAAAGCCAGCAGATTAGAGGGCCCGATCGGACCAGTTCGATTAGGGCGACTGATGGCACACTGAAGAACGGCTGGTCACTCTGTCTACCGAAGGCTAGAACGACTCCTATTCCGAAGCCAAGTACGCATCCTGCAGTTGCTACAATGAGGTTGACGAAGAGGCCTCCCCATTGGGATGCCTGGATGCCGTCTCCTGCGAGTTTATCGAGAGTGCTTGGGACTACCTCTCCAGCAATTATGGCCTCACGTATTCCTTGGACGGGTGTGCCGCCGAGCCATACTGCTAGGTCCTTGACCGGCTCTGGTGGATCCATTATCATAATCGCGAAGAAGAATGTGCCCACCGCCCCTATCGCAATGTATGACCTCAATCGGTTGGCCTTGTACTCCTCTGATATCGAACAGTAGTAGTACGAAGCCCCGTATGCCAGATAACCCACCACCAAGGCCTTCGCCAGATTCGTAATCGGGACCATGCTGTGGTAGTTGATTTCGCTCGGTACCCATGCTATGAGCATCAATACGCCACATAATGCGGTGAATGGATATAGGAATCTTCCTGGCTTTTCAGCAATGGTCCCATAGGCGCTCGCTAGGACGGCGAATGACGGGTAGAGAATCCACCACAGGCGCCAGTTCTGATTGACACCATAGCAATTTGATACAGCGATGCAGGATTCTGAGCCGGGTGCTTGTGTCATCTGTTCGGTCATCTGCTGGCCTACAATCAGTAGTACTCTGTTGGCCCAGACGACGGACCAATCCGCTTCGACTAGGACGAAGTGGCTGAGGCCGCGTACCGCTATGACGATAATCCAAGCGGTGAAGATTCCTAGCAGCGCGTTGGAAAGGGTCTTGCCTGGGGTCCACTTGACCATAGCGGTCCAAGTCACCCACCATGCGAAGACGATAGCAATCGTGCAAATGGTGCCAAAGATCAGGGCATTCGGAGAACTTGCGCCTCCTGACTCTGCCTTCGCCACCAGCTCGAAGAAGCCGTTGGGCCATACCCATAGATCGATCCACATACCTCCAGCGAGGCCGCAGACAAAAGCCAGAGATATCGCCAAAAGCGAGAGTTGTACATTGTTGCTGGGAGTGACCCAAGGGCCTCCTGGCTTGCCGGCTATGGACTCCTCTAACTCAAGGAACGAATCTATATTGGGGCCTCTTGAACTCATATCTTCACGCTCGTTACTCTTGAGTTATACCAATTCATCACCACTGAGATGGCGAGGCTTCCTGCCTGGTAGGTGATGAGCAATAGAAGGAACAGAGGAATCAGTTTACCGACGTTGTTCATCATCACCAGCACGACGTAGAATATATCGCTGTAAGCGACAATGACGGCTAGACTGGAGTTCTTCCAGACATTCATGAACTGGTTGTTCAATAGCGGCACCATGCTCCTCAGAGCCTGAGGCATGATGACCAGTCTGAGTCTCTGAAATGGATTCAGGGCCAGAGAGATCGCCGCCTCGACCTGCCCCCTAGGAAGAGCCTGAATGCTTCCTCGCACGATCTCGGCCACGGTCGATGCGGTGAACAGCGTTAGTCCGAGCATCATGGCTAGGAAGAAGGGCGTGATTTCGAATCCAGTGCCCTCGGCTATGTCCCACGACCCAGGGGCGTCAATGACCCCGTCCCCGTCCCAGTCCTTGAGGTACACTGGCCATGACAGACCCTTCGAGACGGCGATTCCTGCTGCTACAGCGAAGGCGGCAACCCATATGGTGAATCTCTTCCTGAGGCCGGTTTCCGAGTCATCAATCTGTAGCGAGTTGATGCCGTCGTCATCGACTCTGCTAGTGACCGACAGAGCGTAAACAAGCAGGACCATTGCGATGGCTGCATTGGTGCCACCTCCGTGTGTCGAGACGAATGGTACTAGATAATCGATGAAGACCACTGCTGCTACTATCAGCAAGATGTCTGCGGCGAGTGCCTCGGCCCTCCATCCCAATATACTGAAGGGCCTCCTAACATGCTCGAGGGGAGTTTTAGGAGCGACTATGAATCGTGGCTCGATCCTGTCCATATGACGCAGCCCAGCCCTGAGCAGAGCAAGGGCGACTAAGCCCATGACTAATCTCTGATATGACCCCACGGTCACAAACCAGATTCCCTGGTTGCTGAAGAACACAGCCCCACCGAAAAGGAATCTCTCTTCTATGAACAGTGGGGCTTGAATCCCATATTGGGTCGCAATTAGGAACAAGAGAACGGCGAGAGGAAGATGTCGGAATACCTCAACATACACTGTCGCCATGGTTGATGCCAACTTGTTGGAGGAGAGTCTGGTGACGCCGACAATGGTCCCAAGAATGACACATAGCACTATGCTGAGCAAGGTAACCCTCACTGAGTTGATGATAGCAGCCTTCAGGAACAGCCATCTCTCATCGAAGTTCGCCACCACCTCCATCGGCCACGGATTGATCTTGAAGGTGTTCACCTTGTCCATGAAGTCGAAGTTTACCGCCCAGCGGTTCTGCATCACCGGGTTGGGGTCGTGCTGCAGGTAGAGCACCCTCAGAAGCAAGTACAGGATAAACGGCAGGAGAGCCAGATAAGCCAGAGCGGCTGTCCTCTTGGCCTGTACAGCTGGCTTCATCCCTTCCTGAGAGATTCTCAAGTACCAGAAAGCGCAGGTGAGGAGAATAACCAGAGATAGGAATTGCGGAATATCTTGAGAGATAAATGGAATCATCGAGATGTTGAGAGTCAGTCCAGCGAACAAGACAATTGAGCCTATCGAGATGTAGTATTCCATCGAACGTAGGGAGCGGATGTTGCTCCAGTTCAGAATCTCGCCTAGGTTATCCTGCAGCAGAAGTACTCCAGCAACAATAGCGCCTCCGAAGAAGAAGAATGGAACCTGAGTTCCGGGAGACAGTTCTAGGACACTAGTCAATAGGAAGTATGAGAGTACGAAGCAAATGATGGCGAAGATTGAGCTCGAGCATTTGGAGAAGACGTTTGGGAAATCGAGTTTTCGCGATTCCCTGAGAGCGGTTGGGATCTCGTTCTGTACCAGCAGGAAGCAGAGGAGGATAACTCCGCCAACAATCAGGGCCAGTCTTTCCATAGGGTAGTACGAGGTGTTCATCTGAGTGCCAGCAATTGTGATGTCTCTTGCCATCGTAGAGAGGTAATCGACCGACATTCCAAGGAACTTGTTGGAGTACAGCCAGAACAGGTAGACACCCAAAATGGGTGTAATGTAGACTCTCAAGTAATCTCGAGGAGAATGAGCCACTGGGAGTAAACTGACAAAGCTCCCGCGCGATCCCTGAAAGACCATGCTCCCCGTAGGGGAGCATGCGGTGTAAAAGGGTAGTGAGGCCCCTGGGGGAGAAAACCCCCCCCCAGAGGCTTACGTAATTCCGATCAGTCAGTTAATGCATTCAGCGCATTGCTGGTGCGTACTGGATCCCACCCTCGGAAACGAGGGCGTTTAGGGTTCCGACACGCGAAATCAGGCAGTTGGTCATGGCAGCGGATCCGCTGACACCGTCGTAGGTGCCGTCGCAGAACGCGTCGTCATAGGCCTCGCCATAGTTTCCAGCGGTTGCTAGAACAGCCTGCATCCAGGTGCCCGCAAGCGGGTTGGTTGCAGTGCCTAGACCGAGGTTCTCGGTT
>CBFHQW010000065.1:0-7740 GCA_965658085.1 Candidatus Thalassarchaeum sp.
CGTCAAGGTCAATTTGAGCGGTGTAATTACCCGGGATAATCGGTCCGAACTCGAAGTCTCCTGCTTCATCTGGAATCATGAGACAAGGTGCAGTGCCAGCCTCTTGGCAGTCTGTGATGGCATCCACAGGCGCTGAGGAGTTATCGAGCAGCATGATTGCGCCCTCCAGTGGGTCTCCGAAAGCGTCAACAAGAGTTCCGCTGATTGAGCCGCCTGAGATATCAATATTTTTGACCTGTGGGTTGCCTACCAGAGGGATGTTGAATCTATCATCAATGTCGATGCGGGTGCCGTCCTCGAAAATCACGGTGACGTCGTAGTCACCAGGAACTGCATCTACAACGTGGAATGTCCCTGGATGAACCATTGGTCCGCTGAAAATCCCCTCGCCTTCAGACGAGGAAAATGTCCCGTTTATGGTGCCGTATGAATCGAGTTCTTCCGAAGCGTTGACTGTGAATTCACCAGAGCCCACCAGAGTGGCGTGACTCAGGCTCCTTACAAAACTGGTTGAGCCGTTCGAGGTAAAACGCCCAGTCGCATTCATGGTCCCGTCCAGAAGGTAATCTCCTCCTTCTAGCATGCAAATGGATGTGTTCTCAGGCATGGTCGAATTGACGTCGCAGACCGTAATCTCAGCATCATCATTGACTGACCCAGAAAGAATTCCCCGGCCGGAGAACTGCCCATCGCCAGTCAAGCTGTGGTTGTGGAAGATAGTCTGAGTATAGTTACCTGTGAAATCGCTCACCGTTACTATGCCCTGCGAGACTAATGTGCCCTCCCCCGTGAAGGTGACCTCACCGATTCCAGCGAAGGCCAGATCGTAGCCCTCTACGATACCACTAGATGTGTCGACTGTGTAGGGAGCGAGTTGTACGCGATCCCAAGATGGCGAGAGCTCGATGCTAACATTGGTGAGAGGAGATCCGTCGAAGAACTCGGCTCCCGACCAAACCAGTTTGCCTGTGGCGTGTGAAGGAGAGACTGAGATGTTACCGTAGACAGTTTCCAAGCCATTGCTATGACCGGCTGAGCCGGAGATGTTGACAATGGACTCGGAGAGCCAAGTCGAGCCTGAGACGTTAGCTAGAATTCCGGTAATTGGGTTGACATTTCTACCAACGGAAGTTTCTTGGAATATGTCGCCCAATGTCTGGCTCACGTCCGTCGACATAATCAGCGACCGGGCAGCATCGAGGTCAGGTTCCCCGATGAAGGCGGAGACTCGAATTTTACCTGCCGGAGCAGTGAATGAGAAATGTCCGTTCTCGTCAGCATCGGCGTATCCAATGGGAATCCAATAGGTGCGGTCGTCCCCGTCAACAACATCTCCGTTCTCATTGGCAACCTCCTCGCCGCTGAATGCGTCGCGCTCAAACATGACGCGGGCGTTAGGTATGGGGCCGAAGCCTTCCAACTCGACAGTGCCCTCGAGAGTAGCACCGCTGTAGTACTTCATAATCTTGACTTGGGTGTTGGCCGAGCCAATAGTCGGGTTAGAGCAGTTCTCGTCGACATTTGAGCCATTGTCGAGCAACTCGCAGCGCTCATTGTCATACCAATTCGACAATACGAAGTGATTCATCATGGCCCCGGGCATCGGGTATGCATTCTCAAGGTAGGAACCGGGAGTGCCCGTTGTATAGAAGTGAGGAGCGGGTTGCTGGGCATCTCCTGGAAGGCCTAGTGAGGAGGTAGAGTACCCAACGTAAAATCTGGCTACCATGGTGTCAAAGAAGGCGGGTTGCTGCACGTAGTCTATATCGACCATCCTGATTATTTCAGGAACCTCGCCACCCGAATTCTGCCTGACGATATCTTGGAGGTATGCAGCCTCATACTCAGCAGCAGTCATGGACATAATAGCCCCACTCCCTCTCTGTGTCTGATAGTCTGCACTGATGTAATCCTCTAGGTCGAGGCCGGACAATCCTGTCGGAGCGTGGAAGATACCTGTGGTCTGGCCACGGTGATATTGGTAGTCTGCATAGTACGCGCCTCCGAGAGGATACAGTCTGTTGTCGATTGCGAAGTACCTGATGTCGTTGTTCCGAGTCACCATATCGCCAAGTTCCCCCTCATAGTTCTGAACATCATATTCTAGACTAGTAATTCCATGGTAGATATCAGAGAGGTCGCTCATCTCGAAGGCACTGGACAGGAAGGCCCTGCTGAGTGCGAGCCGTGCATTTGTGCGGTGCAGGCTGGTCGATACGTCGTTGAAATCCTCAATCAGGTCGCTGGTATACCTATAGTCATCAATCAAGTAATGAGTAGCTCCGATCTCGAACTCTGCGGAGTTCAACCTAGTGATATTGAACAGTTCCATAGCTTCGGTCTCGTTAGTAGTGGAATTGCTCATCTGGGTGCCATCTAACAAGACCATCCAGATTTCCTCTCCCGCAGGAATGCCATCTGGCCCAATGAGGTGCCCCCTGAGGAGCTCGGTCTTGTCATCGGTAGCCATGACTGCCATAGAACGTCCAAGGACGAAATCCTCGTCGCCAACACTCAATGACATGATGGCGTCATACTCGATGAGTTGACTCTCTGACATGTGCTCGGAAAGAACTGAAGAGAAGCCGTCAGTAAAGCCGCCGCCGTTGTAGCGTCGGTCGCCCTGTGCAAGAGTGGTAATGAATAGTGAGAGTGTGTCCTCTTGGCTGTTTGAAAGGAGCATGCCTCCGCTGTTGGGTATTCCTGACTGGAAATTGTCAGCCACGGTAGGGTGTTGCCCTTGGGCAAGCGCTTGGAATCCATAGTCCCACCAAGAGACGAAGGCGGGCCTCTCACTGAAGCCCACGTCGGAGTCCTGCTCCGATAGCCACTCATAAGCGAGGTTCCAAGCTCCGCTGTTGAATCCTGGGCCAAAGGTACCCATGTACCACATCTCAGAATCAGGATTGTAGCTCTCACTCTTGAGTATCGAAAGTCCCAACAATTCAGCCCGCAGGAAGTCTGGGGCGATGTCGTGTATCGCCTGATCGACATCTGTCGCCGACGGCTCGCCCCGAGGTATTCCAGAGTCTATTCCATAGGTAGCGTGCTGCGAAGCGACGAGCATGAGTACTAGAAGTAAAGCGGGGACCGCAGAATTCTTCTTGGCGGCGGGCCACACAGAGCTCCACCTCGAGCGAGGGGTGCCGATACCTGAGCGGCGCCACTCCTTGACGAATGCTGAGAAGTTCGCAGCCTTCCACATCATGGCGATGCCTAGGCCACCAACGACTGCCATCGCAGGCGTCGCGTTGAAGATGAATCTGCCAGCGGACCAAGCCATGTATGTCGCAATGACTACCCAGATTCCCAAAAGCAGATGACTCTGGCGCTCGCGCTTGGCTCCTCGCCACATCAGCAACAAGGCGCATCCCACGGCAATCATTGCCACGATTGGACCATATGATGCGAACAGTACACCTCGGCTAGGGGCCTGAGCCTCTCCGATGGTTCCGAATATCTTATTCTTAGAGAAGTAGAATCCACCGGTGAACAGAATATCCCATCCCTCGTAGATTTCAAGCTCCTGTAGGACATACAGGATGGCCAGTATACCGCCGATCAGCGCGGTGCCACTGGCGAGGACCAGTAGCCAGGGCTTGTCTCGGAACGCGGATGAAACCCAGCCGAGTGCGATGGTAAATCCAATGATGTAGAACATGGGCTGGAATCCACTGGGGTCGAACACGAGGTTGAGTCCAGGCCAGTTGTAGAACGGCAGTGGAATCAGGAATGTTGTGAATAGCATTTGCAGAGTGGTCGAAGTGAGGGGGAGGCTGTCTCGTCTGCGGAACATGTTCAGTGCTATCTGACCTGCGAACGCTAGGAACAGTATGCCAGGACCGTAGACGAATCCTTTCCATCCGAGAGCTACTGTGGCGAACGAAACACCGGACAGAGTAGCATATGCCATCGTTCGGGGGTTTCTACGCCATGTCTCTCTGATTCCTGCTACGAGGTATAGTGGGTTGGAACTAGGAGTGGTGAACATCCTCTCCGTGCCGAGCCCCTCAATGGCCCTGACCCAGAAGTAGAATGCCATCGATAGGAACAGCAGAGCGAACGCGTCGTGGTCAGCGAGACCAAATGTCGAATGCGAGATGTGCCCAGGCATTAGGGCGATGAGCCACGCGGTCACGATTCCGGCGGTATTGCTGTGTATCCTCCTTGCCATCGCAGCTAGAGGAAGCACGATGAGTGCGCCAAATATGGCTGGGAAAGCCGCGACGCTCCACCAGACTGCCTCTTCGGCGGGCATCTCTAGAAGCCATGAGAGGGCGAATCCCCCGAGTGCAAGAGACCACGAGAACAATGGTGGACGAGGGTTGATTGCCCCCATTGGGTAAGCTCGATCGTGGTCGAAGATGAAGTGGCTGCGCTCAGCGATGATGTAGTCAACGACACGCTTCATGTACCACGGATCGGACCCTCCAGTCATGTCCCAGAGTCCTGTTGCACTAGCATTCATCGCAGGTAAGACGTTCCAACCCGTGCGTATGGCGAAGGCCACGAATACTGAGAGAGCCAGCATGATTCCATAGGAGTGCTGCCCCCACCAGATGCGAGCGGTGCTCGGTTCGTGGCGAGGAGATATGTCTCCGAACCTTCCGCGAGCGGCGAACATAATGCCAATCACATTGAGCCAGAATCCGATGAAGAACCAGGAGAAGGTACTCATAGCGTCGTCACCGCTGAGTAGATCTGGGAACTTATTCCCGATTTCCTGCAGGTGTCCAAGCGTGTACAACGACCAGTTGATTGCTACCAATGTCCCGATTACTCTCCATCTCTCTGCATGGCAGAACGCTACGAATAGGATTACTGCAGTGGTGAATAGCGCCCAAACGGAGCCTAGGTACTGATGCTCAAAGTAGGTCTGAATGTCAGTAATCTGACCAAGCCAGACGAGAGGTACTGCCTGAACCGCGAACACCATGCCGAGTGTAATCATGGTGAGTCTGTCGGGAGAGGTCGAAAGATCTGCGAACCATGAACCAGTCCCCGGAGAGTCCAGATTACCAAAAGTACTCTCATTGGAATCCAGATTACCAAAATTCCTCATGAACAGAGCCAGGACTACTCCTGTCACAATCGAAACGGCCCAGAAAGCGAAAAAGATTGAGGCGGTCGCGGCCCTTTCGACATCGATGAGTTCCAGCGGGCCAGCCGTCCATGAAGAGGCGTCCATCACAGAATTGGCGGCATGAGAGACGGCCAAGTGGAATCCGATGACCACTGCAAGGAGTATCGTCGACTCCTCTCTCTTGTCAGAGTTGACCATTAGGAAAGTAGAGATACCAACGAAAGCGAACGTGAAGGCACCTAGATTTCCGATACTCCCGAACATGTTGTATGCCACCGATATGATGCCAGCCACAGCGATGAATGCCAGCATTACTACGGCACGATGGATGGAGCGGCTTCCGAGGGATATCACGGCACCGATTCTACCCATGGCAGCCGCGAGTGCGGCTACGACGGGTAGAATCAGGACTTGCATGTATCCATCATTTTCCATTGCTCCATTTGCAGCGTAGTCGGCCCCAAAGAATAGCGCCAGCAATGCTACCAGCACTGCCGGAACCGAGGTGAAACCCGAGTTTGGGAACCCACTTTCTACTGCACCATTTGTGTCATTCATCGTCAATCACCGTATTCAGCCTAAAGGCTCAGCATCGCGGCGATTTGACGGGCTGTTATAACCATTCGTAGAATGGTTGTAGATTTTGATGAGGATAAACTCGTTCAAAACCCACTACAGAGCACGGTATGCGATATCTGAGCGGTAGTGTGAGCCTTCCAACTCTATGCCGCCGATTACCTCGTATGCCGCGCTGATTGCTCCGCTAATCTCCGGAGCTGTTCCGGTAGCTGACAGGACTCGCCCCCCTGATGATATGAGGTTGCCCTCTGAATCGAAGTTTGTCCCTGCATAGTGTACGAAACCCCTAATCTCGCCCTCCTCAATCTCGACCTCGCTCCCAGAGATGACTCGTCCGGTAGCCGATGAGGCAGGGTAGCCCTCCGAAGCCAATACAACAGTGGCTGCAGAATGCGAGTAGAACTCGACCTCTGTATCGCTGACTCTGCCTTCTGCACATGCCAGCAGGAGCTCAGCCAGATCGCTGGATATCAGAGGGATAGTGACTTGAGTCTCGGGATCTCCGAAACGGACGTTGAACTCTATGACTCCAGGGGCACCTTGCGAGTCGATCATCAAGCCGACGTAGAGGCACCCACGATACGGTACATCCTTGTTCCTTAGATGGTGGTGCATCGGCTCGACAATTTCGTCGACTACTCTCTGGAGGACTGCTGGAGTCACCACTGGTGCCGGTGCGTATGCACCCATGCCTCCCGTGTTGGGGCCAGTGTCTCCCTCTCCCACTCTCTTGTGGTCTTGACTGGGTGGCAAGCAGACATAACCTGACTCATCCATCACAACCAGCACCGAGGCCTCTTCTCCTGAGAGGTGCTCCTCGAGCAAAACGAAGCCATCCGAAGCTAGCCCTGCAGTGAGGGCGTCGTGCGCTTGCTGCCTGTCGGCCGTCACGGTGACGCCTTTGCCTGCTGCTAACACATCACGCTTGACTACCCAAGGAGATTTGAACGAATCGAGAGCAGTCTCAATTGCGCCTGCCTCCTCGACTACTACGCAACCCCCTGTGGGGATGCCTAATTCCTGCATGACCTTCTTGGCATGCAGCTTTGAGCCCTCAAGCATCGCGCCTTCGGTGTGTGGACCGAAGCAGGCTATTCCTGCCGTTCTGAGGGAGTCAGCGAGACCATTTACCAAAGGCACCTCAGGCCCGACTACAACTAGGTCAGCATCTAGTTCAGCAGCCAGCGATACCAACTCCTCAATATCGCTGGTAGAGACAGTGTGGTTGACCCCGACCATCGAGGTGCCCGCATTACCTGGAGCGCTGTGGATAGCCTCAATCGAGGGGCTGGCGGCGAGGCCTAGGCAGAGAGCGTGCTCCCTGCCACCTCCTCCTATTACCAGTACTGTCAGTCCGGGCATGGACTTGCGCGGGCAGCCGAGGCGATAATGGATTCCGAGGGCACGCGTCCCCTAGAATGGCACCGACTTGAGACCAAGCCTGTATCCGAGCCGGTTGGATAATCTGTGGATTACGGGAGTCAGTACCAGTAGGGCGATTATTTCCTCATGCAGCTGTTCATGGATGATGATCTGCCCGTCGAACAGAGCAAACGCCGTGACGAAGATGGCAATGGCGAATGGGACTGTGTCCAGAAGAGGGGCCTCAGAGCTTTCGTCACCCTCTCGCTTGAGGCCCCGGCGACGCTTGATGAACGAGCCTGTCATATCACCAATCATACAAGCCAGGCCCAGAGTGAATCCCATTGCAAAAGCAGCATCCCACTCGCCGCTAAACCAGAACCAGTCGTCAGACCCAGCCAATAGTGTGGGGTCTACGAACGGACGCGCGTCCGGCGGCAGTCTCTCGGACCACAGATAGTGAGTGAGCATAGTAAGCAGGCCACTGAAGAAAGCGCCTCCTAGCAGGCCGTTCCAAGTCTTACCGTCCCCGAAAAGGCGGAATCCATCCTTCCAGTTTCTACCTCCGTCGATGGTGATGCTGCTGAATCCTAGCTTGTCAGGAATCCATTTTCCGAACAGCATCGCGCCGGTGTTAGCGAGATAGAAGGGGCCATACATCATCAGCACGGAGAGTATGTTCAGCGCGAGCGCCGCTTAGTAGGGCGCAGGGAAGG
>CBFHQW010000066.1:0-7591 GCA_965658085.1 Candidatus Thalassarchaeum sp.
TTTCATCCGGGCCTGGCCGGTCTGGCTCATCGTTTTCGTCAGGCTTGGCCTAGAGGTTTGGCAGATGTATGATCTGCAATCGGGCACCGCTGGAGAATCGAATGTCGCTCACATGGCACATGTAGGGGGATTCTTCCTAGCCTACCTGCTTGCTAGACCAATTGCTCGAGGAGCGCCTAGCTCACTCGATTCGACAGAGAGTTCGGCAACACATTCAGAGCGCGCCCAAGCAATTCGGACGCAGGCCATAGGGCGCATGGGGAGCCTCGATGACGACCCATGGTTTGCAGCAGACAAACCGCTTGATGGCGGGGCTGCTAAGATACTGAGGAGACTACGTGAGGAAGGCGACGAGCTGGAGACTAGGAGAGCTTGGCTGGAAGAACTCTCGGAGCATACCATCTGTCCAGTCTGTGATGGTGAGATGATTACTGAGATAAGGGGTGAGAACTGCCGTATTCGCTGTTCCATTTCCGGCAGCCATGTCAAGTGGCCTTGAACCGATGCTACAGATGAACCATAACAGGTTGAGATTATACCTCATCTGAGTTTGGCTCTCCTAGAGAGCCATGGGTCATAGTAGGAATCTGAGACTACCTCTGATAGTGGTCGCACTGCTCCTCGTGATGGACTTCTCACTAGGAGCCAGTGCCTTTGTACACGTTCCAGAAGACACGGATGAGAGTACTGAGATTGCAGTTCTATCCGGTCCAAGACTACCTCCGCCGCTGATGTGCGGAGACGAAGAGTGTCCCGAAAAGAGTCGATTGCCCGGCACCCGTCCTGTCGATTCGGGATGGCCGGTCGAGGATCCTGGATGGTGGTTCGGATACTGGTACGACCTAGACTCCAACGGAATGGACGACAGACTACAGCGAATCATCGCCGGAGAGAGAACATCGGTTTCGACGACTTCTATCACAGGATTGGATGGACTACCGACCGTCGCCATCGTCGTCGATTATTCTTGGCACCCCGGACAGAGTGATATCAATGCCATCAGGACGGTGCTGCTCGACCACGGTTGGAAGGAAGAAGGTTCGTGGTTCGACCCTCTCCGAATCCTCGACTCCATAGTAATCGATCACGTCCCTGTGGACTCGCTAATCGAAATCTGGATGCTTGACGGAGTGGTGATGATTGAGGAACAGACAGTGATAGTACCTCTGCTCGATAAGGCGTCTCGAGGCTCGAAGGTCAGGGACTCCGAAGTCTTCGACGAGACGATGCGGGACTTCGGCTACGATGGTTCTGGAGTTGTAATTGCCATCCTAGATACCGGAGTGGACAACGAGCACTTCTCACTGGACGATTTCTCTGACGACAACAACGACAACGAAAAGGAACCAGATGAGCTTGCCGACCCAAAGTGGTTGGGAGGCTGCGATGCGACCTCATGGAGCTCCCAGGACTGCGACGATGGCAGTATTGACCCGGACGATGCCGACGGGCACGGAACTCACGTGGCTGGAATAGCTCTCGGAACAGGTGATGAGCGACGCATAAATCAGGGCTATGCTCCTGGTGCTTATCTTGTCGATGTCAAGGTCATGAGTGATGCTGGAGCGACAAACTCGGCAGCAACGCTCAGAGGCATACAGTGGGTCATAGACAACGCCGAACACGACTGGGGGAACAACGAATCGAGCGAGGGTATCGACGTGATGTCCATGTCCTTCGGGTCCGCCTCCGACCCTCAGGGAGATGATCCCGGTGACAACGGCACAAGTGCTGAAGCTAGAGCAGTTGACGAGGCAGCGGATGCTGGCGTGGTTCCGGTCGCGGCCATTGGCAACGACGGTAGGAGGAGGATAACATCTGTCGGTGCTTCTGACAGCGCCATCACCGTCGGGGCCGTAGACGATGAGAATACCATTGAGAGAGGAGACGATATGATTGCCTCATACTCCAACTCCGGCCCTAGGGAGGACGATGGGGACAATAACGAGTGGGAGGAGTTGAAACCCACAGTGGTAGCCCCTGGATCCAACATAATGTCATCTCAGCACGCTGCCTCTAGCAGCACCCTCCCAGGAGCCCCTAAACCTCTGGCCGAAGATAGTTACACCCAGATGTCCGGCACAAGTATGTCCTGTCCCGCGGTCGCTGGTTTCGTCGCAGTCATGCTGCAGATAGACGACAGCCTCAACCCGCAGGAAATCAAGGATCTTCTACAGAACAACTCCGAAAGACGTGGGCAGGCCTCAGAACCCAGTATCACAGAAAAATGGAACGAACAGTATGGCTTTGGCATCGTTGATGGCAACATGATTCTCGAGGCGATGCTCGGAGGAGATGTAGATCCTGATCCTGGGGGCAACAACACTGACCCGCCTCCACCTGGCTCGGGAGACTGGGTAGTCATGGAGAATCCTGAGGTGGACTCATGGTTGGTAGAGGGCGAAACCTACAGTGCTAGAGGGCACATAGATGAGGATGCGGAGACCAATGGCAGTATCGACGAGATAGCTGTCAGAATCTCATACACACATAGGCCCGAAGGCGAGCCGAAGAGAGAGGTGGTGTTACTCGACTGGCACGCAGCCCAAGGAACCTCCAACTGGACAACTCCATTCACCCTACCTGAGTTCACTGAGGATGAGATCAATGTACTCGAAGTGATAATCGAGGCTCAGGCAAAGAATGAATTTGGACAATGGAGCGATGTGGTTGAGCAGAAGCATGAGGTTGGCTTGGTCTCCGTCACTATGGGAGGCCCCAGCGGACAGAGCCCCGTCTCAGGGAACATCAACGTGTTCGGCACTTGGGATTCGGTGAACGGAGGAGCCGTGCAGTGGAGACTGGGCACCGACCCCTGGGAGACTGCTCAGACCTTCGGAGGGAGCGGAAGCGGCAGTGGTGATTGGTCTGTGACTTGGAACACCGAAGATGTGGATGATGGATTCTACCGCCTCTCATCTAGGATGGTTAGTGGGGACGGAATCTACTCCGAAGAGATACGTCGAACCGTCGAGGTAGATAACGACCCACCGGCCCCTAATCTGATGTTCAGGACCGGCCTCTCGATTGAGGAGTACGGGATTCCCCTCACTCAAACATATGTCAACACCTTCCTAGAAATCCGAACTGAGATTCGTAACGACGGTGATTTGGCGGCATCGAATCTCGCAATCGCACTGTACGAGGATGGTTCGCGCAAAGATGAGATGGTGTTGCCCAGCATCGACAGCGGCGATATCGTCGAAGTAGTACTCTACTGGAATCCGACCACCGTCGGTAACAAAGTGGTGATGGTTTCTCTGGATCCTTCCGATTCAATTGAGGAACTGAATGAAGAAGACAATGGACAGACAATCACCTTCCCAGTCATCCAGAGGCCACAAGGCATAGACTTGGCCTTCCGTGAGGGAGCGGTTAGGACAGAGCCAGCGATACCTCGGCCCTTCGAGCAGTTCCTCATCACAGCCAGAGTCGATAATCTTGGTTCCAGTGATGCCACCAGTGTCGAAGCCACACTAGAGATTCGTAATAATCTGGGCTGGGAGTTGGTGTCATCCACTGCAATCTCCCTAGTTGTCGGCCAGGGTGCGTCACAGCTATCTTTCGCTCATCGGGCCAATCAGTCCGGACCCCTAGATATCAGAATCACTCTGAGTGGATCTGGATTAGCCGACCTCGATTGGAGCAACAACCAGGTCGAGTCGACAGTGCTGGTGGACGAGTCCACCCTGTCAGGCGCCCGCGCGATGAACTTTGATGCAGGAGAGGTGCCAATCAAAGTCATCGACCTCGACGATGAGGGCATAGTCATCACCAACAACGGAGGTATGCTGTCGCTATACAGGTTGAACTCCAACAGAGGCACTACAGCCTGCACTAACGTACTGGATGAAATGTGGGCTGGCGACATAGCAACCTGGAGCACTGAGGACGGTTGGGCGCACATCGTCTGGACTCGGAGATTTCTCGATTCCTCCGGTTACTTCCTCCAGACTCTGAGCTACTCTGCCATAGACGCCACCTGCCAGATGTCACCGATACAGGATTTGATGGATCCCCTCTTACTTTCGGATGGAAAGTACTGGGGCATTGACATAGACGTCGATGACGGGGAAGTTCTAGTTTCGGGCTATCATAGAGACATGTTCACCGGAGGTACATTCGGTGATCAAACCAGCGTTTTCCTTCTGCACGCAGATAACCCGACTAAATCTTCAGACTGGTCACTTACTCCAAACATCATTGGTGAATTAGACCTGATTCCAGGAACTGCGAGTTCGTTGGATGTTGAGTTCGGAGAGGACGATGGAGCTCATCTCCTGTACCAGTCCACAAGAAGCGACTCGACGGGGATAGAGAGATATGGCCTGTGGTACGCACATGGCCTCATCGAACAGTCTTCGTGGACCTTCAAGAAGGCGATTGGAGACGAGGCTTCTCTCGCGGTCATGAAAGTCCAAATCGTCGATGATGAAGAGCGAATTACGGCAGCATGGAGAGAGGGCGAAGGTCACGATTCAGTAATGATTGCCATAGTAGCTGACTCGTCGTTCGAAGCAATCGACAACCTGACTCGCACCTATCCCTCAAGGGGACTGAGTTCCATCGTAATGCAAGAGGTCGACAGAGGTGTGCAGGTGTTCTTCGATGTAGTTGGGCCAACCGGGCCTCAGGTTAGGTTTGGCATCATAGATGCTGAAGAGGGGTGGCTGGGATTGTCCAACCGCCTCAACCTCGGGAACCTCTACCTCATGGACCGTTCCCCAACCAGCAGTGAGACTGTTTTCATCCATACCTCGGCCAGTGGTTGGCTGATCAGAGCTGTCGTAGACGACAACGCCCCGAACGGAGATGGCGGGTCCCTGCTCGATGAACTAAGGCACGCTCTCGGCTTAGATGAGCAAAACTTCAACATCCTCCTAGGTGGATTCGCCATCACCATTCTCCTCCTCTGCACCGTCATCCTGACCACTCTCTCCGCTAGAGGGATCAGGTGGATGAGGGGACGTAGAAGTTTCCAGGCGGCGGGCACCGTGCTGCTCGAAGAAGATGTGGTAGATGTTGTTGATGATACCGACATCGCTGTGAAGACGAGCGAGGAGGAGGATGTTCAATTGGTGGAATTGGTAGAGGTCAACGAAGGTGCCGAGGGACGTCGGGGTCGCCGACAGAAGCGGGGTCAGATTGCCGACATCGCTGAACTCCCACCTATGCCGATTCCTCCTCCCGAGCCAGATGATAAAATTCCCGAGTCAGCATACCACCCTCCTGATTTACAATTGAACAAGCCAATCATTTGTCCTGAGTGCGACTGTAGATTCGAAGCCCCACTTGATATCAAGGCCGCTAGATGCCCTATATGCGGAGATAACATTGTCCTCTGAGGCCTCAGATGACGTCGATACTGCTCGCCTCAGCCTCCCAACGCCGATACGACTGGCTGTGTGGTTTCCTAACCGATGGCGAGTCCAAAATAGAATCCCGTCCCCTGATTTCTCCGGAGCCCGCTCCTTCCAAGGGAATAGCCGTGGGAGTGCAGACCGAAGCCACATGCATTGCAAAGGCGAATGCCGCGGCCGGTGAGATGGTGATATCAGGAGAGACGCATGATCTGGTCATCGTCGCGGACACCCTAGTGGAGGACCCGGAGGATCCTCTCGTCGCCATGGGCAAGCCAGGCGACGTTGTCTCGGCCACTGCGATGCTGCTCAGACTATCAGGCCGGAGACATCGTGTCTGGTCTTCAACAGCCCTGCTCTGGTCACCGAACAGAAGTAGAGAAGGGACTGAGGTCCTGCACGGAGGATGGAGTGCAGATATCTGGACAGAATCAGCCATAGTCGAATTCGACGACCTTTCTGAGGACACTCTGGCTGATTTAGTACTAAGTGAATCTTGGGTCGGGAAGGCGGGCGCCTATGACCTAGCCGGAGAAGCTGGCGCCAATGCAAATCTAGTAGAGGGGGGCGAGGTCACTGTGCTCGGTTTCGCACCTGCGGCCATCGATGCGTTGCTCGAAGCTCTGAACTAGACGAAGGCCACGCCACCGTGCTTGAGCACGAAGTCGCGCTGTAACTCGTCGAACCACTCTAACATCGCCGAGTTAAAACGTACGGCGATAATCTCAGAGTCCGTCAGTAGGTCATCCTGAATTCCCCTCAGGGTACCAGGTGCAGCTCCGCAAGACACACAGGCCCCGTCTAAGTCGAGAATTAGGGAAAGTGCTCTACTGCCGCTTTTCAGCGCCTCTATGGATGCTTGCGTCACGACCAAGGCCCCCCCATGCCCATCTAAGGCTGCTCTGACGGGACCTAGCCGCGCCATCAACGCTGGGACGAGGTCACTGTCCTCCGTCTCGAAAAGATCGACCACAGATAGGGCTTCCAAACGGGCTATCTCCTCGGGGTCGTGAGACTCTGAGACTCTCCTCTGGGCCTCCTTCTCCATTGCCGCTCCAATCTGTGCGCGGTAGGCCTCTTCGATGGCGTCAGAGTCAGGAGTAGGGGGGCCTTTGCCCTCTGTCATGATTGGCTGGAGGGGGTATCTGATTTTAGGGTGACCTAAAAACAAAGCAGACATTCAAAAGGGGCGTGAGTCGGAACATGGCCATGGGACATGGCGAGTCTGATATCGAGGCGCTATTAGAGATTCGAAATCTGCATGCTGGAATCGGCGATACGCAGATACTGAAGGGTATCGACCTCAGTATCGCCCCGGGAGAGATACACGCCATAATGGGGCGAAATGGGAGTGGCAAGACGACCGCTGCCAACATCATCATGGGACATCCAGATTTCGAGGTCGAAGAGGGAGATGTACTGCTTTCAGGGGAGAATCTGTTGGAGTTAGAACCGTGGGAGAGAGCTCGTGAGGGCGTGTTCCTGTCATTCCAGTACCCTCAAGCAGTCCCTGGGCTTCAAGTCGGCAACTTCCTCAGGAAGTCTGTCGCAAGCATCAGGGGCGAAGAAGCCGCTAAGGGTGCTGATTTCAGGAGAGAGTTGAATGAGGCCATGGATACTCTCAACATACCACGGAACTTTCTCTCTAGATATGTCAACGACGGTTTCAGTGGTGGAGAGAAAAAGCGCTTTGAGATACTGCAGTTGCTCCTGCTCAAACCCAAGTTGGCCATATTGGACGAGACCGACAGCGGCCTCGACATAGACGGCATCAAGACCGTTGCGGCAGGAATTAACGCCGCCGTTAGGGGAACTGACTCAGCCGCACTCATCATCACACACTACTCGCGTATTCTTGAGCATGTCCAGCCAGATAAGATCCATGTCCTGATAGGAGGTCAGATAGTTGCCACAGGAGGTCCTGAGCTCGCTATGCAACTAGAAGAGCGAGGTTACGAGTGGCTGGACTCAAAGGCTGAGGCGGAGGGAATAGCATAATGCCAGTCAACCAGGTAGCACAGGAGGCTGTCGGAGACTACAAGGCCGGATGGCACGACCCGGAGAACTCCTCAATCCGCTTCGACTTTGGACTCTCCGAGCAGGTCGTTAGAGAAATCTCGGCGATTAAAGAGGAGCCGCAGTGGATGACTGACATCCGCGTCAAGGCGTTCCATCACTTCATGGAGCGCCCGATGCAACATGGGGTTCCACCGAGTTGCTCAACTCGATTA
>CBFHQW010000067.1:0-7530 GCA_965658085.1 Candidatus Thalassarchaeum sp.
GATATTTCTTACGGTCGGTCTTCATCTTCGGTCCAGAGAACAATCCACGACCCAAGTGTACACCTCAAACTGACGCCCCGCCGACCCACCGATGGTATAAGAGCGTGACGGGCTCACCATAGGTGAGTGTGGTCTAGAGGGGTTTAGCGTTGCTAACATTCAAACCGATTAGGCACGGCGACGACACCATGGCGTTCCGTGATTTGCTACACGGAGTCGTTAGTGACGATAATGCTGTGAGTGTAAATCTGGAAATGTTTGACAGAGCTTCTGTGTCGGGAGGCAAAGGAGTAGTGTTCAATGATATCATCGAGTCCCCCGGACACAGGGCTGCACTGGATGTACTGGTCAGGGACCGTCTGTGCGAGGTTTTCTCGGTCAGCCCTGGTGAACTCATCGATGTGCTTGCCTGGGGGATGGCCAATCCGGAATCCCCTCTCGAAATCGAATCTGCAGAGGCTGAAGTGCTTCAGTGCAAACAGGAACCTATTGACCTACAGCAGATACCTATCCCTAGGCATTACCAAGAAGATGCGGGGAGATATCAATCCGCATCGGTCATAATTGCTGAGTACGACGGCATACGGAACATGTCATATCACCGTCAGTTACTTCGAGGGAAGCGGCATTGTGTGGCTAGATTCGTTCCGAGGCATCTACGGACTATGTATGAGAAAGCCAGTGCTAACGGAGACGAAGTTCCTATTGCTGTTGTCAATGGGGCGGATGCTACCGTCCTTCTGGCTGCTGCCATGTCTTTCAATGAGGATCTAGACGAGCTGACTGTAGCCGCGGCCCTTCACAGCAGACTGCATGGCAAACCACTGCGTATGGTCCGACTCCCCAATGGAATTTCTGTACCAGCCGACTCAGAGTATGCCATGGAAGCTAGAATCACTCTAGAGTTGGATGATGAAGGGCCTTATGTTGATATCACTGGTACGGTTGATGAAGTTCGACAGGAACCCGTGATAGAATACGACTCAGTGTATCATCGCTCAGATCCTGTGTTCCATGCTCTAATCTCAGCCGGAGTGGAGCACAGGACTCTAATGGGGATGCCGCGTGCTCCGACCATCAAGGCAGCTGTCTCCGAAGTCGTCAATTGCACTGATGTCTATCTGACTGAAGGAGGATGTGGTTGGCTGTCATCTGTCGTTCAGATTAAGCCACAGCATGATGGAGATGGAATCAAGGCAATACATGCTGCACTCGATGGACATCGATCAATGAAGCAAGTTGTAGTGGTGGATGAAGACATAGACATAGCTAATCCAATTAGGGTCGAATGGGCGTTGATGACTAGATGGCAACCCGATACCGATACAGTCATCCTCACAGGCCAGAAAGGCTCGTCACTGGACCCAAGCAGGTACGAAGACGGTTCAACCAGTAAGATTGGAATGGATGCAACCCTTCCCTTAGGAGTGGACCGTGGACCGTTTGAATCGGTCCTGTGAGGATCAGATGGCCAAAACTACCGATGACATGTCTACGAGGCTACAGCACCCCCGGCGAAGCCTAGGTAACAGACATAGAAGTCAGGCAGAAAAATTTCTATCATTGACTGAATCAGATTCGCAGAATCTAGAATGGGCTGAACAGAGTGCTAGGCAGGCCGTGCTGCACGATTTTACCAACCCTGAGAATTGGAGGATTCTAGTGCGAGTAAAACTAGAAGCAGGGGATGAGCATGGGATACGAGCAGTTCTGAATGAGTTATTCACCATTCTTGGTCGGGACCCAGAGGCGTTGGCACAACTTGACGAGGTAAGCATGAGTCAATCCGGATTTCCAATACTTGAAGCCAGTTTGATGGCAGATCCCCTGGATCCAGATGAATGGTGGACATCGACTTCTCAATCAGATGTAACTCTTGGAGATTTCATCGAGCGAGTCAAGAATCTTGACCTAACCGATCAAAGAGCCAATGTATTATTCTCTAGACGGTTGGAAAGGGTAAGAGATAGTGGAATGGAAGAACAGTACCTGGAACTATCCAGAATTATTCTGGCACAGCGACCTAGCAACCATGAGGCCTGGGCAGAACTAGGACGGATGCACGAAAGGCGTGGTGAGTTCGAGCAGGCTTGGATGTGCTACGATCAAGCACAGACACACTTCCCTGAGATCCATGAAAGGGACCGTTTTAGAGAAAGAATGGAAGCGAAGATGGACGGTAGAGTCTCAGGACCGTGGAAGGAACCTGAAGTAAGTCGGCGGGTAGATTTCTTGACTCGGATGCAGCAATTAGCCACACCCAATGACGAAAATATTCCTACTACCGTGAATGAGTCCGACGAAATTCCCAGTGATCCTCTGGAAGAAGTTCACATGCTTCTAACTGAGCAACGTTTGTCTGAGGCTTTCTTTCTAGCCCGTAGAATGGCTGCTGAAGGGGTTGAGGGGGCAATTGATCTAGTGGAGACAATTAGGAAGGATATTCGTGACTGAAGCATTTGTCTTGGCTTGGACCACTTCGAATTCGAGGGGAGATGATGGAGAAGTATGCTGGATAATGGTACGCGATGCTAAGAGAGGTTGGGAACTACCTGGTGGCAAGATCAATGAAGGAGAGGCGATTGAAGAAGCTGCTCTGAGAGAGTTATTTGAAGAAACGGGATTATTGGGCACGGCTAAAGCATATGATTCTGAGATAGTCGAAGGTGGGCATGTCGTGTGGATAGAAGTGGAAGAAGATCCTGGTCCCGTATCATGGGAATCTCCAGAGCATAGGATCGAAGAAGTAGGATGGTGTATGCAGATACCACATGATACTGCATGGGATTCTGAAGAGATTGAGAAGATGTTGGATTACGATTGGAGTGCTGCGACAACACTCGAGTCTTGAATCTCGGAAACTCTCTCGGAAATTATTTCCAGCCACGAATCCTCTCCGAGCATCTCTGCAGCATCCAATATCAATCCGATATCCTTTCGTTCATCACCTGAGACATCTACAAGCAAGACTGACATCAATGATTCCACTACCTCTCTGATGTCTTCTGGATTTGCAGGTACCCATGTATTTCCTGGCTTACCTCTAGGTGTTGCCTCTGTAACTCGGATAGACATCCTAGGAGATTTGCTATCAACTTCCTCAAGCGCTAGGTCTAGCCACTCTAACGAAGCGGACAAAGCCTCTGGAGACATACCAGATTTCGTCAGGTATTCTCTCGCAGACCAAAAGTGTCTCATCGCGGGGTCTAGATCATTGAGTCCAACTAGAATTCTTGCCACCTCTAATCTGGAAAGACCGATTATCTCGATTGGATGTCCCGTGGACAAAGAGATTCCTGAATGGGTGGCTAGTGACATCATCGTCTCTCCCTTGTTTCGATGCCATGCTGCTAAATTGAGTAGACATACTCCATGGCTCGCCGAACCCGGAGACAATGCATTCATCCTATCTGCACACCACCTCAACTCCGCACCGACCAACGAAGGTTCGTTAGGTACGTGCAATGCCCTCTCCATTCGTATCATGGCCTCGATAGCAGGGTCTCTCTCCCCTTTGGATCTCGAACGTTCAAGGATGCTTGCAGAGTCATTGATGGCTGTTGCAACATCTCCCCCGAGTATGGTCTGTCGGAATTCAAGAAAGTCATTTTGTAGTCGAGATTTCGACGAATCTTCAACTGCCATCTCGACCTCACTGGGCCTCGAATTCTTTAGCCATCTGCTCATACTGTGAAACTAATGCAGATTCCCTCTCCACCAATCTGTCTGCATGACTCTTGAAAGTCGACTTTGAATCTTCTAATTCTTTAGTGAGAGCTATTCGATCGTCTACCTCCAGTAGTAGATTTCCTACCGCCCTGAATACGGGTCGCGAAGATTCCTGAGTTGATAGGGCTTCAATCGTCAATGAGATCTCGTTAACCTGCGCGGAGACAGCCTGCAACTGTGATCTGGTCATTTGGAGTTCTTGGGCCACAGTCTGTAGACCCTGTGCTGTAACATCAGATTCGGTCATTCAATCCCCTCTGTGATTCCCAGTACCTGCTCTGATGCAATTAACCCACGCATCAAAGTATTCCATCTAGCCCTCAAGTCTACCATACTTGCTGCCCGTTCAGTGACCTCTATGGTGCCTTTGATATCACTGAATTCAGCCTCGGTTGTTAGGGAGGCGGCTAAAGCATCCGCATTCTTATGAGTCAATTTGAGCACTAGTCTTGACGACTCACTCTTCCTCGGAGTCATTTAACTCAGCCTCATCGAGCTTTCGCTCATAGTCCAGTGCCGCCTGCTGAGCGATAACTGTCATATCTGTAGCAGTAGCGCCCTCCATAGAACGGCGGATGATTCTGTTATTGGAATCTGTAGCTCGAGTGAATGGTTCCCAAACGCCCCCAGTGAAAGTGTGGTCACACTTGCGGCACTCCCAGATTCCTGCTGCCTTACGCCTAACCTTCTGATATTGGCATACGGGACAGGTGTATTTCCTAGATTTCTTCTTGATAGCTGAGCCCGCTCTCCTACGTACGCTCACGCCGTATCGAGCACCGAAACGAGCCGTGGCACCTGATTTCTGGGTCCTCTTAGCCATCAATCTGCCTCCTCGGCATTATGCACCATCTCTCGAAGCTCCTTGCATCTGCTCTGAGCATGCTTCATGATTTCAGAAAATTCACTCTCTGTGAATATGCCCTTTAGGCCCTTTTGTAGAGAATGAACGTGGTCGTCATCACCCAGTGTGATGTGTATTCGCTCATCGCCACCGAGTTCCTCCCTACCATCGGCATCGTAAACGAAACGTCCGCCAACTTTGTGATAGGAGCACATTATGGGAGTCTTGGATACTGGTAGAGGCCTGTCACTGTCACTCATTTCGAATTTCACTTCAGGCAGCATTGCGGACTTCAATGCCGCAATTCCAGCTAAAGCAAATGCATCGAACAGATTGCCGTCATCAGAAATTGCAAACAGATCAAGAATTACCTGCCATGCCTTCTCTCCGGGAATGATGCAGAGGTTATCGACATCTATGCACCCTGACTCGCGTATCCCTCTGTCGACTACTCGTCCGAGTTCTATCGACTCTGGACTAGGGGGGCCGGGTTCCCAGTTTGGCCCTGCTACGGGCCTAATCTCAGCACTGCACATCAGACCACCCTGATTTGGACGATCTGGATATGGGGTCATGATTTGGAATTTTACACCCGCGTATACGATGGTGTCACCTATCCTAACCTTTGCTGAACCTTCGGCATTCCGCAGGACACCGATTTCGAGTTCAGTGTTCCTGGACTCCCATCGTGCACGGCCATCGTGTCTCTCATCGTTCTCGGCCAATTCAGCCAGATGGGCTCTTAGCAACTGTGGAACTATAGGAATTGCCATCACGCATCGCCTCCTTTGAGCGCGTCGACCATTATCTGATGAACCACCATCGCTGCTTCCATGTTGTAATCCCATGCCTCTTGGAACTCTGCTTGCGACAAGTCGCCATCCATTTGCAGGAACACGAGTTCTCCAGAATTAGGAAGGATTCCCATAGGTAAGTCGGCTTCCCCGTAATTGTCCTCTTCCTTGTTCAAGTCACATACGACAACATCGTTGATTTTACCCGAAGCGACGGAGACCACCATGTCTGTCATGGGTATTCCTGCATGTGCCAAGGCAACCGAAGCGGCGGTCAAGCCCACGCAGCGAGTTCCGGCCTCGGCACAAAGAATCTCGATTTCGACTCGAACCTTACATCGAGGATACATCTCCAGTAACACCACACTCTCAAGTGCATCTGCAGTTACTTTACTGATTTCCCTGCTGCGGCGGTTGAAACCAGGTCGCATCCGATCGGTTGTTGAGAATGGGGCCATGTTGTAACGTACATCCAGTACGGCACGGTCCTGTCGCTGAATCTTCCTTGGATGACACTCCATGGGTCCGTATACTGCTGCTACTGCATGATTGGTACCCCATATCACACGAGCGGAACCGTCTGCGACAGGGATAACTCCCGTCTCAATCGAGACAGGCCTCAAGTCGCCCGGTCCACGACCGTCCACTCGAATACCGTTCTCGTCAATCATCTGCGCGTCGCCATAACCTCCCATCAAGCATCAACTCCTATCGATTTGGCGTCGTCTGACATGGCTTTGAGCTGATCACGGGCAGAGACGATGCCGTCAAACTCCCCGTCTATCCATACTCTGCCGTTGTCAGCGACTATGATTCTGCAATCAGTGTCTTCCTTGAGCTGGCGCAGGGCCTTTCCTCCCTTGCCTATGAGTCGCCCAAGTAGATGTGGGTCGACCTGCTCTATGTTACCAGAGCGAATCTTTCGCAGTCCCATACCCTTCATAGTGACTACACTAGAATGAGTCTCCTCGACCTCCTGTACCCTGCATAGTACGGCTTCGCCGATATCCATGATACTCCGGGTCCCACCGAATGCGGCCTTACCGGGCCCGAGGCTCATAGGTAATATCGCGTTAAATGGGGCTCCGATGTCGATGAACCAGATATTGTTGGTGCATCCCTCTACGTATCCGATGACCAGATCGCTCGGTCGTGGTATGTAGGCCGTTCGAAGCGGCTCTATGGCAATCTCAGTACCGTTATCGTTCACTCTTCCATGCTTCGTCGCACGTAGCCGTCCGTCCATTTCTAGGACTCCGTGGCCGGCTTCATGGCCCTCTGATTCCCCGAGATCCTCTCCCGGTGCGACGAGCAGGGAAGCCCGTCCTTGGTTTCGCGGTCCGCCCGCGTCATTGCTAACACTCATGTTATCTGGCCGCGCGACCCGCCCATCCTTCATAACCATTGATGCAGACACCTTCGGTGCGCCTCAGTCCATTTCTCTGACTTCTACCTCTGAAGAGCGGTTTGCCACCCTGCTGATAATCTCGTTCTTCATACCCCCAGGGACCTCGATGACACAAGCCCAAGAACCGTCTGGAAGCCACTGATCTTTCTGCATTGAATCACGTAGTAGATTACTGACTCCACCGTAATCCTTACCAGGTACTTTGAAAGCTAATTTTATTGTGATAAATTGAAGTGGAATAATCGGCTTCAGTATACTCACCGCGTCTTTCACCTGACGCTCCACAGATAGAAAGGGGTCGGCTTTGAAACGGGCTTCTTGCAAAGCGTTCTCGATTCGAGTCTGAGGATGTGGTAACTTGGTCTTCGGATCGGTGGCCGTCATCGCTATCTCATTGACAATCTGCTTCATCCTCTCATCTACCATCTGCCGTCTCTGAGCGGTCGTCAGTTGGATTGAGCCGTCCTTGAGAATCTTATCCACGCATGTTGAGAGATCGGTGCTTCCGAATACTCTCTCTAGGGCATCGGAAGTGGGTCTGTCTCCAGCTTTAGCATCCGACCACACTTCGTCTATAGCAAGCAGGTCAGACAATTCTACAGAATTTGGATCCACCTTCCAAGTCTCAACTAATTCGGGGTCGACGAGAATCTCGTACCTAGAACCGCCCTTCTCAAGGCGGGCGAGTACTGCGTCGTCGAGGCTGACCATGTTACGGCCCCGGCGTGGGACGTCCTTAGATGAATGTACTCAGG
>CBFHQW010000068.1:0-7512 GCA_965658085.1 Candidatus Thalassarchaeum sp.
TCCGACGTGATATCAGGACACGACGCTGTCGTGGCGGGGCTGTTTCGAACCGGTTCTCCCAATGCACTCAGGCAGTTTGACGATTTCAGAGGGGCGCAAATCTTCAGTGACTCGGACATCGCCTTCATCCAGATTGCCACGGGAGAGGGGATTCAATCTGTCGATCTAGACACTTATTCATTGACTCTCAACGAGACATGGCCACTACTGATGGACGAGGCCGATGCTGCAGTGGGCAAAGCCTTCCCTAGCGGTGCTACTGACGCTGTTATTGTAATCGATTCAGCCGGCTTCGTCACAGATTGGCAGCCCGGTACTATGTCGGCGCTGGAGATAGATGAGGCCGTATCTTCGGCGTCTAGGGGCTCGGGGAACCACCCGTTATCTCTGTTCTCAATCATAGTTGGTACGGCATTGCTGCCAATGGTGGTTCTCGCTATGCCAAGGGACAGGAATCCCAAGGTGCCTGATGAACTACTATTCCCAGGTGCGGGTTCATTCATGACTGCAGTGGCCGCTGCAATCGGCTTCGGGATTTGGGCACTCCCCGTGGCCCTGATGGCAGCATTCGGCTTCGGAGCCTTCTGGATCTGGATTGAACTACTGCTTGCATTAATCATGGTGTATCACGGCCTCTCTGTCCTCCTACGTGGTAGGATTCCTGAGGTCGAATATCTAGTCACAGTGGCGTACTCGCGGTTGCCTGATGGATTCCGTGCATGGCGCGACCGAGCCAGTTTCGCCGAAGATGCCTATCTGGGCCTATGGCTAGCTTGGTTACTGTGGCTACGGGACCCGGCATTGATTCCTCAGGGAGTGGGCGCTGTGGCTCGCTCGGACCTATTGGGCATCCCACTATCCGTCCTAGCCATGCTGGGCTTCCTCGTCGCGGCCGGTGTCATTGTCAATCTCGCGCGCTTCATCGCCTTGGCACCCGGAAAACTCTCACGGGTGTTCGGCTGGCTGAGCGCAGGCATACGCCCGCGCGCGTGGGGACTGGCGACAGCAATCCTAGGGACTTGGGTTGCACTCGCTCTTCTAGTGGGGCCAATTCTGGGCTCAATGTGAGTCTCTAATGATCCGTCAATCCATTAGAGAGTGTCTTCTGTATGGCTATCCAACTACCGAGATTATCATAAGAGTGAGGCCCTAGGGCGATGCACTCCTTAGGGGGTATAGTATAACCTGGTAGTACCGCGGGCTCCAGTTGCACGGGAATGACGACAAGTGGTTTTTCTGATGGCTTTGATGACCAACTGGAGCACCGACCTGTCGCAACCCGAGAGCGTGCGCTTTCCGGGTGCACGCTAGGCGGAAGACACCCGCTGATCTGGGTTCAAATCCCAGTGCCCCCACCATTTCGGCATCTGCGTACAGCATTCCGAGCAACTCCGGCATAGGTTGGGTTGAAGGACTTCGCGTATTACGCGTGACCCGATGGACACCAAGGCACTCAACGCCGTCCTATGCGCTTTCTTACTGGTCCCACTAGCCGGGAGCGTAGCCCCTCCTCATCTGTCTGAAATAGACAGCGAGGGACTGCAACTGATGGGGCAAGGTCAGCAGACTACGGTTCCTGAACAAGTTGCCGTCAGTTGGGCTAATCCAGGACCGTGGTGGGAATGGACTTCACTAGACAACGACAGGAACGGGATTCATGACTCTCTTCAAGAAAAATCTGGCATGGTTTGGGTTGGACTTTCATATTCCAGAGAAGTCACTTTGTCTGATCATGAGATGTTGAAATCCATGGGTTTCGAGATCAAGATGGAGGCACACTCGGTTGACGCTGTTCTTCTAGGGCAAGTAAAATCTTCAGATTTGACAATTCTATCCCAAGTCGAAGGCGTCGTAATGGTCGAAGGATATGGTACAATCGAACTTTTCGGGGATATTCAGACTCCAGCGGTCAAGGCTAGAAACTCTACATTGTACCCCGGAGCTTGGGACTTAGGAGTTACCGGCAGAGGAGTCAACATAGCCTTGACAGACACCGGAGTTGACAATGAGCATCCGGGTCTAGTTGGTAAATTTGTGGCTGGATACGACGCTGTTTGCTACAACCCAACCGACCCAAATTGCATACTCGCAGGTTTTGGATTCAGACCCACTGATGGTACTTTCGACCCAGACGACGGGAATCAGCACGGAACTGCATGCATGGGCATGGCTAGCGCAACCGGAATCGAGTCTGACGGAAGTCAATCTAACTTCACAGGCTCAGCACCAGATGCCAAACTAGTGGATGTACGTATAGGGACTGACTTAGGAGCGGGGCCATTCGAAAACTACCTCCTAGAACAGGAATTTTATGAATCGGCTATGAACGGTATTCAATGGATAATCGATCACAAGGACGATGCTTGGCAGGGCGCTTCTGAGGAGGATTATGGCATAGACATTATTTCTCTCTCATGGGGGATAACTAGTCACGAAACAGGAGGATCCGATGGTACCGATATGCATAGCAGGATTCTCGATGAGGCCATGGAGGAAGGAGTCACTGTTTCGGTTGCAGCAGGTAACTCTGGGCCAGATAATGATGGACTAAGTGGGATGGGTTCTTCTTCGCTTTCAGTTACAGTCGGGGCTACTGATGATATGAATACAATTGACCGTTCAGATGATACGGTTGCCAGCTATTCCAGTAGGGGCCCTAGGAGAGACAATGGCGATGGAAATCCCTTGGATGAGCTAAAGCCAGAAATCAGCGCCCCAGGCACCAATATCATACAAGCCGAGGGATGTGTGACAAGCGACGGATGTAACAACTTCATCGGGGGCGACGCGTCTCAGAACACCTACACCGGCCGAGGCAGTGGAACCTCCTACGCCACTCCGGCGGTTTCCGGAGTCATCGCTTTAGTCATCGAGGCCAATGGTAATCTCACCCCTCTGCAGATTAAGGAAGTACTCAAGCAGACCGCGGAGCGCAGGGGTGAGCCCAGTGCCCCAGAAGTCGACCCTTACTGGAATCGCGACTTCGGATGGGGAATGGTCGACGCACGTGCAGCTGTCTCCCTCGCCCTTCATCTAGCTGAGACCGAGCAGACCGAAGCAGTGGATGTCAGTCTCCAGAACCACCTGCTGAATCTTATCGACTCGAACGGAACAATCAACGTCACCGGACACGCTTGGGGACAACTCGGCAGTATTGAGAGGGTCGAGTTCAGAATCGATGGAGGGGAATGGCAGGATGCAACGTACTCTGCTGATCCCGGAGAAATCGGCGCCCTTACTCCTTTCATGTGGCATGTGATTCTGAATCCGACCAAACTTAGCGAGGGCAGCCATCAGATTGAGGTCAGAGCGATGGCGGAAGGCTCCTCCTCACTCCCTGTCATGGTGACAGTGCACGGCACCGCCGGCAGCGCCACTGACTTCTCAGTTCCTCCACTCGTCATTGGCGGCATCCTCGTCGTATTCGTGTTATGGATAGCCTCTCTGGCTTTGGTTCGACTTCGCTCGGATGGCGAGATTGATAGCCTAATCTCAAGATTCAGGAAGGAGAAGGATTCAGTCGTCGATGAAGTACTCGAAGCTGAATTAATCCCCGAACAGGGGCTCGAATAGCGAATCCGCAGGATTCGAAGCGCCTTGTTCAAAGCCTAGAACTCTCGTCCGCGGGCCATGGTGAGGTTCTCCGAGCGTGCGAATAGCATCCGTCCAACGGGAGTTCGCAGGATGTTTGACATGGCAGGAGATGATGCCGTTCAGTTCGGTTTGGGCGAGCCCGACTTCCAACCTCCTTCGATTGCCATTGAGGCTTTCACCAAGGCGATGGAAGGTGGTAGGAACAAGTACACCACCACTGCGGGACTACCAGATTTGAGGGCGAAAATAGCCGAGATGTGGCATCACCTCGTCCCCAGTCTGGACGAATCCAACGTTTGTATCACGATGAGCGGAACCAATGGCCTCCTCGACATCTTCCTAGCTCTGGTCCAGCCAGGGGACAATGTACTCTTGCCAGAGCCATACTTCCCACTGTATCCTCCGGATGTAGTAATCTGCGGCGGCGAGCCCAATCTGTACCCTTGCACCTTTGAGAATGGCTTCGTGCCAACCATAGAGGATTTGCAGAGCAGAGTCGACGAGAACACCGTAGCCATACTGTACAACTTCCCGAGCAATCCAACTGGAGGTAACGTCAACGAGTCGCAGAGGGATGAACTGGTCGCCTTCGCTATGGAGAACGACCTCTGGATAATCACCGATGAAGTCTACGATCGTATCGTGTACGACGGACCTCATGTCTCATTCCTTGGAGCGGGTTATGACAAGGTGATTATGGTACAGTCGTTCTCCAAGACCTTCGCTATGACTGGATGGAGGATTGGGTATCTGTTGTCTCCCGACGCCCAAGCAATGTCGCAACTGACTAAGATGCAATATTACGTAACCGCGTGTAGTAACGATGCAATGCAACACGCTGTCCTTGAGGCCCTCGTGAACGCCCCAGATTACCCGGAGGAGATGTGCTCAGAGTTCAAGGATAGGCGCGACTTGGTATGCGAACGACTCAATGCGATGCCTGGTGTTTCCTGCCACGTCCCCACCGGAGCATTCTACGTGTTCCCCAAGGTGGATGTCCCGGGGATGAACAGTGAGGAGATTTCAATAGCGCTGCTTGAGGGTGGAGTGCTGTGCTCACCAGGTACGGCCTTCGGTGAGCTGGGCGAGGGCCACCTTCGCTTCGCCTACACTATCTGTAGGGAAGATATCGATAAGGGCATGGATCGGGTCGAAGCAGTGTTAGCTGAGCTGAGGGGAGATTGATTCCCAATGAACCCTATCGCATCCTTTGCACTCTTCCTCACATCATTATTTATCGGGAGTGAGGCTTCTAGGATAGAGCCTAGGATATATCCGCCAGCCATTTTGTTCACCTCTCTCGCTTCCTTGTCTCTGCTCGGCCCCACCTCAATAGGATTCGGACTGTGTATGGGTTCGGGGTGGGTGCTGTTGAACCAAGTTGCAGACCGATCTTTCCCTCTGCAGTAATCAGTCATCGAAGAGTCTGAATGGCAAGTCAATCATCCTACTCTCTTCCTCGTCACCCTCTGCCTCTCCCACGGGCTCCTCTGGTATCGGGGCATCATATGTCGGAGAGACTTCGGTTTCTTCGCCCTCATCAGGAGCCTCCAGTAGGTCCATCTGTAGATTCTCAAGCTCACTTCCCTGACCTCTCATCCAATTTGGCATGTCATGAGTCCCCCCTAGTACGGACAGGGTAGTGAAGGTCGCCATTGGTAGCACTGATATCGCCACTAGGAAATCAATGACTGCAGTCTCCGGAACTACCGCATCAGGAACTACTGCATGCAGAAGAACAGTTTCCAACTGAACCTCGTTCCACTGTGTTACATCGACGTCCAGCCAGCCTAGGGAGGCAGCTAGAAAAGTCCTAGCGATAACCCAGAAGAGCAGAACAGGGAGTATCCATGAGAACCGCGAGATTTTCCACAACACACTCCTAAACATCGCTGCGTAAGACACGAGTCCACTGGACACAACTGGCTGAATCCTCACTGCCATCCACAGCGCTATCATGTACCCCGCCATGCCCAATTCAAATGCCTGATCTGGCTTGATTATCTCTTCGGGCACGCCTTCCATGATTAACAGGGGGATGGCAATCAGCAGGACCTGCATCGGGACAGCCAGCAGTTGCAACCCTCCATGAACCGCTATCAGATCCTGTCCCTCTTTGATTGTCTTCTCGTGGACGAGTCTCGCCATCCTTCCGTAAGGACTCGCCTGCAGGGCTAGCCTCGCCCGATCTATGAGTTCTGGATCACCGACTCTTCGGCTGAGACCTAGGATTGGCATCCAGCCTCCTTTGTCAGCGACTGAAGCCGGCCTGTAACCACCGAAGAACAGAGCTAGGAGGAGTGACAAGAATCCGTACAGCAGCCCTGCGACGACAATCCAGTAGACCAGTTCGGTGCGAACAGCGATTGAGAAGTTGCCCTGATCTACCTCAAGTAAATAGGTCAAGGAGAACCCCACGATAGGGACCAGAGTGACTTGCAACACGACTACTATGTAGAGGACGAACCTCTGATACAGATCCTCTACGGCCACACCCTGCACGCCTCACCAAGTCACCATAAGCCCTTCATTGGGACCGAACCATCTTCGGGCGGTTAGGGAGGCGTCTGAGAGTCGCCATTCCTCTACGCATCCGCCCTACGGGCGGCGAACGTTGCTAGCGAACCTTCATACACGTATGTAGAACCGAAGATTCGTCACATGCGTAGCCTGCCTCCCTTCTTTCTGGTGTCTTTACTGCTTGTCATGAGCATGGCCCCTTTGGCTGCAAACTCAGTGATGCTTCCAACTGCCGAGGAACGTGCAGCCACTCCAAAGGCACTGATTGACTTCGAAGTCACCTCCATCGAGCTCGGCGACTCTTTGACCGCATCCCTACAGTGGGACCAGCCGGACAACTCTACGCTAGAATACGTCCTCCGGGATGAATCCGTTTTGGTGAGTATCACATTCACTCAGGCTGGCACATCAAGCCAGCCTGCCTACGCCGAGGGTTGGATGCAGGTCTGGCACCCCGTCGGATTCCTGATGGAAGAACACTATGTCAACATGACACTGTCTGGCCTGCAGTCTACCACCGAGACATTCTACTGGTCTCCGAGCGCTGCTCACAGTGCTATTGATGAAGAGGGTAATCTCTACGGCGGAATCATACTGCGTGGCACCATTGATGGTGGACTCGCTGATGACAATGAGGACAACAACGAGTTCGATAGAGAAGTACCGGTGGCAGTCTGGAAGGACCCTATGGACAATGGATTCTGTGGGGATGTGGACGGCGATCAGGTCGTCGACTGCACCAACCAACTCAGCGCCAACGAACCGACATGGGTCGGAGCCGGATATGATTCGGACGGAACTCTTTCATCGGACCCTGACTACTACGGGCACTGGAGGATGGAGAATGCCTCCAGCGACGAGGGCGAGATGCACTGGAGGGTATCGGCACCGGGCTCAGACTACGCCAGCAACAGACATGACCGGCTCTGGTGGGGCTGGTTCACTCCGTTCGACAACTGCGACGATCCAGGACATGGGCTCAAGTACGGGACTCTAGACTCAGCAGTCTCGGCACTGTACGGCAACAATTTCTGCAAGATTAGAGTAAGGTCGTTCGATTTCATATCAATGCACTTGGTGACTGCCGCATGGGGGGAGATGGCTGCCGGCGACACCATCAGAATAGAGGCCGACGCCGGAGGATCTTTGGAGCATTACAACTACTCTGCACAAAACCTCTCGAAGAACCACGGCGACTGGTCACGATTGGTCTGGAACATGACCGACATACATCCCAACGCCGACTACACTCTCGCCTTCAGATTTGATTCTGACAGCTCCTTAGCGAACCAGGGCATCCATCTGGACTCTTTCTTGATGTTCGGATTTGAGAAGGTTGCAGAGTACACACTCGACGTCGATTGCGACGATCCGTTGCCCAACGCCTACATGGTGGTG
>CBFHQW010000069.1:0-6965 GCA_965658085.1 Candidatus Thalassarchaeum sp.
GGTCCTGACCAAAACGTCAACTCGCATCTTGAGGAACCTAATCGACTCCCCGTCCTCCGTCAGAGCCACATGCATCGCAGTCCTCTCGGCCCAAGTATGTCCCCTCAGGACGTCGCCCACTGAGTCATTGTTGAGTAGAGATGTTACAGCAGCGGTCAGGTCACCTTCTTCGAATTCTGTCCCAGCAACACCTAATTGGCCGTCAAAAATTCCTATGTGAAAAGACTCTCCGAAATTTGGATCATTCTCTACGGCATCCCTCAGAAGGGGGTAGAGGCCATCATAGGATGGACGCTGGGTCCCAGTATTAATCGGATTGACAACTTCTGGAAGTCCAGAGATTCTACCATCGAAGATACCCAGTCCCTTCATCAGGTCCCTCTCTCCGGTCAGGGCACCTTCTTCGAATGCTGGCTCAACGAGTACGATTACCGATTTCCAAGCCGCAGCATCGTAAGAGTCGTAGATGTCGTTTCTCACTTCCATGACCTCCATCCCCTCCTCAGAAAGGAAATCAGTTAACTCGAAACTGGTGTCAAGCTCCTTTATTGCCACAATAACAGAACCCATGGTAATCATCGCTACTATCAGTAGAACTCTCGCGGTGTTTCTCCTCTGGAATCGGGTCGCTAGGTCCGCCATCCTGTCCATTCGGAGGCCTCTGTGATGCATCTCACCCGCACTATTTTCGACAACAACGTGCACTGCTCCTACAGTAATGGTGCTGGCTACGAAGGCCGAAACTACTCCGAGAGCTAGTGTGAATCCGAAGGTCCTGAGGGGAGGAAGTTCGGATGACAAGTTAGCGAGGAAGGCGAATACAGTGGTCACCACTGCCAAAGACAGGGCGAGCCGCAGCACGGAGAAAGATTCAACCCAGGCTCTGGCCGCACTAATGGGGCGCTTCTTGGCGAATTCGTAACCTCGTTGCAAATGGATTGAGTAATCGATACCCAACCCGAGAACGACCGGAGCAACTGCAACCTCAAGGACTGACATCCGCATCCCCAGCAGAGTCACGATACCGTAGGTCCAGACCAAAGCGGCAGACAGTCCGAGAAGGGGCGCTGCCACCATCATGACGGAGCGGAAGGCAATAGCCAGAAGGGCCACCACAACCATCACAGCGATGAGAAGAAGCCAAACCAGGTTGTCCATTGTCGACTGGTTAATATCATGACTAATCAGATCGTCAGAGATGACTCCGTAGGAAAGTGATGAACTCTCTCCTAGAGGGTGTTTTACTGTCAACATGGTCCTGATTACAGAAGTCTTCTCACGCCTCTCGTCATCGCTTATATCTCCACTAATCTCAATCACCCACATGGTGCTCGAGGCAGAAGGCGTGGGGTCTCCCTCACCGCTGTCAAGCCATTCGCAGACTGGTGCGTAGTCCAAATCTTCGTGGAGCATTGCTGACGCAACGAAAGAGGCCGAGGCGATGGCCTGTTCGTTCCCTATCGCATCAGAACACCTCTCGCCCTCACTCACCGCATCGAGTAGATCTCCCCAATCAGTGAAGTCGTTGAGGCTGCGGCCTTGCTCATCCCTTTCCTCGAGGGCACTCTCAAGCATTCCAGCGGCATTCATGTGGGCTACGATGAATCCTTGATTGGTCTGCGAGAAGTCCTCGATTCTATCTAGGTCGTCTGATAGTTGCTGCAGCGCAGCTATCTCAAGGACGTTACAGGGAGAGTTCTCGCACAAGTTGGTTCCGTCACCCGCTTGGTCATAAGGCTCGACGTTGATGTATATTAGATGAGGCGAGGCCTGCATGACCTCGTCAATTCTATCCTCAGCGGCATCTGATTCAGTTTCAGGAGCGAATGAGGCTATGTCTGTGGTAAAACCGGGGAACTCCAGCAGGACCTGAGCCATTGCAGCTGTGAAAAGGACACTCAGCACCACTATTGGAAGGGCGGATTTCTCAAATGCCCTTACTAGGGACTCTGAGGCCTGACCTCCATTCTCCATGTTGTGGCCAAAACCACCCCATGTATAACTTAGGCTCTGCTTGGACCCTAGGGGGTCCAACATGAATATGAAAGCCCTCAAAAGGGAAGGGCCGGTCGGGCGGCTGTCATGCCAATCAAGGTACTAATGAATGAAGGTCGCGAACTAAGACTGCGAATGGTAGGAGAGAGTCACACGACTCTGCAGTTGTTCCGTTCCAGACTCAATAGCAGCAAGGACGTCGAGTACGCGAACTACTTCCAGAATCATCCCGACCTCGATGAACCGGAACTGTATCTCAGGGCCGTCAAGGGAAAGAGCGCTGAGAAGGTGTTCAAGAGTCTGTGTTCTGGTATCTCAAAAGATCTCTCTAAGCTCAAGCTGTGAAGGCGGTGAGGATTTGTTCGCCGACTCTGTAGAGGAGCATCTGGGACTGACAGGCTGGTCCGCGGAAGGAGAGGGGACTGGCGGCATACTCAAGGTTAGAGTGGAGGATTTCAGAGTCGAAGAGGTCTCTCAGATACCAGCGCTTGATCCCAAGGGCAGGTTCACAGTCGTGCGAGTTACTCTGAATAATTGGGAGACTAATAGATACCTCAACCGCCTGGCCAAGGCCTGTGGAATCAGTCGGAAGAGAGTATTCTCCTCCGGGATGAAAGACAAGCGAGCCGTAACTACACAAATCCTAGTCATCGATGCCCGTCAGTCCAAAGTGGAACGGGTTAGTATTGCCGACTCGACAATCGAGATTCTTGGTAGGACCCATCAGAAGATAGGAATGAGCGACCACGACGGAAACAGATTCACTATCACTGTCCGGGGATGCTGCAATTCGGACGGTAGTCCGATTGATGGTAAGGAGGCCATGAGGAGAGTCAGAGTGATGCAGTCGAGCATGTCTGAGAGGATGGGGGCTGACGCGTTTCCCAATTGGATAGGCCCGCAGAGGTTCGGCGCCACTAGGCCAGTTACTCCAGAAGTAGGGAGGGCAGTAATCGAGGACGACTACAAGAGGGCTTGCGATTTGTATCTGGGGATGGCAGGGCAGAACTCGACTGAGGATGTAGCAACTTTCAGAACCATGTGGCGCAAGACCGGGGAACCCGAGAGCTGTTTGGAGATTATCCCCCGTCACTTGGGCTACGAGAGGGGTATACTTGAGAGGTTAGTGAAAGACCCCGATAATTGGCTCGGCGCTTACAAGAGCCTACCTCACTCCTTACAGCTTTTGACCATACACTCTCTACAGTCACTTACCTTCAATCATGCACTAGCCAGACGTCTGGTATCGGGACTCTCACTCGTGGATCCTGAGTTAGGCGATTTGGTTGCTCCGATGAAACCAAACGGTCGAATCGACGTTTCCAAGATGGCCTTAGTCAGCGAGTCCAATCTTGAGAGATGCCGACGCAACTGTAGACTGGGCAGACTGGCGGTGACCGGTCCACTACCCGGAGGGGATGCGATCTTTGCACAGGATCAGCCCGGAGAGATTGAACACCAAGCGCTCAAGGACACCAGTTTGGCGGATGCGGATTGGAACGTTTCGAGAATTCCTCGCCTGACTTCCTCGGGGACACGCAGGCCGCTTGCAGTACCTTTCCGTTCGTTCTCGGTCGAGGAGGCCCCCGAACTCTCAGACTCCTCAGCCTCGGAAAAGTGGGAGAGAGGTCCTGGTGAGACAGACCTGTGGCACCCCGATGGAGCCAGCCTCAGGATGAGGTTCGAATTGCCGCCAGGAACTTATGCTACAGTGCTCATGCGAGAACTGATGAAGTCCCCACTGGACCACTACTGAATCAGAGGCGGCCCATTTCAAGAGCCTCTATCTGTCCCACTAGTGGATTGATTCCTCTGACTCTATCCTCGAAGCCGTCGACAATACCTTCTCCCTCTCCGAGGACTACTTGGACCTCGATAAACATCATTCCGAAGGCCAATGGCTTGATTTCTATAGCTTGGACCTCTTCAAAATTGCCAATTTGTTTGGCTATTCCGTCGTAGTCAGGAGTGCCGTCCTCGGGCTGATCTATAGTGACCTTGTACTTCACAACGACATGCCCCATTTGCTCACCTCTCAATCAGGGCCCTTCGAACCTGCACTCGGGACATACGTACTTGACAGCCTGCACCCTGCTCTGCTCGCTGCGACCAATCGAGTGGCCGCATTCGGGACAAGGGAATGCAGTACTCCTCTTGTCAACTAAGGGCAGTCCGGATGATGCACAGAACTCTGCTCTTCCTGACATTGCCGTTCCTCGGTGACGCGGCGAACTGCACTCCCCTTTTAGCGTTGACCGAAAGAAGCGGCGGTAACATCCTTGCAGTGGTCCGATTAAAGTCTTGAGAACATTTCAAATCGGACCGCCGCCCCCTGTTCTTTGATAGTATGAGTGAAGAGGAGATTGGTCTAACAGGAAAGCAAGAGGATTTGAGTAGCTACGTGACTGACGAAGGCGGGATATGGAGCCTCAGGCAATTGGAGAAAGTTAGAGGCTGGAACAATATCGAGTACGCACCCGGCCTGTCCGGCAAGAACACCCCCTCTACTGGCCTATCGATGAATCGTGCATACATCCCTCCCGGGGGGATCGCCAAAGCCCATATCCATGTTGGTTTCGATGTTATGGTCTATCTCTTGCAGGGTAGTGTTCGTCACGAGTATGGTCCGGGTTGTAGGGAGTCTGTGGTGCATAGCGCGGGTGATATGTTCTACATCGAACCAGGACTGCCGCATGAGGTATTCAATTGCTCAGATAGCGATTGGGTCGAGGCGATCGTTGCTCGCTCTGACGCCTCGGAATGGCAGAATATTGTGCCTTACGACAGAGATTCAGAGTGATATATACAGCCAGCACCAATCCGCATCGATGACTCGGGCCCGTGCCGCATGTCTTGCCCTCGTCATTATTGCCACCAACCTAACCGGATGCTTCTCTCCAGAGGAGGATGCCGAATTGATTTCAGTCGATGAACTGAGCATTTCTCCTGAAGTTCTCATCGGTGCACAGTTCCAGACTGTAGAGGTCACTGTATCAAGTCCAATGAGTGTACATATCCCATACCTCGTAATGGATGATCAATCGGGATATGTAATGAATGGGACCACGCTGTATTTCGATGGTGCTGGTACTACAAGCGTAGAGATGTTGGCACCGTCAAATCTCAATTCAACTCACTTTCTACTCGGCAAATTAGGTAGAGATACATGGCCTCTGCGAGCAACCAACCAGAGTTGGAATGAATGGTTTTCATCGAGCGAATTTGAGCAGTCGCCATATACCTACATCGAGCACCCTGTGGCAAGAGAGAACGACTCAGCTTACACAGTCGAGGATGGAGCACTGCACAGCACTGGACTAATCGACGGCCTCAACGTCTTCGAGTGGTTAGAGTTGTTCGCTGACCCAGATTCGGGCTATAACGAGCGCTGGGGCCCATTCACCCTGAATGATCCGACGTACATGAGGGCTGTGAATTTCATGCAGGGAGAGTTGCAGGGTATGGGCTACGACGCTCAGGTACACAGGTACTGGATCTCTGACTTCTCCTACGCAGTCAACGTCTGCGGCTACAAGGAGGGCACAATGTTCCCCGATGAGTGGCTGGTGCTCGGCGCGCACCTCGATGTTGCTGAGGCTGGAAGCCCACCGGGAGGAGGTACCCGCATAGGTGCGCATGACAATGGCGCTGGCGTCGCTCTAGTCCTAGAGGCAGCTAGAGGTCTCGCCCAGTTCGATCACCGCAGAACCATCGCTGTATGCTTCTGGTCCAACGAGGAGAACGGCTACGACGGCGTCGACAGTTGGATTGACAACATTCCTGCAGGAGTAACCTTGTCGAACTACCTCAATGCAGACGCAGTCGGGACCAATTGGCCAGGTTACTACACCCTAGTCGTCGATATCATTCCCGAGACGGATAACCAGATCAACGAGCAGTGGCCCATGGTCAGACTGACCGAGTGGATTGGCTCAAACAACAACGACATCGCCGAGGCGCTGCGTTTAGGGAGGGAGATCTACAACACCGAGGGTTATGCCTCAATGAAGGACGACGACTCTAGTGTCCAGAAGAGACTCTCGATTTCGGTGCATGAATCACAGAGAGGGAGGAGCGACTACGAGAGAATAGCAGACCAACTCGGAGTTGTCTCGATGGACTTCGGCTCTCTGACGGGCGGCTCTGACTGCTACCACGCTATGTGCGATACACTCGATACGATGGTTGACATGATGGTGACAGACAACGGAACCGGCGTCCAGAATCTCGTGGAATCATTCGACTTGATTTCGTGGTGGCTATTCAATCTCGCGATGCATCTGGACGAGACGCCAATTTACAATGTGTGAAAGTCCCCTAAGATTTCTGAAAGTGAATGTAGGGCAGCCCAATTGGCTTTGCCTCAACCGACCACACTGAGATTTCCGCTCCGACCAGTTGAGACAACTCGCTCACCGAGGCGACGCTTGCACCATCCATTCTGTATGCGCACTATGTCTCCGGTCGCGACCTCGTCGATCTGCTCATCCCAGAGGACGAGTCCTACAACTCCCGATTCGTCGCGACCACAAGCTGCAGCGACTCGCCCAGTCCATTTTCGGCTCGAGACGAGCCTTGGTGGATATCTGCGCAAGACGAGAATCTCCAACTCAGAAACCGGCCTATTCTCCTTCAAGCGGCTCACCTTCACCTTACGGCGCAGTCTGTGACCTGCGCCGCCTCGCTTGTTCTTCGAATCATTCAGTATCTGCCTCTCGATTTCATTCATTGGTGCCATAGTAATCGATGTGACCCGCCATCTTCGCATATCAATCGAGGAGGAGAGCCCACACTGAAAGTGAAAGTTCCCTTCGGGATTTCTGAAAGTGAATGAGTACCCTAGCCCACAGCTTGGGCCAAAATCAATCCTTCTTCGTAACGCGCCTAAAGCCGATTGCGATATCCTCATCGCCACCCTCATCGGGATCATCGACATTTACACCAAGAGCGGTCAGATGCTCCTGCACTTG
>CBFHQW010000070.1:0-6856 GCA_965658085.1 Candidatus Thalassarchaeum sp.
TGCCACGCTTGTTTTCATCATCCCGATGTGTTTTTCTCCGGGACCGAATAATGTACTATGCGCTGCTCATGGATCCCAACACGGTCTACGGGCAACACTCCCTCTGATTGCTGGTATGGCAATCGGTTGGTCAACACTCGGTTTGTTCGTCGGTGGCGCTACTGTGTTTATCGAAGAGAACAAGTCATACTTTGACCTATTGAGATATCTAGGTGCGGCCTACATTGCCTATCTTGCATTCCAGGTGGCTACGGCTTCCCCAATATCGGAAGATGTTCAGGAGAGCGAACGTCTTGGTACCATTACAGGTATTGTACTGCAAGTTGTCAATGGGAAGGCATGGATTCACTTCCTCGTGCTAATGACAGCCTTCGGCTCTCTATTTGGAACCGGTTTTGAGGCCAAGGCCTTACTTGTTTTACTGAATCTTCTCTGTGGCTTGCCCGCAGTGGTGTCATGGGCCGCCTTCGGTACTCTTCTGAAGAGGACCTTCAGTAGTCCCGAATCTGCGAAAAATCTCAATCGGGTGATGGGGGCATCGCTGTTCGCTGTTGCAGTTTGGATAACTATCTCGCACTGATCAGGGCAGCTTGCCCGAACCACTAGCCTCAGAAAGCCACTTCATCGCCGCTTCGTAGTCTTGTACTGCATCCTTGTTGTCGTTGAGTAACAGATCCTCAGCGGCATCCCACAATGCCCGTAGAGCTGGGACCCAGTCACCTCCTTTGTCCCGACTGGCCTCATCGAAGCGCCAGGCGTCCGACTCGGTTCTATCGTGCACATTGAGCCAAGCCCAACCCATCGCCATCTCCAACCCCTTTCCTTTCCGGGCCTTGGATACTGTGGAAGCAACCCCACTGTCGACGGCTTGCCTAATCAGATTGTCAACGAAGTCCAGAGGGCTTGGTAGAGATCCAGCTTCCCATGGCAGCCTCTCTAATCGCATAGCCGTGGACCTACTTTCGCCGAGTTCGCGGAAGAAAGCCCCAAAACCCTGCTTTCGCCTCTCTTGTTTGCTTAGAATGGCCTCAGCATCATCTCCTCCCATCCCATAAATCCCCTCGAGTATGGTGAGACCGTGCTCCGGCCAGAGTGCGACAAGATTGGGATGGCATGCGGAGTCTTCGAAGCGGACAACATCATCCTCGATTTCAAGAACCAATCCATCGGTCCTGACGTGAATCCCCGTCTCCAGTGAGTCTAGGATGCAGGCCAACGCAGATCTCTCCTCTGCAGTCCCCGTCATGTGCTCTAGGAAATCTTCCCGTGCTTCCTCCGAGAACCAGTGGGTCCCAACCACATAACCATCACTGATGGAGTTCAGTATACTAGTTCTGCAAGATCTTGCTAGAAGGGAATCATCGAGTGCCAACCCAAGCCAAGCCTCGAGGACTTCCTCTAGGCGCTCGACCCCCTCCTCGGGCAAATCTCTGTCCTCGGGCCAACCCTCTGGCCTCCACATCCACTCGGCACTGGAAACGTCCCTAAGGCGGGGGGGCATCATCCCCATCGCCACGCTTTGGGCGAACTGCACCTCAGACTTCGCCAGAGCCGCTTGAGAAAGACCTACTACGGCACCACCATTGAATTCCATACGCAGCCAGCCGGCTTCTGTCATCTCACCATCTGCGACCGTATGCTCATCAAGACCTCTACTCCATTTGACCTGATCCCCACTCAACTCAATTGAGGCGTTATCAAGACTCCAATCCACCCATTCAGTTGGAGGAGAAGGAGTATTCCCAGTGAATACGAAGCCACCGTCCCACGAGAAGAACCACTGACCCGCCTTGGCGTGTTCGTCCCATACTAGTAAACGCAACTTTGGATGAGTGTGATTCTGGATTCCTGCGAGATGGCTTTGCTTACCACTACCTCTGCGGATGTAACTGGCAACCCCAAACAGGGGATTCTTGAACACCGCGACAGTAGATCGGTCTTCCTCCGTTGCGGCAAGCAGACTACCTGCCAACGCACAGCACACGGGATCACCCCCTTTCTTCGTCATCCGCTTGCGTAGCCACCTAGGGTCGTTACGTTTCGATGCCACTGTAGAGAGTTCCTTGAGTGTCTTCGCCATTTTATCCTTCGAGAAAAAGGACCCATCCACTTCTCCCCTTATTTCTGGCACGAATACCTCAGGGTCGTCCATGAGTTCCTCGAGATTTCTGTCGAGCCGGTGCTGAATCTCCTTCGAAGCCTGTTTTATCCCTCTCATTCGAATCTTCTTGCGCCGGTTCTTGTCGCCAGGAAAGCTGACTTCTGCAGGGGGCTTCACCATCTCTCTCACCCCCTCCAAACAAAGCCACTGTTTGAGTCCGTCGTCTAATTGGTGAGCCCGCGGCGCTCGAAGGCAGATTCCTCCATGCCGCTGAACTCGGCTGGGAGTATGAACGCATGCACATATCCCATACTAATCTCCGAAAGCTCCTCAAGAGTAACCGACACAACTCGTTCTACCTCGGTTCCAAGGTCGCTCAGTAACCGTCCGACCCAGTTTCTGATGGGTTGATTGAGCGCCATCAAGTCACTTTCGATTCGCTCACCCATCCTCTCGAGTAGAGACACGGCCTCACCAGGCATCATCGGACGTGGTGTTTCCAAACCCATTCCCGTTGGATCGAGATCGAGCAACACCAGAGTATGGAGCCCAGACTCCTTATTTTTGCATATCATTTCCAACGGGGATGTTGGCAGATAGTCACCAGCCGAGAAGGGGATAGTGACCTGTCGGCCGAAACGATACGACTGCAATCCAGAAAGTGAGACTGCAAGTGCAGTGGCAGTCAGACCGGGTATGACATGGAAATCAATCCCCTCATCGGCACATCGATCCTCCAGATCTATGTGTGTAGTTGCCTGCATGGGGTCACCAACAATCAGAAGTGCCACCGACTGATTACTAGCGAGTTCCAGTAGTTCATCGGGCTTCTCAACACCATTTCTCATCAACTTCTCCCATTTACCCACTATCGATTCTAAACGCTCCTCTTCACTAGGTGGCAGGACCGCAGTGTAACCCTCAAGGAATCTCTTGGAGCATCCCCTAGCAACACTCCCAGCACGCTCAGTAATGTGGTCCAAGTCTCCCGGTCCGATGCCAATCAACCAAAGTCCGGGCCCCACCTCTTCATCCGTCATGGTGAAGCGGGCTGCCCCGCTGCCCACCATGAACGTGATGCGCCATATCTCAGTACCCAATCTTCAGGTGGAGCAGGCCTTGGGCCTGATTCGCGAGCACGACTTGCTCGCCCCCAGCATGCACGTGTTCCCCACTGAAGACGGCAAATCTAGGCTTATTCCTCTGGACTTCGGTGCTCCACTGTCACTGCCTGATGGCCTATCTGACTTCGATATCGTGGAACACGAGGGTAAGCCAGATGAGAGGGTTGACAGCGACTGGTGGACACATCTGAGTGGTCTGCTTGGTGAGGAAACAGTCGAGCGCCACGGCGAGGCATGGCCATCCTCGCACGAGTTCTTTGGCGACATGATGATTGTAAGGTTGGATGAAGAGGTCGCCGACTACTCCCAGCAGATTGCCTCTGCCAAGCTCCAATCGCACCCTCACATCAGGCTGGTGCTGTCCGATAGAGGAGTGCTAGGCGAGCTTAGGATTCGGGACTTGACACCCATAGGCGCGCGGCGCGAAAACGAGATAATCTTGGAGAATATTCCTGAGGACATCACTAGCACCCGAGTAATGGTCAGGGAGTCTGGAAGGAGCATTCTATGCGACCCCACCCGTGCATACTTCTCTACCAAGCTACAATCAGAGCGACTTGAGACATTGAATCTCGCCAAGGAGCTCCGCTCCTTACTCGGTCGACCACTGCGCGTATGTGACCCGTTCTGCGGGGTCGGTCCGGCCCTTGCGACACTTCTCGGAGAGCCTAATCTGGTGGGTGAAGCACTCGCATCGGACCTCAATCCTGATGCCGTGGAAATGCTACTCGACAACCTGCGTCGCTGGGACCACAGGGACTACCCCAACGCCCCCCTCCCTCTCTCCCGAATTCACCCCGATAGGCTCGTTGGAGTGGCCGATGCCACCACCCTACCATCTCACCCCCTGACATCTGGTAACTGGGACTTACTATTGGTCAACTTACCACACCGAACTATCGAACTCCTCCCAACACTCATCCCTCTATTGGATACTCAATCTCCGAGCTTAGTTAGAGGTAGGGTGATAGTTGCAGAATCAGAGATTGACGCCGCTAATACCGCTATCCAATCATCCCTCCCGAATCGTCTAGAGGGCACGCCTGAGCCTGAGTTGAGAATCAAGCGTGACTACAGCTCTACATTGCGACTTTGCTCTTTCGAGGCATGGATAGCCACAACTTCTGAGGGTGAATAGCGTGACAACTCGTTTTGGATGCACCTTCCTAACCCTCATATTGCTTTCTTCAACTCTTACGGGCTGTTTTGGCTTCGATGACGAATTACAAGAAGAGCCAGAGTACGAGCACTGGCTTCCGGACGTCGAGGATCGATCCAACAAGTACTATCGGGATGACGACGTGTTTAGCCGAGTCTCATGGAACGGCTCATTTGGTATTGACACAGTTCGCTCCATCTTTGTCCCAGTACCAGCAATTACTGCTAGTGATGGTGGTGCTGGAGTCACTGGTGGCGCAGAAGTCCACATGGGTCTGTGGCTTCCTATTATCGAAGGGTGTGACATGGACGCCGCAGAGTTACCTGAGGAGTGCAGGGTTCCTGTAATTGCCGAGATTGGGCCGTATTATGATGATGGTGACGTTGATGCCTTGACTCCAGCAGACAGACTCGGTCGTTTCCTAATAGAGAACTTTGTACCACATGGTTTTGGAGTCGCACAGGTGTCAGTATTTGGCACCGGAGAGTCGAATCACTGCATGGATCTCATGGGTCTGGATGAGCAAGAGGGAATACATGCTGCTGTGGAGTATCTCGGAGACGCGTCCTTCTCGAACGGTAATGTCGGAGTAATTGGCAAATCGTATGACGGCTCGACTCCATGGGAAGCAGCGGCGATGGGTTCGGACCACCTGAAGACCATAGTGCCAATGTCCGGACTAATTGGCGTCCACGACTTGATGTGGCGCAATGGCAGCATGGAGGCGCGCGGAGCCATCATGCACAACGGCGTCTACGGTAGCTTCGGTTTGGACGGCGATTTGGAGGACGCCCAGAATGCTTGTGAGGGATATTTCGAGGGGTATTACGCAGGAGTGGGGGCGTATCTGACCGGCGACAATCTCGCGTGGACGGGCAGTGACTACTGGGAAGAGCGCCACTTCCTGACCAGGGCTCTGCAGAATTACAACGGCTCTGTGTACATCATCCACGGTCTGCAGGATTGGAACGTCGACCCTCACATGGCTTTCCCAGTACACAATATTATGCTTGAGGCCGGCTTTGATGTCAAGGGCCTCTACGGGCAATGGGGTCACGATTACCCTGACCGCAAAAGCGGTCATGAGGGTCTGAACAGCGGCCGGGGAGCTGAGGCATTTCCGTATACACTGCGTTGGGATTGGGCAGATGATATGCTAGAATGGTTCAATTTCTACCTCAAGGACAAGGGACCCCAACCTAGACTGATTGCTGAGGTTCAAGACAACATGGGAGCATGGAGGGTTGAACCCAACTACCCTCCTCCAGATCAAGAGTGGATTTACTTCGATATGGACTCGTGTTCGATAGGAGGAAGCAACACAATAACATCGACTTCCAGTTTGATTGTTGAGTGCCCTGAGTTCGATACCGAAACTCGCATTGTTGGGACTCCAACTTTCCACGTCGAGGCCACAATATCCCTCTTTGCAAGCAGCGGACATCTCTTCGTGGAAATGGTCCAAGCAAGTAGTGGCATGCATCTAGGGCATGCTGTGATGGACCTGAGGTTCCACGAAGGAGGAGGCGATGGAGAGATATTGACCCCCGGAGAGACGGTTATTGCCAAAATGGAATTCTTTGGAATGGATGTAATCATTCCCTCCGGTGACGCCATCAATCTGATTATCACTCAAACTGGTGAGGATTATATTCCCAGTCCAGTATCCATGATGCCTGTAACCCTAAGTCTCGATTCTTCAAGCCTTTTGGGCTTGTCTACAGTCAACCGTGACTGCACGAATCTCTTCCTTCCGCCCATGCACCCTCCATACCCACAATGCTCCTTTGAGGCATGAATGACCCCTACGCCGTAGACAGACTTATTGCGCTCTCTTCAATGAACCACCGTGATAGCCCATCTGATTGCGGAACTGCTCTGTCACGTATTGACGTGGGGAATCTTTGCCGGCGGATCGTCTGCTGTGGATACTGCTCAAAAACCCCCCACCAAATTGAGCACTTCAGCATCACCGCTACCCCCACCACTGCCGTCAAACAACAAGAGTAAGCGACTTACTGAGGGCCGGAACACACTTCGCAATTGTTCGTTCGGCGGCTGCTACGCCCTGTCATTCAGATCCACTGACTACTGTTGGAAACATCAGTCCGAAACCCTTCCGGAACCGGAGCCAGAGCCCGAAGCAGATGCCAACTGGTGGGAAGAAGAAACGGAGTGATGTTATGGAAAAGGACGGCACGATTCAGGGGGTCATTGGGGCCGGGATAGTTTTCTATTGGGTAGGAAGCCCGTGGTGGCCTTATTTATCCGCACTTGATGACCCTGATCGCAACTGTGGCACCATGGGTTGCTACGATATTTTTTTCGTCCCGTTCATCTTTCTGTTTGTTTTATTCTGTACATTCATATCGTTCCTCTTCTGTAGATTTCTTGGGCGGATCTATTACGAAAATAGGATGTCGAGTGCGAAATATTCGAGCGCCTGGGGCCCGGAGCGCGCGGAATGTCCTC
>CBFHQW010000071.1:0-6694 GCA_965658085.1 Candidatus Thalassarchaeum sp.
CATCTCGAGAGAGACGGACTGCCAGTGCCGGAGGAGTACCTGTCCACTCTGGACAAGTCGGACAGGGCGGTTCTGGTTGGTAAGACCAGCCCTCCGCGATTCCTTGAGGAGGCCCACGGCGCTTTCTTGCAGGCCCAGGAGAGGAGAGAGTCCTCGATGCTGGTGCGACATGGTGAGGAGGGCTGGGTTGACAACGTGTTCGTCACGGAGTCCCTTGACTCTGGACGCCTCGTCCGTATCACTCTACGCACTAACAAGATACCTGAACTCGGTGACAAGTTTGCCAGCCGCCACGGTCAGAAAGGAATCATTGGACGACTTGTAAACGAAGAGGATATGCCTTTCACCGTCGACGGCGTTATACCCGATCTTCTCATCAATCCACATGCTATCCCTTCGCGGATGACTGTGGCCCACGTTCTTGAGATGATAGGCGGAAAGGTTGGCTCCATGGAGGGCCGCAAGATCGACGGAACTGCATTCACTGGTGAGAAGGAAGACTCCCTGCGTTCGGGACTTCTTCGTAACGGATTCAACCATACTGGCCGCGAGGCGATGATGAATGGCGAGACAGGCGAGGACTACACTGCCGACGTCTTTACCGGCGTCATCTACTACCAAAGGCTACACCACCTTGTTAGCAGCAAGCTACACGCCCGCAGTCGCGGCCGGGTACAAATCCTAACGCGCCAGCCAACTGAGGGACGGGCGCGTCAAGGGGGTCTCAGATTTGGTGAGATGGAGCGCGACTGCCTGATTTCTCACGGCGCGTCGATGGTAATCAAGGACAGACTTCTGGACGAGTCGGATGGGTGGGACCTGATGGTCTGCAACACTTCGGGATGCGGACACGTCGCTTACTACGACTGGAAGCGCCGAACTACTGTCTGTCCTTACTGTGGAGACCGATCTGATGTTCACAAGGTACAAACTTCCTACGCGTTCAAATTGCTACTTGACGAGATGAAGAGTCTCGGAGTGGCAATGCGATTGGAACTGGAGGACCGAAGATGAGTGCCCGCGATGCAGCCAAGATCCCAAAGAGGATAGAATCAATCAAGTTCGGATTGATGGATCCCAATGAGATTCGTAAGATGTCGTCCGTTGAAATTAAGACAGCTGACACTTACAAGGACGACGGGCACGCATATAAGCAGGGCCTGATGGACCCAAAGATGGGCGTCATAGACCCAGGAATTCGTTGCGAGACCTGCGGTAACAAGCACGAGGAGTGCCCGAGCCACTTCGGACACATTGCACTTGAGCTACCTATTCTCCATATCGGTTTCACCAATCTAATCAAGACCTCACTCAAGTCGACTTGCAACACCTGTAGCAAGATACTGCTTCACAGTTCGGCCGAGACTCACCCTCTAGATCCAGAGAAATCCGAGCAGGATTACTACCGAGATCGAGTACATGACATCATCATTAAGCACGGTGTAGGCTCTCGTGAGTTCAAGACTATCATCAAGGATATCGAAAAGGAATGCTCCAGTAAGAAGAGGACCATCTGCATGCACTGCGGTTCAGAGCAAGGCAAGATTATGCTTGACAAGCCTTCGACCTTCAAGGAGAAGAAGGCGGACAAGGGCGAGCATAAACTGAACGCCCGCGATATCCGAGAGTGGCTCGAGCGTATTCCTGACGAGCATCTGATATTCCTTGGGATGAATAAGGACTCCAGTCGCCCCGAGTGGACCATCATGAAGGTCCTCCCTGTCCCTCCAATCACAGTTCGTCCCTCGATTACTCTTGACAGCGGCGACCGTTCCGAAGACGACCTCACTCACAAGTTGGTAGACGTTCTTAGAATCAACCAGCGTCTGCGAGAGAATCGGGACGCTGGAGCCCCCCAACTGATTGTAGAGGACCTATGGGAGTTGCTGCAGTATCACTGCACTACATACTTTGACAACCAGACCAGTGGTATACCTCCTGCTAGACACCGCTCTGGACGTCCTCTGAAGACACTCGCCCAGCGGCTCAAGGGTAAGGAAGGAAGGTTCCGCAGCAACCTCTCAGGTAAGCGAGTAAACTTCTGCGCCCGCACCGTAATCAGCCCTGATCCAAATCTCGGAATCAACGAGGTCGGAGTGCCTGAGAAGACTGCCAAGGAGCTCACGGTACCAATCAGAGTCACTAGTCGCAACAGGGAACAGTTGCGCCAGATGGTCCTACGCGGACCCGATGTGCACCCAGGTGTCAACTACATCATGCGAGGAGACCACTTCAGAGTCCGGATTACAGACAAAACGAAGTACATATGGTCTGGATTCAGATGCCTCAATCCTGAATGCGATTGTGGAAGCGAAGATGAGCCCTACACTGGTTACAGGCCTGATTTAAACGAGGTTCTTCACGCTCCGAACTTCCTACCTGGTCTCGAGTTAAAGCGCCAGATGCGTAGGAACGCCATTGGCGATCTTGAGGAAGAGTGGGCAGTCGACTTGGAGGCTACGATTTTGAATCTCAAGGGAGAGGACGCTAAGGGACAGCCACTGAAGGAGGATGATCCCAAGGCCATGATCCATAACAGGTGGAAGTGGGAGCATTCCAACCCCAACGAGTACTTCCCAGATCATCTAGAGGTATCCTGCCCTCACTGCGGCAGCCCCGAAATCGAAGACGAATACGGAGGAACTTACTCGACCGAAATTGAGGACAGGCTGAGTACACTAGATAGAGAAGGTAATCCAAAGCCTGGTGTCATCGTCGAGAGACATCTTATCGACGGCGACGTTGCGATATTCAACCGTCAACCGTCTCTGCACAGGATGTCCATGATGGTCCATGAGATACGTGTCATGCCCGGCAAGACATTTAGGTTCAATCTAGCCGACTGTACACCCTACAACGCCGACTTCGACGGCGACGAAATGAATCTGCATGTCATCCAGAGTGAGGAGGCTCGCGCAGAGGCCAAGATTCTGATGCGAGTTCAGGAACACATCATCACTCCTCGCTACGGAGGCAGTGTGATAGGTGGTATTCACGATCATATTTCTGGTGCTTACTTGTTGACTCATGGTGACCGCATCCTACCCAAGAACTTGGTTTTGGAGATATTAGGTGCCATTGATTGGGTCGGTGACCTACCCGAGGAAGTACAGATGGATGGAACCGTGGGATACCGCGGGACTGATGTACTGAGCCTCATCGTACCTGGTGGATTCAACCTGCAGTATACGAGCAGATCCGGTGATCAGGTCAATGTAACCGCAGGTAATGTCAGCGGCACTATAGACAAACGTGGCATTGGTGCTGAGGATGGTCGCCTGCTTGACGCTGTCGTCCAGACCCACGGTTCTGATGCTGGTGCCGAGTTCCTGAACAGGATGACGAAGATGACCATCGCTATTTGCTCTTCAATGGGTTTCACCACCGGAATCGATGATGAGGACCTACCACTCAAGGCCAAGGAAAGAATTACTGAAATCAACGCTGAGGCGAGCGCCGATGTCGACGCCGAACTCGAGAAGTTCGGCAAGGACGGCCGACGCTACGAATCTCGCCCAGGCAGGACTCCCCTTGAGACTCTAGAGGAGAACATTTTGGGTATTCTAGACAAAGGCAAGGCTGATTCTGGTGAAGTCGCAAAAGATCATCTTGGCTCAGACAACCCTGCTGTTATGATGGCGGTCTCCGGAGCCCGTGGTTCAATGGACAATCTCGCCATGATGGCTGGTTCCATAGGGCAACCTAAGGTTCGCGGCAAGCGCCTTGAGAGGGGCTACCAGGATCGTGTGCTGCCACACTTCCCTCGTGGAGTGAATGGTGCCCAGGAGAAAGGCTTCGTTTCATCTTCCTTCAAGCGCGGGCTCGAGCCGACTGAGTTCTTCATGCTCTCTGTATCGGGGCGCGAGTCATTGGTCGATACTGCTGTCAGAACCAGCAAGTCAGGTTACATGCAGCGCCGCTTAATCAATGCCATGGACGATCTGAAAGTCGCCAATGACGGCATGAATTCAGTACGCAACACTGCCAAACGTATCATCCAGTTCGAGTATGGTGAGGACGGCATTGACCCTGCCCGCAGCCGTAAGGGATCCCCCTTCGATGTCTCACAAGTCCTAGACGATGCCTTGGGAGGTGTGAACTGATGGTAGTTAAGAGTGCCACCAAGAAGAAACTCATGGATCTCGGTGTGGCCGAGGAGTACTCACACAAGCTCGCGGATGATCGCAAGTGGGATGATGTGAAGATACTGACATCAGGTCAGATAGCCCAAATCTGCGGTATCGATTCTGGCACCTCTCAGGAGATATTCAAAGTGATGGAGGCGTCCGCCAAACCATCTCGGGCAACTGCATCTGCTGAGAAGACTATTGTGAGGAGAAGGGCAGTCTCTAGGCGACGCAAGAAGAAGGCTCTCCCCCTTCAGGAATATGAAGAGGAAGTCAAGCTTAAGCAGATTCTCCGTGATATCGATACGGATGATGCGATATACCAACTGCTCCAAGATACCTCAATCAAGATGAATCTCTCCATGACTCCTCGTATCCTAGGTGATTTAGCCGAGGGGATTCGCTCTAGGGGCATCGACAAACTGACTCCTGCTAAAGCCAAGAAGGTGCTGAATTCCTCTGAGAGTTTCTTGGCCGCAGCTAGGGCGGATCCACACGAGGCTGTCGGTATCACCACCGCCCAATCAATCGGTGAGCCAGGCACTCAGATGACCATGAGGACTTTCCACTATGCAGGGGTTGCTACCGTCAACGTGACCCAGGGTCTTCCCAGAGTCATCGAGATAGTGGATGCTCGGAAGGTTCCGAAGACCCCTACGATGCTGATTTATCTCGAAGAAACTAACTCCAAAGGAAAACCTCTCAACACCAATGAGAAGGCTTGTCGAAAAATCGCTGCCGCACTGGAGACAACCACCACACCAGACATCGCCAGAATCAATGTCGAAGTCACCCAGCGACACATCAGTCTTCAACTCAGTAATCCCAATATGCGAATCAAGGCCATGACTGGCGCTGAAGTCAGGGACAAACTGTCAAGGGCGCTGCGGTTGTTCATCCAAGCAGATAACGATGAACGCCCAAAAGTCCTCACGATAATTCCAGGCGTAACTAAGGAAGAGGACCTAGCGCAACTAGCATCAGATCCCGCGACCTACACTGCACTTCTCCAACTCGAGGAGAAAATCAAGAAACTTAGGCTCAAAGGTCTGGCTGATATCACCCGCGCTAACGTCCAGGGTCCGAGCAGAGACACCGGCGAGTACTACATCTCTACTATCGGATCGAATCTGGCTAAGGTCAGTGAGTTCGCTGGAGTGGATAGGGCTAGGACCTACACTAACAATATCTCTGAGATTAATCAGTATCTCGGTATCGAAGCCGCTAGGCAGGCGATTATCAATGAGATGTATGATACTCTCGAGGGAGCTGGACTCGATGTCGACATACGTCACTTGCTGACGGTAGCCGACGTGATGTCCAGTGAAGGTACAGTTCGTGCCATAGGTAGGCATGGAGTCAGCGGCACCAAGCACAGTATCCTAGCACGCTCGGCCTTCGAGGTCACTGTTACACATCTACTACAGGCTGGAGTGATAGGCGAGAGGGACGAGCTCAGCGGAGTCACTGAGAATATCATCGTGGGGCAACCAGTTGCATTAGGGACCGGGAGCGTCGACCTGTACTACATCCCAGAGAGCGTTTGAAAGAGGATTGATTATGGATCTGGCTAGGCAACTCAAGCAGAGTATGAGTACGGGCAGCATTCTGTTCGGACAGAGGCAGACTATGAGCGCTTGCTCTAAGGGAGATGCTAGACTAGTTATCGTGGCTGCCAACTGCCCGGTCAACTACATCTCCGAGTTGACCGATGGTCACCCTGATGTGCCTGTCCACCAAGTCCAGTTGGTTAACAGCCAGTTGGGAGCGGCTTGCGCCAAGCCGTTCCCTGTCAGTGCTCTTTGTGTCACAGACCCCGGGCAGAGCGAATTGCTCTCATTGTCACCAAACGTCTGACTTCCATACACACCGGGATTAATGTCCGTGCGACTATCTCTTCAGGCGTTCGCTTCAAGTTCACAGTGCCACCGCTGGTCGCGTGGACGAGGCGGTGCGTGACCTACTGGCCTTGCGAGCCGTTAAACTCCGTCCAGCCGAAGATGCCCCGGAGATTCACGGCTTCAGGTGTATGGGCGTGGCCGAGAGGGTGCCCGAACTAGGAGAGGATCCAGGCTCGATGGTCCACGTATGGCACGTACCTGTGGACATCCTGTCCTTATCCTCCACAGAGATAGAGAGGTGGAGCGTCGATGCCCCAGGAGGGAGGCACTGGATCCTCAGCGAACGTCCGTTTGACGAGGCAATCCTCGATTCACTGAAGTCTATCGATGTGGTGATTTGGGGTCCGGAACGGATGGCTAGGTGGATTGGAGAAGCGGTTCTGACAGGTGATTTAGCCGCCCATTCGCCTTCTCTAGATGTCCATTCGAATATTGAGCACGACGAGGTCTTGATTGCTGAACCAATATCTCCTGTCGTCGCACTCAGACCTCTAGTGGAACTAGACTCGTGGCTAATACAACGGGGCTGGGAGGACGCCAATACATCACCCGTCCTACTGTCGGCTAGACTTTGGGTCGTTGACGGCTGTCTGAAAGGTCCCGAGGGAGATACGGAATCTTGTGTCTGGAATATAGTTGAGGATCCATGGTCAAGAAGTTTGTCTG
>CBFHQW010000072.1:0-6547 GCA_965658085.1 Candidatus Thalassarchaeum sp.
CACCCTATCACTCCTAATGAAATCCTCGAGCAGGGCTCTCCGTGCGGTTTGGACTGCCCCATATGCTCATCGGAGATGGTTGAGACCACCCTGCTTCACATCAGGAAGAAGGAATCATACGGCCCGCCCGGATCCCTAGGAGGACCAAGCCACCCTGTGATTGACGCCATCATGCTGGGTATTGTCGTCTTTGATTATCTATCTCACCAGCACCAAGAGAGCAAGGATAACCGAACTCAGACGATCAAACTCAACGGTTGTACCGATTGCGGCTCCTTTTGGTTCGACTACTTCGAGATGTCCGCAGTCGAGAGCGCCGCCAAAGTCACCGAGGCGGATTCAGCATCCTTGGAGATGCTGGTGGAGAGGGAGAGAGACGTGTCCGAGCGCGAACTATCTAGACAGGCCCGAACCCAAGCCCGCCGCGCCCGGCCCGCAGGAAGGGCGCAGAACACAAACTGCCTCCACATCGACAATAGGACAAGCAAGAAGTGCCGCAGGGTCACCTATCGAAGCAGTGAGTACTGCTACGTGCACCAATCACAGGGATCCAAATGAGTGGCGCCCCGACCGGGATTTGAACCCGGGTCGCAGCCTCGACAGGGCTGCATGATAGGCCACTACACCATCAGGGCAGGGCCTCTTCGACAAGGCACCTCTTTTTCAATCTTTGACAGGGTATTGTTCATCATCCGGCCGCACTGCGGTTTGGCATGGACGACATTCCCTTGGTCATCGATGTGATTGACAACGGGGGCCAGTGGACCCACCGCGAGTGGCGAATGCTGCGCTACTTAGGTGTCGACACCCAGATTCTTCCAAACGATACACCTGTCGAGGAGCTCCGCCCTGTGGACGGCCTCATCCTGTCTGGCGGTGCGGCACGTGTTGGCCTGACTGGCGAGTTGGGCAATTGCGGTGGTTTTCTTGGCATGGATATCCCCATACTCGGAATCTGCGCAGGTCACCAGTTCATGGCGGGTTTCTACGGTGGCAGTGCCGCCGAGGCGCCAAAACCAGAGTTCGGCGCTGCTACTATCTCTCTCGTCGATGGTGGTGGCGCACTTTTCGAGGGGACCCCAGATGAGCAGGCGGTCTGGGAGAGCCATAATGACGAGGTCACAGAGGCACCCCCCGGCTTCGTGATTACCGCACACAGCGAGTCCTGTGCGGTGCAGGGTATGGAGAACGAATCTGGAGATCGATTCGGACTTCAATTCCACCCAGAAGTAAACGACTCAGAGTACGGCGCGAGGATTTTCGAGAACTTCGTAGAGGTGTGCGAACGGGCCCGCAGGGCCCGGTGAGGCAGAGGACAGATTGAAGAAGGCCCGGCAGGTCGCCGGCTCGATGTCTACCGAAGCAGAACGTCTCGTGCTCCACAAGTGCAGGAACTGCAACCGTACCGATCGTCGGGGCTGGAGCCCTGCCGAACTGCCCAAATGTACTCACTGCGAATCGACCATGGATCCACTCGAGATCCGCTACAAATGCCTGCGCTGCGGCCACTTAACGTGGACCGAGGCAGGTACCTCTGGAAAGTCCTGCCATAAGTGTGGATATCGGATCTTTGTCAAGCCCCGTAAGGAAGGACGCCACAAGACTCTGAAGGCCGAGTGAGCAGCGCGGTCTTCAAGTCCCGCCAATCCGACGACCTCTCATGACGGGCTGGCTGAATACCCACGCGCCTCGGACATTCGAGCAGCTGGCCATACCCAACAAGGCGCGTCAAGCACTTATCTCAGCCAGCCTCTCCACCGACCCACCGCACTTGCTGATAACCGGCCCAGAGGGCGTGGGCAAGACGGCAGCATGGCGATTGGTTGCCCGCCAGATTCTTGGAAGAGGATGGCGCTCCACGACACATATTCTACAGGCCCGCGACCTCGTTAGGCAACGCGGCGCCATGAGCACATTCGAGAACTTTCTCAGACCTGGTGGTACTGGTTCGAGTGACACCCTAGCCGGCAGACTCAGCCTAGATGCCTTTGATAGAGGGATTTCAACCGGTTCTCCGAACGACATTGCTCCTGCTGGCAAGGAAATTGAAATCACCCCCGGTGTACTACCTGTGAGCCGACTCATCGTTCTCGAGGACGCCGACCATCTCGGCTCAATCAGACAGGCTTACCTGCGCAGGATGATGGAGACTGTTGGAAATGCCTCTAGATTCATCCTTGTGGCTAGAGCCCCCTCGAGAATTATCGATGCGTTACGCTCTCGAACTCAGATGATTCGAATCCCTTCGACTGAGCGTGGGACGATGCTTTCTGCCATGCACGCCATCACTAAATCAGAGGGCGTGGAGACTGTAGAGGGCGTACTTGAGGACATTGCGTACATCTCAAGAGGCAACCTCAGAAAAGCCCTGTTCACCTTGGAGATGCTACACCTGAGGGGCCTCGCACAAGATCGATCGGCGGTTCACACCCTAGTTCAGTCAACCACCCTGCAGTCAGGCAGACACCTGTTGGAACTGGCTTTGAGAGGGAGAGTGGTTGAGTGGAAGTGGGAAAATCGGGGCGGTCGTAAGAAGAAGGTGCTAGCGGGGGCATTGGCCGAAATTGATAGCATGATGAATGACCACGGAATGGACTCCGACGACGTGGTCCACCAACTCCACGACGTTCTAGTCGGTCGCAGACTCTCTCTCCCCGACCCCCTCCGTGAGCAGTTGCTCGGGGCTTTGGCCAACTGTGACACCCAGCTCAACCGCTCGATGCACGCCAGAATCCCATTCGAGAACTTCCTCCACAAAGTATCCAGAGCAGGCAAGGAGCACGGCCTCGCTTTCGGTTGATGAAGTGGCGGGCGATACAGGATTTGAACCCGTGTTCTCGGCTTAGGAGGCCAAGGTGATATCCAGACTACACTAATCGCCCGGTTCTGCGACAGCACACTCCCCAAGAAAGGTAACGTTCGCAAAATCCCCCTCCATCGGCAGCAATAGCGCCGATGCCATCAAGCATCCTGCGTCCTCCGAAGTTCCATGGAGGCCCCTATTCCGAAGCTGCCGACACCATATTCGGATTCAAGCAAGTTCGGTGACTCAAACCAACGAGCTCTTTCACGCAGAGTGGCAGCTAGAGATACCGGGAGGCGTTTCTGGACCCGCATTTCTGGATCCGCCCAGACCCCTTTGATTCGCCAGGCTCTCTCATTAGTGGCTCCTATATGCGCTGGTTTGCTACTGGTAAAGTGGGATTTCGCCTCCTACGATGCGGCCATCGCAGCATATACTCTCCTTGCTATGTTGCTTATACCCACCAATCTAGCAGCAACCTTCGCGAGGATGTCCGCGCGCGACCGCCTCAAGTTAAGGGATGGGAGCCAGAGGTCGATGGATGCCTATCCAGGTGTGGAGCGAATTCTCAATACCTTGCGCGAAAGGTCCCTGAGAGAACGAATCCGCCTCCTCTCAGCAGTACTTGGTGCGCTGGCGCTGATTGCAGTGAGGGACCTCGAGACAGGCAATACTCTCGGGTCAATGCTCCTAGGCGCTTCGGTGGCTCTGGGGGCACTGTGCTTCCTCAACTCACTAATGCTGGATGACTCGATTCCCATGCGCTCCAATTCATTTCCTCTACTGTCCCTGCATGCCCCGACTCTACATGACAGCACTTTGAACAGGCCGTTGTCCGATCTCATGGTCGCTCATCTAGATCCAGAGACTGCAGCAGCGTGGGATGATTGGAAAATCTCCCTAATGGATAGTGTGAGGGTCAATCAGACGCCCGATTCGGCCATAGAGCACCTTCTGCGTGCTGTACATCTCAATGAGCGGGGAATGCTCAACGACGCTAGACTGATGACCGAGGCGAAGCGTGTTTTCAAAGTGACAGCAATCGACAGTTTGATTGACAAATCGAACAAGTTCGACCTTAAATCACTGCGGACCCTGTTGGCACACACCAAAGCATGGGAGCCAGGACTCTTCAGATTGATTGACAGACTACAGGACTCGGCTATCAGAGGTGACCACTCGATGAATGAGGTGTCTTGGAGACTAGATCTCGACCTCCCTCCCCGCTGTTCTCAAGGCCAGGCTGATCTATTCGTTATGTTACACAACAACACCGGAGCCAATACCAATGTCAAACTCGATGTTGTGGTGGCCGAGGGGGAACCAGCTCTGCAGACAATCAGAGTCGAGGCCAGGGCTTCTCGTCCTATAGACAGAGCAAGAGCCACGGATCAGGTCGATTCACTGGGGCGTCTGTTGGATGACGCCACCGTGCTCTGGATTGGTCTTGCGTGGCCAGACTCCAAACTAGGCTCGCATCCAGTTCAGGTCACCCTGAGAGGGGAGCATGGAGAAACACTCTCCTCAATTGTGGTGCAGACCACGCTGTCGTCAAAGGCGCAGCAGGAGAGCGTAGGTCAGCGAATGTCTGACGCAGCATCGGCTGTTCGTAGACTGGCCCTCTCCATAGCCGATTGAGGTCCTCGCGGGACGGAGTCCCGAGCGTCACGTTCATGACGCTATTGTGATTGCGACTAACGGAGAGAACATGGAGTCGTGGGACATCGTCGTCATCGGCAGCGGCCCAGCGGCTCTGCGAGCAGCCATCGCTTCTGCCGACGCAGGCACAATCCCTCTGGTGATTGACTCCTCAGGTGTCGGCTCAGCATCTGGCACAGCCCCTCTGTCAGGCTTGGCTGCCTCGATAGATGAACTTGACTCCACCGCACATCGCAACGATACGGTTACAGCCGGCGGTGAGTCGACCAACAAGGTCGCAGCAGCCCGATTCTGTGGTGAGGCAACCTCAGTCATTGCTGAACTTGAGAGATGGGGATTGGTTCTGCGCCGCAGAGAAGGAGGGCTACCTCACACCTCAGAGGCACCAGGCCACAGCAGAGCTCGTCTGACAGGTTGCGGGGACAGCACGGCCAGAGAGGTGACTCGTATTCTTGAGGAGCAGACCATCAAGAGGAATATCCCTCGCCGCTCGGACCTAGTCCCCCTTTCTCTGGTGATGGACAATCAGCAGGTTCGTGGCGTTGTAGTGCTGGATCTATTGACTGGAGGAATATCTTCCATACAATCCAAAGCTGTCATTCTGGCCACAGAAGGGCACCAAGGAATATGGTCCTCTCCTTCGAATGGCGCGGGTATCGGATCCGCCCTTGCTATTTCTGCAGGCGTAGGCCTGTCCGGTATGGCCAATTCTCCTCGGCACCCACTCACAATCCGCGGCACTGACATGCACCTTCCCCTTGATTTGCTGGGTGCCGGAGGCAGACTGCGTAAGGAGAGTGGAGAGGACGTCGAGCCCGAGACAATCCTCAACGGAGAAGGGTGCGTCCTCGACCTACGCTCACTCGATGCTACAGCATCTCCCTGGTTCGCTCAGACCACAAGAAGGGTGAGGGAGAGGGCAGGCTTGGACATTACCACCGAAGTCATTCCTCTGATGTCAAGCGTCGCCGCGACTACAGGAGGTGCTCCTGTGGATGAGAGTGGTAGAGTAACCTTCGAAGATGGTAATATGTGGTTCACAGGTCTTTACGCAGCAGGGCGATCAGCCAACACCGGAATGCACGGAGCTGGCATGTTGCCCGGGAACCAACTACTCGAGGACTTAGTGAGTGGAAACAGTGCTGGAGAACACGCTGGAGACTGGGTCTCGGACACACCATTCGCCGCCTCCTCTTTGGTGGAAGAGGCGATTCAGGCCGAACGAGCTAGAGTCACATCCCTGATGGGAACCACTGGCGAGTCAGTAGGACGAGTCTCAACCACCATATCATCAATCATGGAAAATCTCAACGGTAGTCGCGACGGGAAGACCCTCGAAGCAGCCGCAACCAACCTCGCTGGATTGCGAGAGACTGGAATCAGAGTCACAGACCATTCCATGGTGATGAACACCGAATTGGTCACCGCAATTTATCTCGAGGGCATGATCGCTTTGGCTGAGGCAATAATCAGCTCAGAGGAATAGCATGAGCGATTCCGATCCGAGCATTTTCACACTCATTATTCAAGGAGACATTCCCTGTCATAAGGTGTACGAGGACGAGGACGTATTCGCTTTCCTTGACATTAATCCAGCCAGCATCGGGCACACCCTAGTTGTCCCGAAGGAGCAGAGCACTACACTGGACGGACTTTCGGAAGAGGCCTCTGCTGCTGTCGGAAGAGTTCTTCCAAAGATTTCCAGAGCCGTTCTTGCAGCCTCAGGGGCCACCGATTTCAACGTCCTACAGAATAATGGCGAGGCCGCATTTCAATCAGTCTTTCACGTTCATTTTCATATCATTCCCAAACACGATGATGGCAGCGGCCTGACCTGGCCGTTCACCACCACACAACTTGATCCTGATGAGGGTGCAATACTCGCCAAGCACATTCGTAGCCATCTGAAATGACCCGGTGTGTTCTCAACCACTAACCCCGTGGGTATACCATGGCTGCTTCCGAGAATGCACCCGACGAGCTCCCTAGCCTGTCAAGTAGCGCTACTAGGATCAATGTTAGGAAACTTGAGAGTCTGCCTTGGGACCACACTGGTAAACACCCCGGAAATCGAACTTTCTGGAA
>CBFHQW010000073.1:0-6424 GCA_965658085.1 Candidatus Thalassarchaeum sp.
TTGTAGGAAGTCTGTGGTGCACAGCGAGGGCGATATGTTCTACATCGAACCGGGCCTACCTCACGAGGTTTTCAACTGCTCAAATTCCGAATGGGTACACGCAGTAGTCTCCCGCTCGGACGCATCCGAGTGGCAGAATATAGAGCCATATGACCGGGATTCAGAGTGATTATATTCACTCTTCTTCACGCTTCTTAATACGTCGGAAACCGACCTTCGATTCTATTTCGTCAGACTCCTCCTCGACGACAATCCCTAGTTCGGACAAGTGGTTCTGCACCTGTTCCGATGCACTCTTCCCCCGTGCTCTATCCTTGGGCCGAGGAAGTCTGTTCTGACAGATTAGATAGGTCTCCGAGGACGCACTCCGACTTGCGGTGGGAGAGTATCTCTGGACGTTGGAGAAGCGATCCCGAGCAGCGGTGACTAGGCCCTCAATACCTATGCCTTGGAAGATCTTCGTGACGAAGCTTCCACCAGGGGGGATGAACTTCATTGCCGCATCAAGGACCAGAGTCGAAAGCTCAAGTGAGATTGTTTGATCGGTGTCGTATCGTCCAGTCAGATTAGGGGAGATGTCACTGACCACAACGTTCAGTTCACGCTCACCCAGAGTCTGGCTTATCCGTGCAATCGTATCTTCCTCAGAGATGTCGCCGATGATGATGCTAGCGCCATCGACTGGAGATGTCGCCAGCAAGTCCACTCCGATTACCATCCCTTCCTCTCCAGCCTCTTCGACGGCTACCTGGACCCATCCGCCGGGATGGCACCCCACATCGAGCACCGCATCTCCTCTGCGGATAATGCCGAAACGCTCTTGGATTTGCTTGAGCTTGTAAGCTGAACGTGTGCGATACCCCTTGGAACGCGCTATCCTCCTCCAAGCGTCGCGCCTGTTGTCTTGATACCAGCGCTTGCTCATACCGAGTCCTCGGGTCACGGGGTTATGAATGGGGCTCGCCGGGAAAGTGCTCACAGGCCAATCTCTTCTATCAGAGCCTGAGCAGTGTGTCTGATGGCCTGCTCCGACTGCATCCCAGGCGAGAATCCAGTGGAGAACAGAAACTCGACATCAAGGGAGGTCTTCGGAACATCTCCAGCCCAGCCACGATCTCCTCCGGTGTATTCGATTGAAACTCCTTCCAGCCCACTCTCCTCGATCACAATCTCTGCGATTCTGCCAACTGAGCAGGTGTCCCCAGTTCCAAGGTTGTACAGGTTGACATCAGCATCGACGCCGTCAACTAAGTGCAGCATGGCGTCGACGCAGTCCTCGGCTGACATGTACGACTTTTCTTGCCGACCGTCTCCTAGGACCTCCAGTCGAGAAGGATCGGACTTGAGCTTGTGCACGAAGTCGTAGATGACGCCATGAGTTCCTCTGGGGCCGACGATGTTGGCGAACCTGTGTATCCATGACTTGGCTCCAAAGGTGCCGCACCAAGCGGTAATCAGGGCTTCAGAGGCGAGTTTGGAAGCCCCGTAGAGTGAAATTGGTTTTATTGGACCATATGTCTCGGGCGTCGGCATCTGGGAAGCCTCACCATACACTGCTGAGGACGAAGAGAATGAAATCCTACTTACTCCCTCCATACGCATGGACTCTAGTACATTGTAAGTTGCTATCGTGCCTTGTCTGAGGTCGGTATCGGTTACAGAGATGCCCAGCCTGATGTCAGGGTTAGCTGCCATGTGGTGGACAGTGTCAACGCCCTCCATGGCCGACCTCACCGATTCTAGATTGAGTAAATCCCCCTTCATGACTTCCACCATGCCAGAGCCAGCGTGATGAGAGAGAAACTCCTCACGCCCACTGCTGAAGTTGTCGAGTACGCGTACCTGCTTGCCTTTAGCTACCAACGAGTCAACTAGGTGGGAACCGATGAACCCCGCGCCTCCAGTAACCAGTTCCATGGCTGCACGACCCTAGGGTTAGCCTTGAGTCCATCGGGTTGCCGTCGCCGGCAAATCAGGCCCACGCGCCGCTCTGTTTGCGCCCCCGCAGTGCATGGGCAGCGACGAGGAAGCCTATCAGGGACAAGTGAGCGACTGTGCAGAATGGGCAAATGTGAGGGGCGCCTTCGACCTGAGTCAACTCAACGAAAATCAGGAAGGCGACGAAGGGCACGCCAGCGAGTCCGGCCAGCAAAGAGTAGGAGGTGAATGACTCTGCCCATTTCGCATGCATGTCCATCCGTAGTGACAGGAAGAGGAAGAACAGCAGGCTGAAAGAGAGTAGTCCAGTGATTCCCCATGGGATGCCGAAGAGATTATTCCATTCCGGATCGCCAATCACAGAACCACACTGGACGAGACCCTCGGAGGCGCACATACTGCTCTCGCCTGAATCGAGCAGTGAATTGTGGATGGCGTAGGTCCAACCCGATGACATCAGTCCGATTACTGAGAATACTAATCCTGAATCGATCATTCCCTTGGTGCCTTCTTCACCATCCGTTCGACTCGCTTTCAGACCTCCGGCCGAGGCAATCACTAGTCCGGCGATGAATATCATCAGAGGAGTATCCAGAGCCATCAAGATCCACCCACCAAGCGCTGCAGAGCGCCGTCCATCTCTTCCCCCTCAGGGTGGTTGCCCGACTGTTGCGGATTCCAAGCCACTATTCCGTCGGGCTGTAGCAGTGCGGCAAATGGTGTTCCAGGTAATTCCCAGTCCCCACTCGTCCTCGTATTCAGGTCGTCGATGTAGATCCACGAGTGCGGATTTCCAGGTCTATCTGCGCAGTTTGAGTTAGTTATACAGCCGTCGTAAGGAGTCTTGTCCCTGAAAGCTTCCACTTCCTCCCGGCTGCTGTCGTGACCCTGGATTCCGAGTTCAACCACAACGGTGACGAAGGTCACTTCCTGATTCCATTGTGAGTGTAACTGGCTCATCATCTCGCCCTCACTCCAGCAGTACGGACAGTCAGTATCGATGTACTGCACAACTATCCAATCACCATCTCCACCCGGTGCCCAACTCTTGTTGAACAAATCAGACAGACGGAAGTCCTCCCACTCCCCTCCGCTGTAAGCCTGGGCTGAGAAGTCGGGAGCTAACTCGCCCTCTGAAGGGCCGACCTTGACCACAGGTGCTAGAAGCATCACTGCCATCAGAATCATACTAGTAACTCCAAAGGTCACCAGAGCCGCCATCAATCTGACATCGTCATCCCTGCCTTTGGGGGCGGCCACCCTCCTTCTCCTAGCCATGCATCTCTGTCGGGTGGCTCATCCACTTTCAGGGATTCGATGGTCTCTGACTGATAGCAAGCAAGCTGTAACACGGTCAGGTAGTTCCAAAATTTCTATTCTCATTCGTAACACGCCTCCCACACGGAGCCGATGCGAACGCTTCATTTGGCTCCGGTGAAGGCCCCATCCCGTGGCGCGAGTTGAGCCGGAGGATAAGTACTCCATCGGAGATGGAGAAGGCCGTGATGACGAGGCCGCTTTTTGGGACGGCTTCTTTGAGAAACTCAAGCCCCTCAAAGAGTTCTTTGACAGTGCTCGCGAGGGCTTCGCCGACAGTTTCATCGGTGAAGGATTGGACACAACGGCTCAACTAATAGATGACGTAAGTGATGCCGCCGAGGCCACTACTCGCAGGACGGTCGAACTGACTTACTCATCAATACTCAGAAGTCCGGCCAGTATCGTAGTCCTCCTCCTTCTGGTAACTACGGTGATTGGTAGGGACGCCATGGAGTTCGAACACCAAATCAACGGAGACGTTGAGATATACTTGCCTGATGGAGCCGACTCCACTATCCTATTGCAGCAAGTCAGGGAGCAGTGGTCGACTGACATTTTCATCCTATATGTGCAGACCGACAACGCTGTCGACGATCCCAGCCACAGGGGAACAGAGAATATCACCAGTGTAGAGATACTGAAACAGATCTCGTGGATAGAGGGGGATGATCAGAACCGAGGGATAGGTGGATACCAGTCCGGACTCGACTACAATAAGGAGGACAGAGGAGGGATTGACGGCGTCGTTTGGATAATCTCCCCTGCGCAGATTATCAAGGAGGCGAACTCTTCCAACTACCGCTTCAACTGCGCGATGGAAAAGTATGCGTTGCCGACAGGAGACAACGAAGACTGCGCGGTCTCGTCACTCAATCCCTACGAAGGGTACTCGATTCCAGAAGGCTCTGGAGCACAGGAGAGAATAGACAGGTTCGTCGAGGATGCCGAACCGCTACTATCTAACTTCGTTCGTGACACCAATAACGACGGCATTTGGGATACGGGGGTAGTCATCATGGGGCTGAAGTTCGATATGTCGGAAACGGACATCACATCTCGTCCGGACCCAAAAGGCTCGACTGAAGAGAATCCAGATGGAATTTTGAGGGACCACAAGGCCTTCATTACGCACTCTCAACAGTTGATTTACGAGGAATCAAATCCTGTGGACTGTCAACTTTGTCACAGAGTATACGATACTCCTACCTCAACAATGGACGAATTCACTTCAACTGACAACCGCAAGGCCATCACTATTACTGGATTGACTCCGGTGGTGCACGACATCTCCGATGCAATCTACATCGAACTTGTCGACAGGATGCTCCCCATCAGTATAGTCCTAGTCTCACTGGCCATGCTGTTACTGCACCGCAATCCCAAGGTCATTATTATCTGCGGCGCCCCCATTATGATGAGTTTAGCAATAACATTCGGCATCACCGTAATCGCTGACATCATGCTCACTCCAATGATTATCTCGGTTGGCCCCATACTGGTCGGGCTAGGGGTTGACTACGCCCTGCATTTGACCAACAGGATAGAGGAGAATAGAATTGAGTTGATTGAGGAACGTCTCGAGATGGCTTGGTCGGCTCAGAGGGACGGCTTCCAGACCGAGGATATCGACCCGTGGGACCCACATATCAGCCTCACAGCGACAGTCAGAGCAGTTCTTACTACTGGGCACGCCATATTCCTATCTGCGTTGACCACTATCATAGGTTTCAGTGTACTCAGGTGGCCCAGTTTGGTTCCGATAGAGCCTATGAGGACAGTCGGAACAACGCTCCTAATAGGTATCTCGACTACATTCGTGTTATCGATGCTAATGGTCCCCGCGTTGGTTCAGTTACTGAGATACAGAAAGAGCCGTTCAAAAGCCTTCGATAAGTTATGGGAGTCAATCGGAGAGATTCCAGTCAAGGCCACTGTCATAGTTCTGATAGTCACCTTAGCCTTGACTTTCTCGGGAGCCCGTATTCTCGAGGAACAACTCGGACAGGGAATAAGCGGCGCCGCCGATGAGGTCCCCCCGGGTCTAGAATCATATGAGACCCTCAGGGAATACAGCTACGTCTTCGATGGCGGACAGACTAACATGTTCATCGTAGATGCTACTCAGAGAGGGGCTCAGAATGACACAGCCCCGATTCGGGACCTCCCCATACTCGATGCCATAGATATCATGCAAGTCAACAAAATTGACCAAGTGGCTAATACCTCCACCGTCAGTTTAGTAACCATTCTGAAATCAATACATGTAGATGTCGTGATTGGAGATTTAGAATTATACGATGAGAGCCTTTGGGAAATCCTTCATGATGAGTGTTGGGATGAGTCGACTAATCCCCTACGCCCTGATTGTTGGGCCTATGTCGTGACCAGTCGCGAGGACATGGTCAATGTGGCTTTCGACACCCTCTCTCCAGAGATTCGATCAATGCTGATGAATGCTGATCAGGGCTCAGGCGAGACAAAGACTCTGGTTTATGTTAATCAGCCCTATCTCAATCTAGCTGATGCAGGCTCTCTACGGGATGCCATAGACGGCTTCTTGACTGGTGTAGGATGCGGAGGCTCGGCCTGGACCTGCCAAGGTCTGGGATTGGATCAGACCTTCAACTCGCTCTTAACGGGAGGGTTGCCAGTATCCATCGACGTCAACGATGGGGTCCACGAGGCCCAGTCAGAGACAACCATAGCTACGATGCTCATACTGCTCATTGCCATGACCTTCCTGTTTCGCTCCCCTCGGTTGGCTCTATTCACTATGATTGCAGTAGGGGTTGTTGTGGTTTGGCAGCCACTATTGATGCGCAGTGGAGGTGTCAACGTCAACTTCTTCACCGCCATGGTGGGGACAATTGTCTTCGGCATAGGGGTGGATGATTCCATCCACATCGTTGATCGAATCAAAGACGAGGGAGAGACTCCTGCTGGCATCGTCAAGTCTGTGTCTAGGACCGGTCAGACCATCTTTGAGACCACTGCCACGACCTGTGCTGGCCTCTCAGCTGGATTATTCGTAGCCATCCCCGGGCTGCAGAACTTCTTCGTGTTGATGATGCTACTACTCATCCTAGCTCTGCTGACTAGCTCAATCCTTCTGCCGGCGATGATTGTCGCCTACCACGAGTTCGGACATCGAATCACCCGGGGAGAG
>CBFHQW010000074.1:0-6409 GCA_965658085.1 Candidatus Thalassarchaeum sp.
AGGAAGGAGGATGGTGGGATTCAGCGTTGGTAGAAGCGACCCCCGAGGAGAGGATGAAGGAGGCCCTTGCGAACGCGGAGGTAGCTAAACGCTCACTGAAGGCCGAGGAGATCTACTTAGTCGCATCTTTGGGAGGCGAAGTTACTGACGAACTGTTCGGCAGTGACTTATCTTCTTCAATAGTATATGGTGGCATCACAGGCTTTGCCGCTTTGATAGCAATTCCATTTCTCCCAGTAATCATGATGGTACTACTAGCAGGAGCGGTGGGCGGCAATGTTGGTACAGGAGGTGGTGATTTTGCAAATGATACTATTTCGTCATTGTCCCAAGCACTTTGGAAAATCCAGTTTTTCGCAGTTTTCATCTCAGGGGGGGCACTTCTTGGCTTCAGCAACTACCGAAATCGCATGGAAGCCCTGACTAAGGGGAAGGCAGATTTCATTGCCGAAGGATCCCTGATGGATTCTTGATTGGCAGTCAGGAAGAGGCCTGATTTTCTATGTCCTCAGAAGCGCACCAAGTCGGCGCTGTCAGCGGGTTGCAGCGGCTGGGAGTGCCGTTTGGAATCGCGATCCAGTAGTCCATCCCATCGACAGGGCCGGGGTAGTCTGTGGAGATTGTGTGAGCCCCTGAAGCCAGCGCGGCCTCAAACCGGGCGGTGTCGTTGTCGTCCGGCTCCTCACCACCGCTGTCCGCGCGGGTGCGTACGATGTAGCCTTCGTTGACCAATCGGGATATATCCTCCCCACTGCCAATGGGGTCGGTAAGTGAGAATATGGCAGCCTCATCGCTGCCCTCGGGTGAGAGCGTGAACATCAGGGAACCAACGAGACCAGGGTGCTCATCGAGATAGAGATCTCGCATCCCCCCACTGGCAAGTAGAACGAAGATGGCCTTGCCCCGACTCTCCTCAAGCAACGGCCATCCATCGTTTATCACGCCCTCATTGAGGGTTGACCATTCACCTCGCACGTCATCAGGAGCGATGGTTCGGTTCCTCGGCCAGAACTCGGCGATTTCATTCTCGATGTCTTCGAGTATCCCAGACAATTCCACAGTAGTGGTGAGGTCGACTGCCTGCTCGGGCCAGTCCTTGGGCTCAATCCAAATCATCAATGGGTGGTGCTGCTCATTGGCCTCGGACCATGTTAGAAGAGTCTCGAGGCAATTCTGGAAGGTAGGGCAAGTAGTGCCCGAGTCGTATTGGTTGTGGTACACGCGCAATCCTTCTCGGACATCCCACCAGACATCGATTTCGAACTGCCGAACTCCGAGCTCTGAGGCTTGAATATCAAGAGGCTCGTGAGTGTACATGTATTCTCGAGTCGGCGATACGAGGGGCTCGATGTGATACGAGTTATGTGTCCCCTCCATCTGGATGTGATTGAGTCTCAGAGACTCTTTCTCAGGCTCATCTCCAAACATAACGCCACCGTTCCCGATGCCGAAGCAGCCACTCAGTGGGACGAGCAGCAGCATGATTGCCAGAATACCTTGCAGAACCCTCATTCTCAGTTTACCAGAGGGTGCTCCAAGGATGAAGGATTCGGCGGGCGAACCTTCAACAACGGCCAAGATTCGGGCAAACTATGAGACCAGTAGGTCCTAAGGACCTAGCAGGCATTGTCCTGACTCCTATCGAAGCAGTCTCAGACACTCTTGAACGGAAACTGGGATTGTTTTCCGTTGTGGTGATATCGCTGTCCGCGATGATTGGCAGTGGATTGTTCGTCCTGCCTTCACTGGCCTTCGAGATGGTCGGAGGGGGTGCTTGGCTGGCATACGTCTTCGCAGCCCTTGTGGTGATACCCGGGGCCCTAAACAAGAGCGAGCTAGCATCGGCAATGCCGACTTCGGGTGGCTCATATGTCTACGTCGAGAGGGTCTTCGGCCCGATGTTTGGTACTATGACTGGACTCGCCTTGTGGGCGTCATTCTTACTCAAGGCAGCATTCGCACTGATTGGGTTCTCTGCCTATCTGATGTTCATCCAGAGCTATCTGGGCACCGAAATTACGGATATCCAAGCCGCTCTTGGGATGCTGGTCCTAATCAGTGGAATCAACATCTTGGGAGTAAAGCGAATCAAGTCAGTGCAAACCCCAGTGGTTACTCTTTCTATACTGATGCTGGTGGGCTTGACGGTGTGGGCTATCCTGAATGGCGATGCCGACTACTCTAGGGCCAAGCCCACGCTCGAGACCACAGAAGACTGGATGACCATGGGAGAGGCAGCGGCTCTGGTCCTAGTCTCATATGCCGGTGTGACGAAGGTGGCGGCAATCGGCGGCGAAATCAAGAATCCCGGAAAGAACCTGCCCGGCGGTATCATGTTCTCACTAGTAATTGGCACAATCCTCTATGCCGTTCTAGTGGCGACTATGGCCGCAGTCATCCCTCCTGAGGCCTTTTTTGACTCTCAAGGGCACCCTATTGAGGATCCCGTCAGGGCCTTTGCCGAGATCATCGGAGGTAGTTCAGTGGCCTTGTTTGCAGCGGTAGTCGCAATACTCACAATGACTTCGATGTCCCTTGCTGGGATACTGGCTGCCTCCCGCTATCTGTTCGCGATGTCCAGAGACAGTCTGCTACCCGCCTCTCTTGAGGACCTCCATCAGAAGTATGACACTCCTCACGTTGCGATTATTATCACTGGACTCGCGATGGCATGGGCACTGGTTTCCATCGACGTGCACCAAGTGGCCGAGTTCGCCAGCGGATTCCAGATTATGGCATACATGCTGATGTGTCTCAGCGTTCTTGTGATGCGCAAGGCAACCAAGTCACATGCTTGGTATCGGCCCGAATACCGCGCCCCTCTGCATCCATTCCTACAGGTCTTCGGAATCATTGCAGGTGGCTCATTGCTCTTCTTCATGGGTATTGAGGCAGTTATCGGAGCCGCAGCGGCCGCCGCACTCGGCTGGTTGATCTACCAAAGCTATGGCAAGAGACATATCAGCCATAGGATATCACCATGGGAGACCTTCCGCCTGATGTCCTCGGCCCCGGAAAAGGCAGAGGAACGCAGGCGTACTGCCGCATTCTTCGCAGCAGACACATGGGGCAACAAACTGCTCACCCTCAGACAGTTCACCTCTGCAGTGGATGCGCTGGGGATGAAGGCCGATGACGCTGATAAGCTCCGAGTGTATTTCCACGCCGCAGATGAGAACGGCGATGGGCTAATCCACCTTGAGCAATACCTGATGGCTCTCGAGACAATGGCTTCCGACGAGATCTGAAGTAGGCGAGTGGTTGAAGGCGTCAATAGCCCTCGCCGCACTCCCAGAGGGAGTGCTATGGTTTCCAGCCGAGCGAAGAAGGTCACTACTCAGACCCTGCAGAAGATGAAGCAGTCTGGCGAGAAGATTGCCATGCTGACTGCATACGATTACTCTCTAGCTCGTCTCGTGGATGGTGCTGGTATAGACGTAATTCTTGTCGGCGACTCTGCCTCGAACGTGATGGCAGGAAACGAGACCACAGTACCGATTACTCTCGACCACATGATCTACCACGCCCAGTGCGTGGTCAACGGTGTCGACAGGGCACTGGTCGTCGTCGACATGCCATTCGGTTCGTATCAGGGCGACTCCAAGACCGCGCTGGACTCGGCCATCCGTATAATGAAAGAGTCTGGCGGACACGCTGTCAAGCTCGAAGGAGGCACCGAGGTCTGCGAGTCGGTCAAGCGCATCGTCGAGGCTGGCATCCCAGTGATGGGTCACCTCGGACTGACGCCTCAATCAATCTACAAGTTCGGTACTTACTCGGTGAGGGCCAAGGAAGAGGCCGAGGCGACTAGGCTCATCGAGGACGCCAAGGCGCTCGAGGAGGCAGGCTGCTTCTCGGTAGTCTTTGAGAAGATTCCATCTGAGTTGGCCAAGCAGATTAGTGAGTCGTTGACTATTCCCACCATCGGTATCGGAGCCGGTCCAGACTGCGACGGACAGGTGCTGGTGCTGCACGACATGCTAGGTATCACCAAGGACTTCTCACCGAGGTTCCTGAGAAGGTACGCCGATCTCGGGAGTGCCACTGAGGCAGCAGTAAGTCAGTATGTAGAGGATGTCCGAAGTATGGACTTCCCGAACGATGAAGAGAGGTATTGAGCAGGGGCGCGACGCGCCTCGCACAACATTCATGGACGCCCGCATTAGGATGAGGAAGGATTGTCATGAGTGAGTTGTGGGTAGAACGCCATCGTCCGCAGACCGTGGGCGACATCAAGGGCCAGCGCGCAGTAGTGGACCGACTCAAGGCGTACGCCGAGATGCGTAGCTTTCCTCACCTCTTACTCTCGGGTCCTCCAGGCACTGGAAAGACGACCGCGGCCATAGCGCTGACCCGCGATGTATTCGGCGAGAACTACAGGATGAACCTCCTAGAGATGAATGCCAGCGACGAGCGCAAACTCGAGTCTATTCGCACTAAAGTCAAGCAGTTCGCCAAGACAGCGCCTTCACCTGGCACCTCGTTCAAAGTCATCTTCCTCGATGAGGCCGATGCCCTCACACCTGACGCTCAGGGCGCGCTACGCCGAATCATGGAGCAAAACGCGCAGACCTGTAGATTCATTCTGTCATGCAACTACTCGTCGAAGATTATCGAGCCCATTCAGTCGCGCTGTGCGGTGTTTCGCTTCCGTCCACTAGCCGAGGACCAGGTCCTCGAGATGATCACCTCGGTTGCCGAGTCAGAAGGAATCAACCTCGACGCTGAGGCCGCTGTCGCAATAGCCCACGTCAGCCTAGGGGACTTGCGCAAGGCCATCACCTCACTACAGGTCGCCGCATCGCTCGACTCCAACGTTACTCGCGACCTTGTTTACGAGACCACAGCGACTGCCCCTCCAGAGGAGTTGCATGGCTACATCCTTGCATGCAAGGAAGACGGCTTCCAACCAGCCAGACGCAGACTCAAGGAACTGCTCGACAGATTCGGTCTGGCCGGAACCGACCTAGTCAACCAGATGCACCGAGAACTCGGTTCGACTACGTTTCTTGATGAGGCTCAGAAACTGGCGGTTACCGAGGCGATGGCCGAGTGCGACTTCCGGATGGTCGAAGGCGGTGGTGAAGCCCTTCAGCTCGATGCAATGACAGCGAGGATTTGCTCGCTCATCGGGTCCTAGACGACCCGAACGATGTTGATGGTGTAGACTGCATCCCATGTGTTCAGCTCCCATGGGTCACCCACCTCACTGAGATTGATTCGAATCTCGTAGTCACCCAATTCCATGCCGGAGATGTCCCATGCCATCCCTATGTCTTCAGCTCTTGAAGCGACTTTAGGCCCCAGGACGTCGCCAGTCAGAGTATTCTTCTGGTTTCCACGAGTCCAGTTTCCTTCCACTTCGTCGAACCGCGCTTGAGCCTCATCTAGTTCACCAACAACCCCATCCGATAGATTAGCAATCATCTCGCCGCGATACCATACACTAGCACTCATTATTGCGGTCTCGGCATTCACGTTGTCGCGCACCGCCATCCCAAGGACAATGTCGATGGTATCTTGGTTGGTCTCGAGGTAGTAGGTACCCTTGCTCCATCTGGCATCGACGACGGCATCATTGGTCTCGACGTCGATCCCGCTTGCGATAGCAGGAGCAGCGATGTCTCCCAAAGGTGGGTTTACCAGCATGAAGGAGAGGGCTATGAACGAGAAGAAGTAGAGAAAGCAAGCACGGAACCAGTTGCCCATAGTGAAGAGTTCGAAGTACTCAGTTGGGATCATTATCTTGTGTAGCGACGGGATGGTAACCATCAGCAGCATCGGCAGCAGCCACAGAGCCCTAGTGGGCTCGGTCAGAGTGGGCATGAAGACGTAGCGCATGAACATGCAAACAGACAATCCGTAGATGATGACAATCCACATTGAATAGGCCTCAGCCGTCTCCTTCTTGGCGGCCGCAGCTGGGTCGAAAGGCTCGAGCACACGGCCCTGCTTCTCCTTGTTCTTGTCCTCATCGCTCTTCTTGCGCCGCTTGCCCCCTCCGTAGGCGCTCGCGCGCATCGCACTGTCGACATCGACCATGGAACCCAATCACCGGCGGGAGCAGTGCGCAAATCAACCCTGCGTGTGAGCAGCCATGCAGATTCTGGCCAAAATTAGGTCAGAACGCTCAAAAAAGGATTCCCGGCTCGCCAAGCCACAGCCTCATTGGTGTAGTTGGTAGCACGCCAGTCTCATAAGCTGGAGGTCGTCGGTTCAAATCCGTCATGAGGCACCATTCAATCTTGACCAATTAACTGGTAATCATCACTGATAGGAGTTGCACCGGTCTCGCTCAGGATGAGCTTGCCATCCTCGAAGCGGTTGAAGGTCAACACGGCTTCAGATGTCGAGCCGTTTGCGAAATGAGCTATTCCATGCTCGATTCCGATCTCGTCATTCTCGAACA
>CBFHQW010000075.1:0-6390 GCA_965658085.1 Candidatus Thalassarchaeum sp.
AAAAACCTCCCTACTGCAATCGCCAGCATGGGCTATTGGGACGAGATTAACATATCAAAATTCAAGGTTCCAGGAGAAGGGATTTCAGGACCTTTCAACGTAAAAATGCAAGCGATGGAAGGAGACAGTTACTATGGCGGCGCGGCTCATGTAGCAGGCGAGTCAATCAACATCAACGGTTCCTCTCATACCTTCTCGTTCGCGGACGGCACAGGAGATGTGTGGATTGGTCTAACGGGTTACTCATCAAGTGCAGTGACTGTTGCCTCGATCACCATCGAGTTCGAGACGGGCGGTAGCTCCACCATTCTTGGCAGTGACCTTGAATCGGTCAACATGAGGAGCGCAGGAGAACAGGGCTTCACCATCGAAGTAGAAGGAGAGATGGGATCTAGTAACTCCGTCATCTCAGGCGGCCAGATAGTAATCAATGGTGCCATGAGCGCGGATGATTCCGACTTCGACAGAGTGGGGCCTGTAATCCTCGGAAACACCGGGGAGATAGAGTTGCTAGGTGAATCTGGGTTCTCCGGTAGTCTCGACGACCACGACGTTCGAGGGGGGCCAGATTCAGTGATTTACTGGGGTGAGGATGTCAGCAGTTCAGGCGGCCTCATCGATCGTTGGGAGCGCAGGGTCTCGGACCAGACAATACAGGTCGATGCCGATTACGTGATACTCAGAATAACGGGAATAGGGCCGCAGGAGGCTACACAAGAAATCTTCAGCCTAGGTGGGTTCGCGTCTGTGGACTCTGGCAGAGAGCGGGTAGTAGAGATTGGCTATTCCGACGGGACTATCTGGACTGAATCAGCGACCATCGAGGTTGTGACATACGAGACCGGTTGGAATCCAGAGTCTTCGGGCATCGGCAATTACGGCGGTGGGCCGATGGCATTGGGCTGGATGCAGAATACGGTGCTCGACTCTGGCACTCCATTCGTTGAATGGGAGTCGGTTGAGATAGTCGACGGGTCTTCGGAAAAATCCATCGGGCAATCCATGCCAATACTAGCCCAGTTGGCGAACCGGGGCACTGCTCCTGCCCTCCTGTACTTCACCTGTGATGTGCTGGAGACTGGGCTGGAAGCTGATATTGGGGGTTACCAGGAAGTTCTCATCGATGCCGGGGAGTCTGTAGAGGTATCTTTCGGTTGGCGTAGCAGCAAAATTGGTGATGCGACCCTGTCCTGCCGGATCCTAACGCCTAGCCAGTTGGTAGAAGATAGTGCCTTTGGAGGCGGCAGTATGAGCACGGGGCTGGCGACTTGGACGGAGCCAGCTGATGATGACTCCTTGCCGATTCTACCCCTGCTGACTGCTATCATCGTAGGGGCTGGTATTGCTGGAATGACTATGCTGAGGCGTGGTGCATCGGATGCAATCGTCGAGACAGAGGAAGAGAGTTTGAGTTACTCGCAGGACGAGAACTAGGCACCACAACTGGATACAGAGGTCCAAGCCTCGTTGGTAGGGTTGCCGTCAGTCTCGCCACCCTCTTCCGTGTATTCATAGTATGAAGTGTACGAAATCACTGAGCCGTCGGACCACGGTGATGTCTGAGTGGTCGCGACTGTGAAATGGTAGCACCCATAATCACTGATGGCCCAATCCTCTATCGGGATGTACTTGGTATTCAGTTCGAACGAATCTACAGATCCTGGCATTGGAAGTTCTGAACCCTCATCACCGACAAAGGAACTGCCGCCACCATACTCGCCATTGTTTGAGTCCCATTCGGCAACTCCGTTTACCACCGTAATTGTAGGGAAACTGATGGCTTCCGTGGAATCATAGTACAATGTTGCAGAAACCGTGTAATCTGCATGAGGAAGACCTCCCGGAGGATTGTCTCCCATTGCATCCAGACCAGACCATGACTTCAGGGCCACTCCTAAGATGCACGAGTCCTTGGAATCACTGCACTCGCTTCCCATCCCCATGGCTCCAGCAGTGGCGCTCTTGACATCATCGACAGTTCTCTGTAGGTGATTCGATTGAAGTTGCATGGAATCAGAGGAGCTTCCAACATCCACTGAGACAACATAGGCTGCGTTATCTGCTGCGTTACCTTGGTACCACTCATCTATTGACAGGGCAATCTCCCCATATGTGCCGAATCCATCCTCCCTATCTATCGAGAATGATATTGTGGAGTCGAATACACTGGTTCCATCATAGGTGATTGAGATATCGGCCGAGTCCACGGAAGATCCGAACAAGGCGCCGGACTCACGGATTTTCAAGGTAAGTTCAGTAGCGTCTTCAGAGAGCTCGGATTCAGTGATTGTGATCTCACCTGAAGACAGGCTCATGGCGGCGTACGGAGAGGCTGCAAGTAGGATGTAGACGACTGCGATCGCGGCAGTCTGCTTCCGACCCATGGCATTCCAAACCAAATAGAAAGATCCGGCGAACATCAATATTGGAAATATGCCGGCGAAGGAATAGTCACTCTGAATGCCAGGGCTGGAAACTATCCAAGATATTACGAGTGCGACGATACCTAGGCCGGCACCCTGCTTCATTGGTCCTGAAATCATCCCAGAGCGACCGGTTTCAGCCACATCGGCCACGACTACGGTAGCGTGCTCATCGTGAGACTGTTGCTCAATGGCCTTCTGTAGTAGCCCGCCGTTACTCATAGAAGCGCCCCATAGACGGTACGCACGTCACGCGCGTGGGTTATCAACCCGTTGACGACAAGTCGCTCCGTAGTGACAGCGGTTAGAACAGACGTGCATCGAGGACTCTTGGCTCATCCGAATCATCGTCCTCATCGTCCCGATATCTGCCAGCAATAGCAGCGGCAGCTAGTGTCGTGATCATCATGGTCCCCATTAACTCGAACCCTGGTAGATATACTCCTCTGATGTATATCGTCATGGTTTGCACCTGATAATTCGGAATACCTTCGGTTCGGATTGAGTATTCAGAAGTGGCTTTGAACTGTAAAGAGAAATACTTGTCAGTCCAACCCTGATTCTTAGGAGTCCTCATCTGTACTCTAATCTTCTCAGCTGGAGCCATCGATTCTATCTCCACCGAGACTAATGGAATACTGAGTTGGAAGCCCTCGTCATTCAGTTCGTCGTAATTATCTACACCGACGTTGAACCTGTCCATCGCATTGCCGTCATTGTAGACATCGAACACAATCATGTAGTCGACTTTCGGCCTGAGCTGTAGGAAAGCGACCTCGGAGGCCACCCTTAGGCGGCTGAACTGCCTAATGATTGCCAACACCTTGTAGGTGGTTGGAGTCCCGACCCAAGTGATTCCATCGGCCTGGACGACCTCGGCTGTAATCGAGATAATCTGGGAACCCTCAGGCATCCTTAATTCGGCGCGAGCGACTACTTGGAATGAGACATCAGACTGGGCTCCGACAGTCATTGAGGCCGGGCCGGCTGCGGCTAGAGAGCCGGACTGAATCTGAACATTGACCTTCTCCTGATGGATAGTCGGGTTCTCCAAGGTGCAATCGATAATGGTGACTCTTGTTGCCCCTGGATAGACGTCGATAGGCTGTGGCTGCTGGCAGCTCAGAGTGATGTCTGGGACAGGCCCTTGGGCCTGAACCGCGGCCGCCCCCACCCAAGTACTGAGAAAATACACAGTGAGAATCATCAGGGCGGGTCGAACCGAACGAGCCTTCGTCATTGTCTATGAGGCCCCCTCAGACCGTATTTGAGGCTTCGCACCAACTGGACCATGAAACAGCCATTGCAGCATTGCGCTATTTGAGTGGTGGACCCGACCGGATTTGAACCGATGGCCACTCGGTTATGAGCCGAGCGCTCTAACCAACTGAGCTACGGGTCCCTGCATCTCTCGTGGCGCTTTGTGAAATGAACCTTGTCTTCCCTTCATGAGGCGAGAATAGGCACCGCACGCTCTCAACCTTGAAGCGCTAGGCCCGCTCGTGGGGGCTCATGGCGAAACTATGGGTGATGTTTTTCACATCGCTTCTGCTTGTCTCGGCGATGAATTTCTACGCTGTGATAAGGGAGCCGGATATGATAGAGATAGACGAGATACGGAACTACCCCCGTGAGACCGTGAAAATAGAAGGTGTGCTGACAAGTTACATACGCGATCCTTACGGAGAGGGAGCAGACAGGATTGACCTGCAGGTTCAGGAGATTGGCGGGCATTCAGTGGCGAAAGTTCGTTGGAACGTTGACTGGACCAATGAGGTACCTCCAATTGGAACCGTGGTCACTGTTGAAGGCGAGGTTTCAGAGTGGAATGGAAGAATATGGTTGCAGTCCAATGGCTACGGCGCTATCGTCGCTAGGGGCCAGACAATAGAATTCACCGAAACCAAGCTGGTCGAGGTCGGACAGGACCCGCGAGCCTATGCCAATCAGTCGATTACCCTAGACGGTTGGCTCAGCGAGTCCCTCGCCCCAGATGTAACATACCACTCACTATATGTGATGGATAACCAAGTCTACGGTGGCGCAGACCACCTGCTGTACATGCAGGTTGAAGGTCGTGTCATGGAATGGGTCGAGGCCGGCAGCCACGTCATCGTGAACGGTTGGCTACAGTTCGATGAGCGTTCCTATCGCTGGAGGCTACTGGTGCAGGCCACCGAGATTGAGGTACTGTCCCAAGGCGAGACACTCTACCTAAACTGGGAGATTGAGCCATACACCATGACCTACGAGGTCGGTAAACTGGTGGTCATAGATGGAACTGTGGCTAGCGATGGTGACGAATGGTGGATCGAGGGAGATGCGCCTACAGACCGGCTTTGCATGCTGCCATCCCCTGAGGATATGGCGGGAGACATAGTCGGAGAAATAGGTGACTGGGGCGGCAGGCTTGCATGGTCTACCGATGAGGCAGAGGTCTGCCTAGACCGAGGATACATCGAGGCACTACAGCACCCTGCAGGACAGTTCGGCGATGATATCATGTCAATGAAGGCCATCGTCGAAGACCCGTTCACTTATGTCGGCAGTAGCTATCAATTCGAAGGTTGGATTACCGATCCAATCCCTCCTGACTATGACAAAGGATACGTCGGCGATGGCCCCGGATACTTTGACAGAGATACCAAACTCAGGGTAGAGTTCGTGGGTGAGCATGCTGAGTGGATTGAAGCCGATCAGGCGATTCGATTCAACGCGACGGTGCTGTGGTCGGAGTCAGAGGGTAGGCTAATCCTAGAAGCACGCTCTTGGCTGCTTGGTGAAGCGCCTGCCCCTTCGGTGCTCAACTGGGGCGATGGTTACAATTCATGGAAATGGGACCTCAGTAAATTGGTCCAGATAACTGGTGAAGCGATAATGGATGAGGACGGAAACCAGTGGATCTCACGCTCGGGATCTGATGAGCAAGTATGTCTGCTTGGAGATGGCACTGAAGCCAGCCAGCAGGAGCAGATTGGAGAGCCCATCGAATGGACTGGTAGGCTTACTATGACCGAGGACTCGATTGGCAATTCCGCTCAGTTCTGCATCGATATTCGTTGAGGTGATTCAATGGACCCGGTGATGCTCGACTTCGGATGGCTGATTGGCTCCTATCTGTTCGGCATCATGCTGGGTTGCCTGACCGGGTTAATTCCTGGGTTCCACGTCAACAACGTCGCCCTGATAGCATTGAGTCTCTCACCGGTGGCAGTCGCCATCGGGATTCCATTGGACGCTGTTGCTGGCATCATCGTCGCCTGTGGTACTGTGCACACATTCCTGAACTACATCCCTAGCGCCCTAATTGGCGCGCCGGACGATAACATGGCTCTCGCCTTGCTCCCCGGGCACCGTATGCTAATCTCGGGCCAAGCCGCGCAAGGAGTGGCTTACTCTGCACGCGGTTCGCAGATGGGAATGCTGATGTCGATACCTCTGCTGATAGTGGCGAGACTGCTTTTCGGAGAGGACCCGGGGCTAGGCCTCTACGAGTCCAGCCGCGACGTCCTGCCCTGGTTGCTTCTAATTATCTCAATATTCCTCATCATGACCGAGACGACTCGTCTGCCATGGCCCGAGTGGAGTCAACGGCTGACAAGCAGGCTGGTCTTCCCACTTCCCCGTAAGATCGAGTTCAACATCCCCATTGGGAAATTCAATATTCATCGCAGATGGGAGAATTTCGACCTAAGGCTCGGCAGCAGCTCAAGGACCGCTGGGATGCTCGCTGCGACGTCCTTCTTCCTTCTCACTGGATTCTATGGATGGGCTGTTTTCGAATTGCCTGGGAGGTCTCCAATAGGGATGCCCTCGGCCACACTGCTATTCCCTGGTCTGGCCGGACTGTTTGGGATTGCCAACCTGATTGACATCTATGTTACGACCTCTGAGATTCCCCCTCAGGAGGCCAACTGGGAGATGCCTCCGATGAAGCCCCTTGCAATTCCTACTTTCCTGTCCGCCG
>CBFHQW010000076.1:0-6124 GCA_965658085.1 Candidatus Thalassarchaeum sp.
ATAATCAACAGTTCACGATGACATTGGACATATCTGATCTCTATCAAGAAACAGGCGTTGCTGCCACTATCTACGTGAAGATCAAAGAGGGCGACGGTGAGAGACACACCCTCTACCAGCAGATTGGAATCACACTAGTTCCTCATATTGAGGAGGTCGTGACCACCGATGACAAGGGCGGTATGAACATGCTATTGATTGGTGGTATCGGGGTATTCGTCCTACTGCTCGTAGTAGTAGTCACGATGATGATGCGCGGACGAGGCAAGGACTCTGATGAGGACACAGTCGAGCAGTTCGGAGGTGTCGAGGAGATGGATCCAGTCGAGGCTTATGTCCAGCAGATGGTTGCCTCAGGGTATGATGAACAGACTGCTCGGACGTACGCTAAACAGTACTACGCTCAGTACTACGAACAGCAACGCAAGGGTGGCAGCTGACGCTAGCCACCAAGTGACTGCTCTAGAAGCACCTTGAAGGCGAGGTGGTGACAGCGCGGGCTGTGGACACATCCGGACCACATACTGTAGCCGATATTTCCCTCGCCGACGTCGGCGAGGCCAGAATCTCGTGGGCTCGAAGCAGGATGCCGGCGTTAGCGGCCTTGCGAGCCGCTACAGAGAGCGAAAAACCACTTGCTGGTCAACGCATCGCTGGGTGCCTACACGTCACTAAGGAGACTGCAGTCCTAATTGAGACATTGAGGGCGGCCGGGGCCGAGGTTTCGTGGTCCGGCTGCAACCCGCTCTCGACTCAGGATGATGTGGCGGCATGGCTGGCAAGGGAAGGCTACAGCATCCACGCTTGGTACGGCCAGGGGACCGAGGATTTCTACCAGTGCATCGACCGAACCCTCGACTTTGGTCCGACACTGACCCTCGATGATGGCGCCGATCTAATCTACCGGGTCCACAGTAGCTTTTCTGAGTTAGCAGAAGGCATCATAGGAGGCACCGAGGAGACAACCACAGGAGTTCACCGCCTACGGGCGATGGCCGATGCTGGGGAGTTGCTGTATCCGGTTATCGCAGTGAATGACGCGGCTACCAAGTGGGACTTCGACAACGTGCATGGCACCGGGCAATCGACTCTGGACGGCATCATCAGGGCCACCAGTGTTCTCTTGGCTGGCAAGGATTTCGTTGTCGCAGGCTACGGCCACTGTGGCAAGGGACTAGCCATGCGTGCTAGAGGGATGGGAGCAAACGTCATCGTGACCGAAGTAGATCCATTGCCAGCGTTGAGTGCGGTAATGGATGGTTTCAGAGTAATGAAGATGGATGACGCCTCCTCTCTAGGGGATATTTTCTGCACTGCTACCGGGATGAAGGACGTAATTGTAGGTAGGCATTTCGAGTCAATGAAAGACGGCGCTATAGTCTGCAATACCGGGCACTATGACTGCGAGATTAGCATACCAGATCTTGAGAATAGATCCACTGGCTACCGCACAATCAGGGATAATAATGAAGCCTTCCAAATGAAGAATGGTCGTACAATACATCTTCTGGCGAGGGGCCGTTTGGTGAACCTCGCTGCCGCCGAAGGTCATCCCAGTGAGGTGATGGACATGTCGTTCGCCAATCAGTTCCTAGCATTGTGTCGCTTAGCCTCTGAAGGCAGTGACTATGACAACAAAGTCTACGACATCAGCCCTGAGCAAGATACTGAGTTGGCCGCACTGAAACTCAAGACAGCAGGAATCAGCATCGACGAGTTGACACCCGAGCAGACTGCCTACCTCGACGACTTCAGCGCCGGGACCTAGTCCTCCAATGCCTCAAACTCATCTGCTCCGATTTTCTCTTGAGTCTCGGCGAACCAATCCTCCTCGACGACCGAGAATTCGGGAATGTCAGGACTCCACCTTATCGGCAGTTTGTCTCCGGACTGCACTACCAGTTCGAGCCTCTCATCCAAAGCCGGCATCCTCTGTCCGATCATGGCGGCGTACAACTTGCTGTACCTGATGGTTTCTGGTATGCAGGTCCTCCCGCTACTGGTCTCGAAATCTATCGCACGGTCGAGGTCTAGGGCATGCCGATTCAGTTTGTGTAGTAATCCTGAGGTGACACGTGATATCGCCATGAAACAAATCAATATGAAGATGAATACCATGAGAAATCCCCATGTTGAATCTCCGACGAGCGTCATCGAAATAGTCCCTAGGAGGAATACTATGGGCGCGATGAAGGTAATCAGGAAGAAAGTGGGAGAGATTGGCTTGCGTTTCTTCATCCTCTCGATAACCGCCCAGCGTGGATGTTTGGGGTTCTGAGGTTTGAAGATTTCATCCTCTTCCATTTTAGCGGCTCTGGATACCATCCGGCTCACTGATTCCATACGAGCAAGTTGGTTGCTGCTGGTGGCTTCCATGCCCTCGTCGAAGAGCTCTTCAAGAAGTTCAGCACACTCCTCATAGTGTCCTATTCTGACTAGAATAGCTATCTGTTCGATTAACGGAGCGACTTCGTAAGGGGCGACTTCACGCCTGTCCTGCCACCACCTGAGCCCATCTTCTAGCATTCCTAGGTGGTCAACTAGGAGGACCCCTCCAAGCCTCCAAGCCTCAAAGTTCTCTGGGTCTATCTGCACGACTTTACGCAGTGCCGTCATCGCTTTCGCTGACTGCTTGAGGTCAGGTTGCACCTGTTTACCTCTGGACTCAGTAGGTAGTGACCAGCGGGCCACTCCCATCCACCCGTCGACGTGAGTAGGATCGATGGCTACAGTTTTTCTGGCTGCCTCGAGGGCACTGACTCTGTCACCTGACTGCTCTGCCTCTATCGCATCGAGCCATGTCATCTCGGCGCTCTTGGCCATGGCCCTTGCTGGGGCGCGTGATGCATGAAGGCTGGGGTGTGGATTGACAATCAACGGCCTCTGCCCTTATGTCTGCTACTTGGACGACCCCCGCCCTTCCAGTTGTCTCTAGGATTCGGCCTGCGGCGTCTCCCCTGTGTCTTCCTCGATCCTTTACCTTCGACCGGCTTCCGAGTGTCACAGCGGTTGCACATAGTCCTCGAGGCGTAATTGTGATTTTTGCACTTTGGGCAATTCCAGTCTCCTGGCTTCATATTTGAGTTATTGAAGCCGTCTGAGTTATTTGATTGGTATCCGCGAGAATTCCCACCTCTTCCGCCACCACCTCTCGGTTTTGGCTCTTCACAACCAGTGCGATTGCAAACTTTTTTGTTCGAGAAATTGTGATTTTTGCACTTAGGGCAGCTCCAGTCTCCTGGCTTCATATTTGAGTTATTGAAGCCGCCTGAGTTATTTGATCGGTATCCGCGAGAATTCCCACCTCTTCCGCCACCACCTCTCGGTTTTGGCTCTTCACAACCAGTGCGATTGCAGACTTTCTTGTTTGCATAATTGTGATTTTTGCACTTAGGGCAGCTCCAGTCTCCTGGCTTCATATTTGAGTTATTGAAGCCGCCTGAGTTATTTGATCGATATCCGCGAGAATCGCTGCCTCTTCCGCCACCGCCTCTCGGTTTTGGCTCTTCACAACCATTGCGATTGCAGACTTTCTTGTTTGCATAATTGTGATTTTTGCACTTAGGGCAGCTCCAGTCTCCTGGCTTCATACTTGAGCCTCTGTCCCCTCCGAACTTGCGGTCCCGGCCCCTTTGATCGTTACCTTGTCTACTGCCTGGACGACTATCGCGCCCCCTTCTGAATTTACTGTCGCCCGTACGACTATTGTGTCGACTCCGGTTAGCCCTCCCGCTAGGGGCAATCTCAACTGGCGACCCTATTGCGCTAGCTCCCTCTACACCTCCGTTCAGAGGATGTACGTGAACCAGAGGTTCATCGGATGGACCCAACACAGTTTCCACTCTTCCAAGCGTCTTCCCTCCGACGACTCGAATACCAGCTCCCAACCTAGGTGCACGCCCATCAAAGGAGACCAAGAGTCCACCTTCGTGCGACTCTCTGGACACTCTGCCGGAGAAGCTCATGGCTCAGCCGCGGCGCCTACCATACATGAGGGCTGCGACTGCCGCCATGGTCACAATAGGGAGGCCTACTGCAGGTAGCAGACCATCTCCACCCTCTTCTTCGGAGGGGGTCGGGGGTTCTGGCTCAGGCTCATCGAAGAGATGTGAGTTGTTCACTATCTGAGAGACTTCTGAGCACTTACCCGAAGTATCGCACCCTTCGATTGTGATGCTGTGCTCCCCCTCGCTCCACAGTTCGAAGTTGATATTCGGAGTGGACCACGTATTCCCGGTGGAGCTCACCGAACCTGTCTGCGAACCATCTATGGACATTGAGAACGTCACAGATTCTCCGTCCGGATCACTGTACTGTCCCTGCATTGACCACTGCGATCCATCCCATTCAGTATGCATTATCGTCAACACGGGTGATGCAGACTCCTTGCTCAAACCGATGTCATACACGTGCTCGAGAGAATATACCTCGGTGGTGCCAACGACGCTGACCCAGACTCCTACTGGGCCGGGCAGCGAGTTGGGTGAAGAAAGATCTACTGTGACCTCTCCGGTGAATGTAATCGTGGAAGTTGGTGAAGACTGCCCGTCCTGAATCAGACCGATCTCGATTTCTAAATCGGGCCAGTCCGAAGTTGGGCTGATTGTAATTGGATGAGGGTCGCTCAGAGTATGCGTAGATGTCGAAAGAGAAAACGGCACGCCTAGGTTCCATGTCCTGCTACCAGTGCTCTGTCCTGCTGGGTCGACAGCCTCACAACTCACTTCTGCGGTATTGCCACGAGGAATCTCAGCCCACAAAGACCGGTCACCACCCTCCGACAGCTGTAGTGAAGGTGCTCCGGTGCAGTGAACATCCAACTTTGAGACACTCCCCTCGTCAGAGAACCATAGGGAGACATCTTCCCAGTACGCCCAGACGTGCTCCCCTCCGCTAGGAGATGGGAACCACGCGCCCTCTGGAGGCGCAACATCGGTCCACTCGGGGGGGTCATCGACAGGAATAGGAGCTGTAGTAAAGTCCGCAAATAAGTCTTCACCAAGCGGCCAATCGACGCGAGGGGAGTCAGGGCTGAGGCTGTATGTCAGACTGCCGTCAGCATTCTCGGTGATTGAGTACGTTGAGGAACCGTCGCCTATGCAACTGCCTCGAAGTGGCGCCTGACCCCCTGCGGTTTCCTCATCTAGTCCGACATCTCTACCTTCGCATTCATCCCACAAGTCGAGACGCAGGTCTTGGGTAATCGGGAATGTGAAATCGAGCTTCGCCCCAGTCATATTGGAGGCGTTGAGCACCAGTGTGAAGTTGCTGCTATCAAAGAACCCATGAATGTCCACTGTTGCATTCAGCCATAGTTTGATGCGGCATTCATCCACGCCTTGAGAGGACGCGATATCAGTGTCACAGTCGCGGTTTTCATCGGGAATCACCGGGACCTCCTCACAGTCGTTCCCAAAGGCAGAGGTACAGTCACGAATTTGAGAGTGCCTAATTGGAACAATGTTGAACTCCTGGATATCGACTCCATCCTCTTCCCAAGAGGTGTTCTTCCAATCCACTCCGCCTCCACCTCTGTGAGGTGGGCCGTCCCGAACGCCTATTCGGGTTAGTGTGTGTTCTATGCACTCGCTCGCGAGCGCGCGAAAGAACTCCCTCTCATCAGTTGAGACCCAACTATCGCCTCCATCGTTTGGGTCAACTTCAGCCATGAATTCGTCCATCGATACGCGAAGGTCGTCCGCCAGTGTTTCGTTGACCCAAGCAACTGCTCGAACATCTGCCGACTCCCAGTTCTCATTCACTACGATATCGAAGGTCGCGTGAGTGTACTCAAACAGGTTCTCGAAGGTGATTGAGCCGCATTGATCCTCGAGCGACCCTCCTCCTCCTAGTTGATCCATCCGTACAGGTTCATCTTCTAAGTGATCGAAATCGTCCCTTCCCTGGTCTGAGGGCGCCAGCATTGAGAGAATCATTAGGAAAGTGAGTACGCTGGCTATGGCACCCCTGTCCATACACCGGCAAGCGAAAGCGCGCATCATGATTCTATCGCCGGCCTGTAAGTTGAGTTTAGGGCAACCTAAACTTGATAACTATATTCTATTTCGTAATTTTTAGGGTGACCTAAAATGAATGCGAACAAGACCATTGCAAGCCTGATAAT
>CBFHQW010000077.1:0-1794 GCA_965658085.1 Candidatus Thalassarchaeum sp.
GGATTTGACATTCGTAATTACAATTGATTCTACATCATCAGTATTTTCAACATGTGTTCCTGCGCAAGGACATAGATCGATACCCTGAATCTCTACAACTCTTAGAGTTGGGATTGAACTAGGTATTCGATCCATGAATTTTGTATGTCGCATCTGTTCATGCCCAACAATTTTCTCTCTCGACCAATCATGTACTAGCACCTCTGTATTTGAGCCTATGATATCATTAACTGAGTCTTCTAGTATCTTAGAGTCATATACTTCCCTGTTTTCAAACAGCAAATCTATTCTGGTGTAATGTGTACTAATCTGATTTCCTGCCGTTTCAGCCCCCCACAGGTCATCAGCCATAGCAGAAACAATGTGTTGTGCTGTATGCATCTTGGCATGACGGTTCCGAACTTCCTGATTGATTCTGCATTCAATTTGTTCACCCACTGAGAATTTATCAGGTGAATCTACCGGATGACGAATGAAATTACCTCCAAGCACCTCACCAAATTCCAAATCCCCCCAATTCCCATAGAACGACCCTCTATCTCCTGGCTGCCCACCACCTCTCGGGTAACAATAGGATTCACTCAATATGATGAAATCCTCTTCTATTTCAGCAACAGTGGCGGTGAATGGTTCTGGATTGGTGCCAGGGTGGCTAGTCATATGCAGACGATCTTGCATCTATTCACCTAGTGTCTCAGAAAGCCCGCCTGAGAGCAGTGCCTGAGCCAGTTTCATACATTCCTTGGACATAGCTCGATCAGAAGTGAGAGCTGGGACTTGAGAATTGACCCATGCAGTCGTTGCGCGAACTCCTAGGCCAGCATCTAATTCAGTGCGCCGCAGTGCCTCGCTACTACAAACAAACTCGTTTGCCAATACTTGAGCCAACAACACACTTGATTGCATGCTCCTGAAAGTACTTGTAGCCCCCATAGACACATGATCTTCCTTTCCCAGACTGACCGGTACATTGCTAATTGAAACGGGATTCGACAAGAGATGTAACTCCGAGATAAGTGCTGCAGCAACGTATTGTACTATCATCAGTCCACTTTCAAGACCCTCAATATTTGCTAGAAATGCATTTTGCCCTGTCCATTGTGGATCCATTACATGGTTGATGCGCCTTTCGGAAATCGATGCGAGCTCGTGACAAGCCAGCGCTAAAGCATCAGCCGCGAGAGATAGATTCTGACCATGAAAATTCCCTCCGCTGATTACATCGTCTTTCGAACCGTTTGTGAAGATGAGAGGATTGTCTGTAGCACTGTTAAGCTCAATCTGAAGCATGCGCCTAGATTCGGCTAGTAAATCGATTACCGGACCATGGACTTGGGGGGCACAGCGGAATGAATATGCGTCCTGTACTCTTTCACAATTAATATGTGATTTGTTAATATCAGAGTCCATAAGTAAACTGGAAATGCGTGCTGCTGATATCGATTGACCCCTCTGCGGTCTAGCATTGTGGACCCTACTATCGAAGGGAGTATGTGAACCAAATATTGCCTCAACGGAGCAGGCAGTAGAAGCGTCCGCGGCAAAAATTAGATGCTCCATATTCGTTATACAGATTGAGAGATAAGCACACATCTGACTTGTGCCATTAATCAGAGAAAGTCCTTCCTTGGCCTGTAATACCAACGGTATAAGTCCTGCATTTTCTAGTGCAGATACAGATGTCTGAGGTTCTGCCCAGATATCGCCATCTCGGACATTACAGTCGCCCTCCCCAATCATTCCAAGAGCCATGTGCGATAGAGGTGCCAAATCGCCTGAAGCACCTAGTGAACC
>CBFHQW010000077.1:1804-6092 GCA_965658085.1 Candidatus Thalassarchaeum sp.
TTCAACAACATCTGGACGACAACCGGAGTGCCCGATACACAGCGTGTTAGCCCGGATCGCCATCATCATCAGTACGTGTTCAGGTTCCATTGTATCCCCTACTCCACAAGCATGGCTGCGAATGAGATTGTATTGCAACTCCTCTAGTTGGTCACGCTCTATGGTGACCCTAGAGAGTGCTCCGAAACCGGTGTTTATTCCGTAAACAACTTCTCCTTTCTCTAGAATTCTCTTCACAGCCGACCTGCTCTCAGTCATTGCTATTACAGCTGATTCATCAATTTCGAATACTACTGAGCCTTCGCCGGCGTCAATCACATCCTTGATTGTTAATGAACTGCCGTTAAGCGATACAATACGCTTGCCCATCGTATTTCGCACGACTCATAGCATTAGAATATCGCGCTAGTCGTATTGGTCGGACAATATCTTCTCATCCACAACATTTGGTAGTGTTATCGAGAGTTCACTATTCTGATTCATAGCGAGTTTGATTGATGAAACAGAACCGGGATTATTGGCCCACGCCCTACGAGCGATTCCATTGTTCACATCCCAAGATATCATCGACTGAATACGTTCTTCACATTGATTCGAACCATCCAGTACCATACCGAATCCTCCGTTGATTGCCTCTCCCCATCCGACCCCTCCGCCGTTATGCAAACTAATCCATGTAGCTCCTCTAAATGCATCGCCGACAAAGTTGTGAACAGACATGTCGGCAGCAAACATCGACCCATCTTTGATGTTGGCAGTCTCCCTATACGGACTGTCAGTACCACCTACGTCGTGGTGATCCCTACCAATCACTACTGGGGCAGAGATTCTTCCAGTTGAGATGGCTTTGTTGAATGCAGAAGCAATACCCCTCCTCCCCGAGTCATCCGCGTATAGAATTCTAGCTTTGGTGCCAACAACTAGGTCGTGAGCGTTTGCATTCTCAATCCACTTCAAATTATCCGCATACTGGAGTCGAGTATCGTCCGATGCAGAATTGAATAATTCCCTGAGTATACTGGAAGCAATATCATCTGTTACATCTAGATCTTTTTGAGATCCTGAAGTGCAGACCCATCTGAAGGGACCAAATCCATAATCGAAGCATATTGGCCCCATGATATCTTCCACATATGATGGGTATCGGAAATCACCACTCTCGGATATGACATCAGCACCTGCCTTGGAGCATTCTAGGAGGAATGCGTTACCATAGTCCCAAAAGTGCATACCGCGTTCTGATAGAGTGTTTATTGCATTAGCGTGCCGAATCAGACTCGCTTTGACAGCATCCCTAAACTGCTCAGGATCTTCCTTCAGGGCTCTAATTCCATCATCATAGTTCATTCCTGCAGGCATATATCCGCCCAGCCAGGGGTTGTGTAGGCTTGTCTGATCACTGCCTAACTCCGGACATATTTGCCGATCTATGAGGCCTTCCAAGAGATCAACTATGTTACCTACGAATCCCAATGACACAGCTTCACGTTGAGATTTGGCTTGTTCTGCACGATCGAGTAGAGGTTCTAAATCATAGTATAATTCAGACAACCATCCTTGTTGATATCTTTTTTTGGCTGCGAATTCGTTACACTCAGCAATTATTGCAACTGCACCTGAGATGACTGCTGCCTTCGCCTGAGCTCCTGACATTCCACCAAGTCCAGAAGTGACATACATAATGCCGCCCAATCCTTCTTCGGCACTAATTCCAATATATTTGCGAGCAGCATTCAACAGAGTTAATGTTGTCCCGTGTACTATCCCCTGGGGGCCTATGTACATGTATGAACCAGCAGTCATTTGACCATACTGAGTGACTCCAATAGCACTCATCAATTCATAGTCATCTTGAGATGAATGATTGGGTATAACCATTCCATTTGTCACCACGACTCTTGGGGAATTCGGATTTGAGGGGAATAACCCCAATGGGTGTCCGGAATACATGACTAAAGTCTGATTCTCGCCCATAGAAGCCAGATAGGACATTGTTAGTCTGTATTGTATCCAGTTTTGAAATACAGTTCCATTACCACCGTATGTCACTAGTTCATGTGGGTACTGGGCAACATTAGGGTCGAGGTTATTCTGAATCATCAACATTATCGCTGCGCATTGAATATTCTTTGCTGGGTATTCAGATATCGAACGAGCATGCATTGGATATTGAGGCCTAAATCTATGCATGTAAATATGTCCAAGAGTCTCTAATTCAGTAGCGAACTCAGGAGCTAACTCGGCGTGCCAATCAGAGGGAAAGTATCGTAGTGCATTTCGTAATGCAAGGCGTTTCTGAATGGACGTCAAGTGAACTGGGCGAGAAGGAGCATGGTCCAGTGTGTTATCGATACTGATCGATTCAGGTAATTCTGTAGGAATCCCTATACAAACGTCATCAGAGAATTTCAAATCATCACATCCTACGTGATACAATCTCGCGAATTTCATCGGTTAGTTTTGCACCCTGAGATTCGATGTCATCAATCATTCTGTTCATTGATGCTAGAAGAAAATCAGTTTCTGACGTAATGTTATGCCCGACTGAATCAATATTTATTCTGACGTTTAATGCTGCAATGCTTATCGCGGAGTGTGCCAACTCTGCTGCTGCCCCTAAATCTGTAATTGCATTGGCATTGCAGTTAGTCGCTAATTCAATTAGTGTATTTCCCAGCAGTTCGCACCCCGAACGGGCAGTTTCCATAGGCACATCTGCGGCTCTAATGTAGCCTTGTTGTATTGCCTCACGCCTATTGGAAATCTCAGACTCGGTAGATTTTGGCATCCTGAACGCTGAAATCACTGAGTCAAATGATCGAGCATCCCTATGTGCTAATTCTATGGCATATGATATGCCCTCATTAGACGAACTGAGAGAATTTTGTGCAGATTCATGACCAGATTTCCATTTGTCGCTCTTGAGCGTGAGTCTGGATACCATGCACACAAGTGCATGTGCATGTGCAAGCGAGAGAGCTGCAACTGAACCGCCCCCCGGTGTGGGTGAGTCAGATGCAATCGAATCAAGAATCTCGCGGTATCCATCATTCAACTCAATCACCCAAATTGGCCTCTAGTGCCCACTCTATGATACTGTTGTGGGCATCGAATTCCCCAAGTTCATCCAACATTAGGCCCCGAATTGCAGATTGTACCAATGTAGCATGATCTGCATTATCTGGTTCATCATGGTAGTGCTTACCAGCACTGACTAATGCACCGAGGGGGACCAATCCGACCAATTCCCCCGCTACTGCCTCAAGGCCGATTTTTTTAGCTTCGGTCCTGATAGCATCTGTCACAGAATGTAATCCCGTAACATTGTGATTTAAGAGGTTCATTGAAACTTGTGCAGTATCTTGATTATACATCCATCCGGCTGCTTGGAGGTGTTGGAATATTCCTGGTTTCCTGGTTGGTTTTCCGTCATCTGAAAGTAACTTTTCCCCATTATCATCACGTAGAATTACACCACTGGTTCGAATGGCTCCAGCGATTGTGTTGGCCTTCTTTTTATCCGATGTGTTGAGGTTGACATTGTAGGCAATCAGAATCTGGCGAGCACCCGTTGCTGTAGCTCCCATTCTTGGTTTGAATTCGGCTTTTCCATAATCTGGAATCCATTCAGAACTGGTGATTTTCGCTTCAAGCCCTTCATATTCTCCCCTTCTGATATCTGGTAGTCTGATTCTTTGGTTACTCCGAGCAGATTCTGCGTACAAATATACGGGCAAATCGAATTGTTTCGATACTGCGTCTGCATATCTTTCCGATAAGGATACACAGGCTTCGATCGTAGCCCCCTCTAGTGGGATAAATGGGACTACGTCTACAGCACCCATTCTGGCATGCTCACCATGATGCTTCCTCATATCGATCAGTTCAATTGCTACTGCAGTACTCCTAATTGCGGCTTCTAGTACAGACTCGGGTTGGCCCACCATCGTTACAACGGTGCGATTGAAATCATAGCCCATGTCGACATCTAGGATTGAAACACCATCTGTCGAACTAATGGAGTCAGTAATCGCATCGATAATGGCAGAGTCCCTACCTTCGCTAAAATTCGGTACGCACTCAATCAACAAGCTACCACACCGTCGCCTCGGGCTTACAAGTCAAGAGGATTGCTCATCAACGATATAGGGAATCCGGACCACTATAGTCGGATTCATTGCGTTTGATATCGATTGTTGAAATTGCATCCATGAAATCCTTGTGATTACATGATGATCTGCCATCAGTTATCGCTTGCATTCCTGCTTCGATTACAACAGATTTGATT
>CBFHQW010000078.1:0-5788 GCA_965658085.1 Candidatus Thalassarchaeum sp.
ACCCAACTCGCTGCTATGGTTGACCGTGTCCAGAGTGGCGTTCTCTGAGTGCGCTACACGCTCGATGCCATGACCTTCCTTGCCGGTGTCCCCACCACGCATCAGCCAACTGTTCCATGACTCATCGACATCTCGCACCGGCCAAGCATCACGCCCCTTCTCACCAACCAGCAGCATCATGCTGTCAGTTCTGGGCGGAGCAAGCACCTCCAGAGTCATGCTTGAGCCAGACGAGAGGTCCACGATGGTGGAGTTCTGCACATAACCGGTCACCGAGTCGATGACGAGGTATGGGACGAAGACTGACATGGCGGCCTTGGCGCTGAACTCGACCTGTTGGAACACACCTGCCTCGAGAACCTCCGGCGAAACGATCAGGCTGGAGGCATCAGCCTCACCTTCCTCCTCTGTGAACAGGCAGCCACCGAGCGGGGCTGACACCATCACTGAGACCAGCAGCAGGGCGACACCACTTCGAGAGCGCACGCCCATGCGACCATCGGCTTCGTGTTCAATGCCTCGGTCAGACTGTCGGAGGCTGCTGTATCTGTGTCGCTTCCTTCGGATCCTTCAGAACCAAAGCGAGGACTCCTCCTAGAATCAATGAACAAATTCCGCAACCGAATAATCCGATTCCGCCCAATAATCCCATCAGGCCTCCTGCAAAGCCACCTACGGCACCAACTAATTCTTCGATTATCTCATCATCGTAGGTAACCCAAACCTCCGTATTCGACTCAAATTCCATCGGCCCAGCGTAGCAAGCAAGACAAGCTCTTCCAACTTTGATTAGGCCCTCGGGGTCCTTTCTGTCATAATCCGTATTCTCTTCATCTGCTTCACACCCGTCGAACCAATCTCTAATCTCATAATAGAACGAACCATTCAGCTCTCGAGCTTCATCTCCCCAATCATCATTGACTTCAGGATGTGATAGGATTGTAATGTTAGTAGTCGCGCAATGGTCCCATCTCCCATCCCCGTCCTCATCGAGGTACTCGCCCTTAACCCAGAAGGTGAAACCCAGATCTCCTCCCCCATCTTTATCATCCACATTGAGGGTTCCAGAGGCACTGTCCTCAATAGCAAAATTAGCCAAATCTTCGAGTCCTTCAACCTCATCCTCTAAGGCGTTTCCACCCATTCCTGCCATTATTCCTCCACCAATGAGCATCAAAACGCCCAGACCAAGGAATATCTTTCCAGCTGTGTGCATAGATTCTGCTCAAGCCAAATGCGTATGAGGCTTATCCCAAATCATCTGTTAAACACGGAAAGACAGGTCAGAGAACCATCCGCCTGCCTTATGGCGTCCATATCAACAGTAGTGATTGAGAAGCCGGCATCCAACATGACCTGCCTTGTGGACGCATATCCGTCTGCGATGATTACGCGGTCACCTGAGTAGCCGATGGTGTTGGCCGCGTACGAGTCCGAGTTCGGGACCCACAGGATCTCTTCTGCCAGATGACCTATTTGATCTGGAGTTAGGTGCCCTTCAGCCGCGAGTAAGGTACCCTCACGGGGGGAGGAGCAGACAGTGGTAAGGTGCAGAGTTGAGGATGGTATATCGATGAGTTCAACATCGAAACCTTCCTCTCTGACCTGTTCAGTCAGAAAATCTGCTCCAGCCTGATTTGTGCGGGTTGAAACTCCAATCAAGTAACGGTCGTCGAAGAACACAACATCGCCACCGTCGAGGGTTGCGCCCTTCGGCATCCTGAGGATGTTGGAGTCTTCAGAGAGGTATTCGGCCACGGCCTCCTCTTCCCCCCTTCGGCTGGGTGCACCTAGGTTGCTAATCAGAGCGACTCCGTCAATCATCACAGCACAATCCTCGACAAAGCAGCAGTCGGGATGAGTCTCTAAGGCGTTTAGGATTTCTACTTCTGTGCCGTGAGCCTGGAGGGCCATCACATACGCATCGTGGGAACCCTGAGCGGCGACAGGATCGGGGGTTTGAGTACCAAAATACTTCGATAGAGCTTTGTCGAAATTTGGAGAAACACGCCTTACAACAGCTGCGCGACGACTTCTATCGTAGGCTCCAGGCACGGCAAGCCGTCTGACCAACCTCTCTTGAAAGATTCGGAATCCGGGAACCCACTTCCTGAATCAGGAATTCAGGAACGAGGCATTATGGACGGTTTCGCGCCTCTCACTAACATGGACCTAGTCGACAAGACCGACGAGTCTGGAAAGCACATCAGCCCTGGCCTGCCTAGGGGGATGAAAAATTACCTCGTTGACATTGATGGGACGGTGGGTGAAGATATACCCAATGAGGAGGCTCACAGGATGGCCATCGCTGAGGCCTATCCAGATGCTATCGAGACAATCAACGGTTGGTATGAAGAGGGCCATCGAATTTGCTTTTTCACAGCTAGGACTGAGGAGCACCGCGAAGTTACCGAGGCGTGGCTGTCCGAGAAGGGGTTCCGCTACCACACTCTGTTGATGGGCAAACCAAGGGGAGGTAACTACCACTGGATAGACAACCATGTGGTGCGGGCCACGCGATATTCTTCGAGATTCACGGACCTCATTAAACGGAAGGTCGAGATTGAGGTCTTCGATGACGAGTGATTCTCCTCCCCGGCTGGACAATCTTCTCAAACAGCGTGAAGCACATCTTGGAAAGGCCCTCTCCATCGCACATGGAAAACCCCTCCACATTACTCACGGACGCATGCAGTACTTGTTCGCAGCAGATGGCACTCGATACCTAGACCTCGTGAACAATGTATGTCACGTTGGTCACTCAAATCCCAAAGTAGTCGAGGCCGGTCAACGCCAGATGGCTCTCTTGAACACCAACACCAGATATGTCTACGACGGTCTATCCGAGTATCTCGCTAGGCTCGCAGCAACCCTTCCAGAAAAGCTCAGCGTTGGTTTCCTAGTCAATTCAGGCAGTGAGGCTAACGAGTTGGCTGTACGTATAGCACGCGCTCATACGGGTGCCCACGATATGGTGGTGGTCGAAGGCGCCTATCATGGACACACAGGGATGCTAATTGATCTCAGCCCATACAAGTTCAGGGGACCTGGTGGCAAGGGTGAGCCTGAGTCATGGGTACATGTGGTCCCAATTCCTGATAGCTACAGGGGTGGCAAGCGTGACTACGCAGCCGAGTTGGGAGAGATTGTAGCGGATGCCACCCCTATTGCAGGCTTCCTAGTTGAGTCGATGTTGTCGTGCGCCGGTCAAATACCGCTGCCGCCCGGCTATCTCACAGCGGCCTTTGAACACGTTCGTGCAGCAGGGGGGCTGTGCATAGCTGACGAAGTTCAAGTCGGGTTCGGCAGAGTTGGCACGCATATGTGGGCCTTTGAGGAGCATGGGGTGGTGCCCGACATCGTGGTGATGGGTAAGCCGATGGGCAACGGCCATCCAATGGCTGCGGTGTTCACAACACCAGAGATAGCAGCCTCGTTCGAGGAGATGGAGTTCTTCTCGACCTTCGGTGGAAATCCAGTGTCGTGCGCTGTTGGGTTGGCAGTGCTCGATGCCATCGAGCAGGACGGCCTGATGCAGCGCGCCATAGAGTTAGGAGGACGTTTCAAAGCAGGTCTGCGAGAACTACAGGAACGACACCCGATCATCGGCGATGTGAGGGGGCGAGGGCTGTTTCTAGGAATCGAGCTAGTGCGCGATCGTAAAACACAGGAGCCAGCTACCAATGAAGCAGCTATTATCGTCGGCGATATGCGTGACAGAAATGTGCTACTGAGCACTGACGGGCCGCATCACAATGTCATCAAAATTAAGCCACCAATGGTCCTCTCCAAGGAAGATGTCGACATGACCTTGCACTTGCTAAACGAATCCCTCAACCAGTCTCTTTGAAATAGGGCGGGCTAGGCGGCCCGCCCATGGATTTCACCGCCTTCACACTGGTCTTCATCCCTCTCTTGGTTGTGGTCAACCCTCCCGCTTCACTCGCACTCTTCCTGACGCTGGGAAAAGATCTCGATAGGAGTGAATTGAGAACAATAGCTCGACGTGCTTGCACTTTTGCTTCTGTGGTGCTGATGGTTTTCCTAGTATCTGGAGAAGACCTCCTTCACCACTTAGGAATAGAACTCTACAGCTTGCGTGTTGCTGGCGGGCTGATGCTCGGTATAGCAGGAATCAACATGCTCAAAGAAGGGCAAAAGCTCTCCAAGAAACAGTTCTCTCTTGCTTCCGGTGACGCGATTTCAACCGATGAAATGATTGATTTTGGGCTAGTACCTATAGGAATGCCAATGCTCGCTGGACCTGGATCGATTAGTCTGATTATTCTCCTAGGAACTACCAACAGTGCATCATTGGTAGCATGGGCAATCCTTCTGGTGATGCTAGTATCAATGCTGATATTTTATGCTGTTTCCAGCATGCAGCACGCAATAGGAGAGAACAGTACTAGGGTAATCACGCGTGTGATGGGCTTGCTGACGGTCACCATCGCAGTGCAGTACTTCTTCGACGGGTTAGAGGGTTGGTACCTCGCACTTTGATGGCGTATGTAACAAACTTCTAGACCATCTAGATGGATCACTAACCAAGATTACTCTTGTCTCGTTTTGCAAATGGTACATTTGAATCATATAGCACAAATTTATCGCTCGATGGATGCAAAAAACCAAGCGCAGTTGCATGCAAACAGATTCGGTTGAGTGGATTCGTTGTAGCTCCATGTACAGTGTCCCCGACAATAGGGCACCCCAGAAATTGCATTGCCATTCTTATTTGGTGTCGGCGCCCGGTCTCGATTTTGATTTCAATCAAAGATACAAATTCATCTCGATCTTCAACTCGCCAGTGTGTGATAGATTCTTTCGATCCTTTGTAGGTCGATTTGACACGTTTAACATGCAGATGTTTGTCTTCCACGAGCCAAGATGAATCCATTCCTTCAGACTTTTCAGGCCCCCCCTCCACAAGGGCATGGTAGACCCGTTCAACATCACGTTGAGCAAATTGAGTTTGCAGGTTTTCTTTTATTACGTGATTTTTGGCAAATACCATGACTCCCGAAGTATCACGGTCCAATCGATGCACGATGTGACACCAAGCTCGCTCAGATTGGTGCTTTACATAATCCACACAGCGACTGTGTAGAGTATCATTCTCGAGTTTGTCAGTGGCGACAGAAAGTAGGCCTGCTGGTTTTTCTACAACCAAAATAAAATCATCTTCGAATAGAATTTTCAATTTAGAAAGTTGCTTTTTTGGTTTTGGCGGTGGTGATTTTTTAATCGCATCTGCGTGATTGATAATCTGAACCTCGTCTCCACCGAAGAGCAATTCTTTGGCCTTGTAAACTGGTATTCCATTGACCAAAACTCTCCCCCCTGTCAGCATTTTCCTCAATTTGGTTTTCGTCGACTGGGGAAACATCAACGCCAATGTAGGGAGTAGAAAACTCTCTTCTTCGACATTGAATTTCATATTGGCCCCCCCGGTCTGATCCTAGACCAGCCTGCCTACTTCCGCCGCCCGGAGTAGGCCACTACGACGAGCAGTGCTACCACTATGCCACCCAGAAGTAACATTGTTCGGTCGACCTTCTCTTCCCACAAGGCCGCATCGTATGGATAAGCATCCGAATTGTCCCCCACTCCGTCTCCATCTGTGTCCTGAGTTTCGCTAGCATCACTAGGGAATGCGTCTGAGTTATCACCCACTCCATCCCCATCTGAATCTATCCATTCAGACGAATCATCAGGATAGACATCAGAGTTATCCCCCACTCCGTCTCCATCTGTGTCCTGAGTTTCGCTAGCATCACTAGGGAATGTG
>CBFHQW010000079.1:0-5730 GCA_965658085.1 Candidatus Thalassarchaeum sp.
CCATCCCAAGCCTATGGTGGCGGAGGCTGTCACAGATGTCTGAGGCGGCCCTTTCCACTATACTTGAGGCGATACTGTTCGGCGCTGGTCGCTCTATGTCGGTCGAGGAACTTTCCGAACTGCTCGAGAAACCGCAGGGAGAGGTCCAGTCAGCCTTGCGTGAACTACAGGCCACCATTCGCAGGCGCCGCGATTCGGCGCTCCAACTCACTGACGTCGCTGGTCGCTGGATATTCGAGGTTAGGCCAACCTTGTCCCCTCATCTACCCGAATCGTTCCGCGCCGACATCCCACAGAGGCTGCTACCAGCAGCCGCATTGGTGGCCTATCATCAGCCGATGGCCCAATCGCAGTTGGTGGAGATGCTGGGACAGAGGGCGTATGATCACGTTCGGGACCTCGCTAAAATGGGCCTAATAGATCGCAGGAGAGACGGACTAACTAGACGCCTCACTACTACTCGCCGGTTCGCAGAATACTTTGGATGCCCTGAAGTGGAGTACCGCAAGGTCAGGACTTGGTTTAGGGAAGAGGCGTCCAAGATGGGCTTGACGAGTGCTCAGTTAGCCGCTTCACTGGCTCCTGAGGAGCAATTGACAATCAACGAGTTCTCTGAGGATACCACAGTTACGGAAGAACCCATAGGGGCTGAGGAGTGAATCACTCCGTTCTCAGATTTTCCAGTTCCTCTTCGACAGCCTTCTGAGTGATTCTACCGCCCTGTTCTCGCAGTCGGGTTGCGACGATATCAATCTCAGGCCCCTCCGCACCAGCAGTCACTGCCATGTTCCGGACATGGAGCTTCATGTGTCCGGCTTGGATACCTACTGTCGCCAATGCCCTCAGAGCACCGAGGTTCTGAGCTAACCCCGCTGCCGCCATCACCTTGGCGAGCTCGTCGGCGGAAGTGATTCCGAGTAGAGCTACGTTGGCTTGCGCTGCAGGATGCACTCTCACTGCGCCCCCTACTAGCCCCACAGCCATTGGAAGTTCGATTGACCCCACTAGATTTCCTTCGCCGTCCTTCTCCCAGTGAGTCAACGAGCCATAGATCCGCTCGTGCGCGGCGAAACTGTGAGCACCAGACTCCACAGCCCGCCAGTCCTGGCCACAAGCGAGGGCTATGGGGGATATCGCGTTCATGATGCCCTTGTTGTGAGTAGTGGCGCGAAACGGATCTGCCTTAGCGAAGTGATATGCCTGCAGTATTCCATCTATGACTTCGGAACCCTGTCCTGCATCTCCCTTATCTGACAATTCCTCGGCACTGAATACAGCACTCACTCTAGCCAGTCTGTGCACGGCAAGATTGCTGATTATACGCAGTATAACTGTTCCACCTGTCATACTCTCTATCTTTGGGGCAATGGTCTCGGCCATGGTGTTGACAGCGTTTGCGCCCATGGCGTCCCTGCAGTCTACTAGGATGTGGACAATGACCATCGGTCCGGAGTCAGTTTCTATTATTCTGGCTTGAATATCCTGGCATCCACCGCCGAATTTGACTAAAATGGGGTCGACAGCATTGCAAGATTCGACTAATTCAGCACTTTTTCCTAGGATTGTGTTCTTTGCAACTTCTGGATCGTCGCAACCTACAACCTGGATTTGTCCAATCATCACCGGATCATCGTTGTCAGAGGTGAATCCTCCATTGGCATGGCATCTTTTGGCCATGTTGCTGGCGGCGGCCACCACGCTCGGCTCCTCAAGGACGAATGGTATCAGATAATGCTCACCATCAATGATGAAGTTAGTAGCGACTCCGATGGGCAGAGAGTAGGTCCCGATTACATTCTCAATCATCCTATCTGCTGAATCCTCTGAAAGCTCGCCTGTAGAGGCCCACGCCTCTACTTGCTCCGGTGTGAGTTTAGCAGTGCGAGCTAGCATCTCTCTGCGTTCCGAAACAGAGAGCTTGTAGAATCCTCCGAGTCGGCTGCTGTCGACGGGCATCTGTATCGGTTGAAGCCCGGCGTATTTGGCTTCTAACTGTTTGCGATTGACCTTGTTCCTGTTCGCGATTTGGCCGTACAGTTCAGAAAACTCATCTGAAAAATGCGTTAATCTACTCATTAACGGGTCATTAACGGGTCAATAAAGCGTTAGTGAAGCGTTAACATTGAATTGTTACATTCGGAGTACTGGATAGAAGGAAGCCAACCAAACTCCCTCGGAAAAACGCTAGAATGCGTTAAATCGCCATATGGGAAGCGTGAGTATACGTGAATGTTAAGAATGAGAGAACCCGCTGCTCAGGCAATGATGGGTGAGGCAGTTTCTCTACTTGACCTACCTCCTCTCCGGGGAAACCCCTTCGATCTCAGGCCAATAGAGTCGACACGGGCTCAGGACATAGTCGGACGCGATTCTCTGATGACCCGCTTGAGGGAACACATCATCTCCGAATCTCCGAGGATGGTACTCTTGGTGGGGGAGCCAGGCAGTGGCAGAACCTCTCTAGTAAACGCTCTGTCTTCTCAGGTCAGTAAGAAATTTGTCGGCCAGTTCTGGCCTCATGACGAGGCTGTTAGCTCCGTGATGAACGAGATTGCTGTCAATTTCATCGGTCACAACGTCCCCCCGTCCACTGGGCAGATGTGCGAGCGCCTAATCGAAACGCTTGAGCAGAGTACAGGGCCGCTCCCCCTAATCGCCCTCGATTATCCCTCAAATACTCCTATGAACGACTTCTTAGCGCGCATGACGCCACTGTTACAGAGGCTCAAGGCACTCGTTTTGGTAACGTTGACACCGGCACAATTGACCTCCTTGGACGAAGAGGTGCTCGATGTGTTCGATTCCCCCGAGCATCTCGATGGCCTATCGGAGACGCAGATTCAGAAGCTGGCCGACAATCTCGTGCGCAGGAAGGCGCGTGAGCGCTGGATCATCAATCCCGACCTCCTGACTGCCATCCACGATAACACAGCAGGAAATCCCCGCGCAGTGGTTCGCCTGTGCCGGGGGCTCATCGATGAGAGGCGGGGTGTTGGTTCAGAGGGTACACTCGAGAGGTTGGTCGGGTGGCAGAGGATTGTGCAAGAAGAGGATGAAGATCCTCCTGTGGCGCCCTCTCCCGTCCCCGAGATAGAGTCAGAACCCGTTCCTGAGCCAGCCGAAGATGGCGAAGACTGGGACGTCGAGCCCGATGACATGTGGGAAGGTGAAGCCGAACCGGAGGGCGAATCCGAAGAGTTCGATTGGGATGAGGAACTACCTGAACCAGACGATATTTGGGATGATGGGCCCGTATCCGAGTCTGAGACTGAGCCGCATTTACCTCCTCCGGAGGAGAATCAGGAGACACTGGATTCGTTCCTCTTCACCGATGAGAGCTCTGAACATTTGGTACAGCCTCGCCAAGTCGGCGGACTTAGTGGCTTAGCCGACAGATCCCAGAGAATCAGTGCATCTATGCCGGAGGGCCCGGATGAGACTCCAATCACGGTCGCTGAGAACCGGCCGCAATTGACACCGGCTCCTATCAGGCCACCGCCTAGGCCGAATCCTGAATCAGCGTTCGTTACCGATGCCAAGCCAGACACCTCAGTGCCACCCACTCAAGATCAGCCGGTGATGGCTGCCGAAGGTGCTCTTTGGACTGTGGATTCTAGCCTCGGCTCATCCCTGCCCGCCTTAGATGCAGAGCCAAAAACCAGCCCCGAACCGGTCTTTGACATCGACCACTCCCCTACTCCTCTCCCCCCTACTCTTCCTGCCCCTGTTGCTGTAGTGCCGGAGCCAGTGTTCGAGGAACCGGAACCGGAATCGGAAACTGCTCCTCCCCGAATTCCAATTCCCCTCGGACCAGCTTGGGATGTCGACGAACCACTCAACCGTGCTCGAGTCGCGACTGCCTCTGATGCCGAGCGTACCGTACTGGCAGCAGCCAAGGAACGCGAGATATCGCCTTCGGACCCGGAACTACAGGCCCTTCTAGAAGTCGGGAGGCCTCGCCTATCGCAGATTTTCAACGGACTGCGCAAAGCCGGGTTGCTCTCAGTTAGGAAGCAGGGCAGGACGAGACTGTTCAAACTAAGCAGAGCAGCCTCGTTGGAACTCGAGATGACATAGGTGCGCAAATGTCTGATTCGGTAGTGACCAGAGACAAGGTTGAGGAGTATCTGGCCCTGACGATTGAGGCTAGGTCGAAGGCAACTCCCTGCGCGGAAGGTGTGGAGGATGAGGCCCGGTTGACCTCGATGCTGAGGATGTGCGATGACTACGCCGCTGATGCTCGGCATTTCATGGAATCTGGTGATTTGGTTCGCGCCTTCGGGGCTATCAACTACTCGCACGCCTGGTTGGATGCCGCCGTTAGAATCGGCCTACTGGATGGCCATGGGGATGACCGGTTGTTCACACTACCCTAGACTTCGACCAGCCTGAGGAACCGACCCGATGTGACCTCGATGTATGATCCTCCAGAAGATATCAGCCTCTCCTTAAGGCCCCGGTCGACTGTCAGTACCGGCCATCCTCTCAAATCAGAGAGGGTTACTAGCATCTCGTCCGGATGAGTCATCCCATCAAGGTCTGGAATCTTCTCGGAACGACTCTCAAGTAAACTGAGGAGGAGCCCCTTCCTCTGTTGCGACAACAGATCTAGTTCGCGATGCACGCATTCGAGCACCATCAGTTCGGCTTGGCCAACCACTCTGTTCATCGCATCGTCGAGATTCAACTCAGCATCCATAAGTGCGGCCCAGCCGCATGCGTCTACGAGGACGCTGACCATCCAATCACCCTGCAATAGAGCCGTGGCCGATAAGCCGCCAGCGCGAGCCGATGCGACGGGACAGCGTAATCCGACTGCCCGACTTGGCACAAATTGGTAATCTCAGTTGAAGCGTCGCCAATCGCCCTTTGATTGATGAGACTGTTCCGACGCTGGTGGCGGTGGCAGAGTTCACCATCAGCATCTCATTGGGCTGCAGCGGACGAACCAATTCTGCATCCCCTTCTCCAGTTGATACCATATTCTCAAGTAAATCTAGATCGAGATTGAGGGCTTCCCATATTGGAGGTAGTTCGCCCTCGCGAGCCATGACCTGCCCAGAGAGCTCGTCGGCCTTGGTGGAGACGGGGTCCATCGGAGTAGCGATGCCGCACAATCCTCCTGCGTGAACGGATTGTAGGTCAAGTCCACCTCCCTTGACACTCTGAATGGTTGTTCGAATAGGTTCCCAAGTCGTCTTTCCGCCAGTTTGCACTCTGCGACCAGGAGCTATCAGTATCGAATCTCCTACGCTGAAGGAACCCTCGACGATGCTACCACCAATTATTCCGCCCTGTAGTTTCTCAGGGCGTGAGCCCGGGCGATTCGTGTCGAACGAGCGTGCGACGTACATCAGACCTGACTCACTCGAGGACCTGTCTGGGGTGGGAATGACGTCTTCGATGGCCTGTATCAAGACGTCTAGGTTAACGTCGTGATGGGCCGAGACTGGGATGATTGGAGCAGACTCGGCTATCGTACCCTTCAGGAAGTCCCTAATCTCCTCGTGAGATTCGACAGCCCTATCCCGACTCACTATGTCGATTTTGTTCTGCACCACTACTATGTTCTCTATTCCCGCTATCTGCAATGCGGCCAGATGTTCACGGGTCTGAGGCTGTGGGCACTTCTCAGTAGCTGAAATGAGTAGCATCGCCCCATCCATAATCGAGGCACCTGAAATCATCACAGCCATCAGGGTCTCGTGACCCGGGGCGTCAACAAACGAG
>CBFHQW010000080.1:0-5724 GCA_965658085.1 Candidatus Thalassarchaeum sp.
TTCCTGAGTGAGTTCTCAAGGCCCTTTCCCGCAGGGATCCCCTCAATCAGGCCCTGCAGTTGCGAAGCCGTGGCCGAGGACCTATGATTGTCGATGCCGAAGCTGGCGAGACCGGCTAGGACAGCCTCGCCCGTAGACCCCTCGTCTGGAACCCCCCGGTCGAGCCTGATTGCAGTACATTGTTCGCCTTCAGTAATCCATAGTGAACCTCCGAGCACCTCGTACAGGGCATATATCTGTGCGGCATTCCAGTTGGATCCGGCATTCATCATGAAACTCAAATCGCTATCGTCCGAGGAAACCGTAGAATTGCGAATCATTGTCTCTAGGTGATCGCTCCAGATCTCATGAGGGTTCACGTTACCTGTCCATGTGCTGGGATCAAGTCTGTCGACTTGCAGACACTCACATTCAATACCCAAGCCATCGGCTAGTTCGGCGATTCCTAGCGGCAATACATTCGACGAATCGGCCCTCAGAGCCAGTATCTTCCTAGCCTCGGTCTTCTTGATCAAATCACCGAACAACCGTCTCGCCGAATCTTCTTCCTCTGGGAAATTTACCGTTCCCACCCTAGCGACAATTAGTACCAGAGTGCTCATTCAAAATGCACCTCCGAACTCCGTACTAATCCTGAAAAAACTCCTCAGGACCATTAGGCGGTAATCGCATTCATCCCTCTGGCTTCTTTGCATGCAGAGTCAATGTCTTTCTGCTCTACCATGAAACCATCGGTGCCTCCATCGGGATCGGATTCAAGGTGTCTCTTGACCGCATTCTCTTTGATTCGGATTGCAACTCCTGCGATATCGGCCCCGGATACTCCATCCGGAATCTTGGCTACGCTGCTTGATAAATCAATGTCTTCGGATCGCACAACGTCCCCCAAGTGAAGATCGAGGATGGCCTCGTAGTCGTCACGCTTTGGCAGGGGCACCTCGATTTGACTTCCTAGACGTCCAGGACGAAGGAACGCCGGGTCGATAAGATCGATTTGGTTTGTTGCCGCAATGATTAGGACTCCATCGCTCGAGCTGATGCCGTCAATTTCGGCGAGCAATTGGTTCACAACATCTCTCTTCGCAGCATATCCTTGACCTACGCTATTTCTATTAGAACCCAGTGAGTCAAACTCATCGAAGAACAGCACACAGGGAACCATCTTCCGAGCCTTGTCCATGATAGTTCTAACCGCTCTTTCGGACTCCCCTACCCACATCGACATGAGCTCCGGCCCGTTGACGCTGAGGAACTGCGCTCCGGCCACGTTGGCAGCCGCCCTCGCAAGAGCTGTCTTGCCCGTTCCAGGCGGCCCATGCAGTAGCACTCCAGACCCTATGCTGAGGCCCGCAGCGGCGTGAATTTCTGGGAACTGAAGCGGGAGAAGCAACTTTTCATGAAGCACGGTTTTTGCCTCGTTCTGCCCAATAATCGACTCGAAGCCCACATTCTCGACCTCGACATGGTGTCGGCGCTTCAATGACGGTCTTATCCTACCTACCGCTTCTATCAAGTCCTCCCTTAGTATCTCCAACTCTGCTGCATCGATTTCGTCTATATCGAGCAGCCTATCGAAGCCAAAAGTCCGATTCGCAGCACGGTATACTCCTTCCCGGCACATGTGGTCGATGTCCGCGCCAACGAAGCCGACTGAAATCTCTGCGAGCTCATCCAGATTGACGTCTTGGTTTAGGGGCATGCCCCTGGTGTGAATCTCTAGGATCTCGAGTCTGCCATCACTGTCGGGAACAGGGCACTCGATGACCCGCTCGAACCTGCCGGATCGGTTAACGGCTGGATCGATGTCATCCAACATGTTGGTGGCCCCGATGACTACTACCTGCCCCCTATCCTCCATTCCATCGAGCAGGGTTAGCAATTGCGACACCAGACGCTTTGACATTTCTGTGGCCGTCCGCCTGTCGAGGGCTATGGCATCGATCTCGTCGATGAAGACGACTGAGGGCGCGTCCTGCTTAGCCTCGTTGAAAAGATCTCTAAGGGCTTTCTCAGATTCGCCTACGCACCCTCCGATAATCTCAGGTGCCGAGATCGAGTGAAAGGTCGCTTGAGTCTCCCTTGCGAGAGCCCTAGCGAGCAGGCTCTTGCCGGTCCCAGGCTCACCGTGTAGCAGGACCCCTCTGACGGGCGACTTTCCACCCCTCAGGAATATCTCGGGATGCAGTAGCGGCACCACTGCGACCTCTTGGATCTGCTCGATGACTTCGTCGAGTCCTCCTATGTCTGCGAATGACACGTCCCCGGTCTCGAGCAGTGGCCTGCGGGCACGCCTGTCGAACAGCTCGATTTGGGTGTCTGGCCCGATGACGCCGCCGTTGGGCAGCATAATCGGGCGGACTTTCTCGGCCTGCAACTCCATGATTCCTCCGCTGGGTGATGGGAAGGTGATGTGATCTCCTCTGCACAGGGTTCGGCCCAGAAGGTTGGGGCCAATCAGGTCCTGCATATCGCCCTCGACCCCCTCGCCCACGGGCGCGAAGAAGACCCTGTCCAGCGTCCGGGGCTTCTCAATCAGCTCAGCCTCCAGCGAGTCACCGGTCCTCGAGGAAGCGTTCAGCCTCGTCGTGGCGTCTAGGTAGATGAAGCCCGGGTTCGCGCTGGGACTGATCCTAGCAACGCCAGTCGTTTTGCGCCCTCCCTTCAGGAGGATCTCGTCACCGGGGGATGCGCCCAGTTCCTGCAGGTCCTGCTCGTGGAAAACCACCAGCCCCCTGTGGGCCAGCTGGTCGGGTAGATTGGCAACCGTCAGCACCTGATCGTATCTAGCAATCACTCTACTCATCTTCTCTCACGTCCCATTACGTCCCCTGTAGATACCGTAGTTCGTCACCCGTGACACTACTCATCGCCCCCGCCGTCATTGAAGTCCACTCCATCCCAGTCGTTGGGCAGCAGCGCCAGAATTAGGCCGCCGGTAGCTACTGTTGCTGTAATCCAGAAAATTCCTCTCAGCAAACCCATGATTTTCACTCCTTCATACCCATTCTATCTGCCCGCCGCCCTTCGCTACTAGGGCGCTTGCTTCGAGCTCCTGCGAGTTCGCACAGCGCATCTTGCCTTGGGAGACCATCTCGCGCATCTCCGCAATTTGTTCCTTTTGAATCTCAGAGGTTGGAATCATCTGGGAGAAAGCCTCGACGAGATCTGATTCGACCAGAGGCCGAGCATCTTGGAAGAAGGCTGACTTCATCGCCTCGTCAATAGCCGTTCTGATGTCCCGTCCGCTGAACCCGTCCGAGATTCCGACAAGTCTCTCGATATCGTAGTCCGATGGGTCCCTCTGACGTATCTCGAGCATCGAGGAGATGATATCCTTGCGGGCCGAGCTCGAGGGCAGGTCGATGAAGAACCTCCCATGGAAGCGATCTAGGAGAGCTGGCGACATCTTTTCGTACTCGTTCGCTGTGAATATGAAGAAGACGCCGGAATTGTCGTCCTCCATGAACTGCAGGAGGATGCTCTCTGCGCTGTCACGCGCGGAGTCCGCAGCCCGATACATCGTGCCAGCCCTTGTTTGGCCAAGGAGCTTCTCAGCCTCGTCCATGAAGCAGACCACTGGAGCCCTAGCGGCCAGCTCATTGACCAAGTCTCGCATGAAAGTCTCGTTGTCACCGACACACGAGCCCACGAGCTCGTCCGGGTGGACGCGGCGGAAGCCCATGTTCCATTCATTGGCGATGGCCTTGGCGACCATCGATTTGCCGCAGCCCGGAACCCCAGTGAGGAGAACTCCCGCCGGGAAGCGGGTGAAACCGTAGATGGCGGCTTCCGGGCTGAATAGACGACCGGTCATCTTGAACCAGCGGATTAACGGATCCAACCCCTTGATGTCGTCGTACTGGAACACGCTTTCCGGCATGGTACGGGCCATGTGCTCGATTTTCTCGATGAGTTCAGCCTTGTTCCCTACCAGAGGGAGGTTGAGGGAGCGGAGGATGTCCTTGAGCTCGGCCACAGTCATCCCCCCGAGGTCCATCGCCAGCAGGCTCCTCTTGCTCGGCACACTCATTGGTTCTCTACGTACGGCGTGGGTCTCCGAATCCATCACAGGTGACCTCCACAATCTCCTTCCATCCAGGGCAGCCTTCCGCAGTCTCTTCGAGACACTCTCCCGTTAGACCAGTCCCTCGCCTCTGGCACCTCTTCGCAGTATCCGCGCTGTGCGGCCATCAGGCAGAGAGCCGTGGCGGCCTGCATCGCGCCCACATACGCCGTGGTCGTGACTATCGAGCTGACCGGGCGACCTCCCTCTTCCTGGCAGGACACCATCTCGGTTGCATACGCCTCTTGAGGCCCATACCTGCACACCATGCACAGGCCCCCACCGAAGTGCTCGACGACTCCCTTGACCCCCTCTCCTCCACCGTTAACCATCGAGACACCTCTGTTCAGACAGGCCCTGTTGAGGAGAGTTCTAGCGTTTTGATTGTCAAGGCAAGATAGGGCAATATGCATTGTGTCGAGCAACTCCTTGATACCCCCATCATACTCACTCTCACCGATGATTTCGTGCAAAGAGATGTCTCCTCCAACGACTTCAGAAATATCTTCAATCACATGCTGTGCACCTAGGGGGGCAGGAATTCCCGTAACGGAATCACTTCTTATCTTGAAGCGATTACTGAGCCTGCTCGCTGCCGCACTAGCCTTAGCGAGTCCGAGGTCACTGGAATCGTAGAGAATCTGCCTGTTCAGGTTGTGAATCTCGACTTCCTGATCACCGTCCACCAAACCAATCTTCGTAGTAGTGGGGTCACATCCGGTGAGTAGTAAGGGAGCGGCCCAACTGCCCAAACCTCCTACTCCGATAACTAGGGCGTTCACATCTGACAGTTTCTCGGGCAAGGTCATCGAGTCGAAGCAGTAGACACCCTCGGGAGTCTTAGAGGAAAATGGTCCGACGTCCTCGGGCTCTGCCTCTACGGCCCAAGTCAGACGCTTGGATTGCCACAGGTAAGAAATCAACTTTTTCGGAGTTATCTCCAGGGGACTCCTGAATCTGACTAGCGACCCCTCGCCGTCAGTTGTATGCGTCGCAGTACCCTCTCCGAAATCACTCTTCAGGCACTTCAGAGCTAACTCAGGATCAACACCATCAACTCTGGCTGTAAGGGTGAGCCAGCGATCTACGACCTCCATCTCCCAGAAGGCATTGCGTTCTCCAAGGTATCTGTGTAGGAGTGCCGATATTCCACAAACCAGTGTGGCCGAGTCGATCATAGTCTCACGCACGCACGTGTAGCCTATCTTAGGGAACTCTCCGGAGCCCACCAGAGCCGATCCTGCACCGTGGATTAGCCAGTGGCCACGATGTCCTTCTGGCCTTGTGCAGTCTGCTGTACCAATCCATATGTCAACTTCTTCGACTTCGCGCAGAGATACTTCCATACCTCTTTCAACAAACATTTCCCGGATACCCTCCCATGTATTGTTGCCGAAGTCAACTAGGCCCCTCAACAATCTGATGTCGATTTCGTCCGTTGGATTTCGGTTGATGCCGACTTCTCCAAATCCATTCCTACAGGCCCCTAGGAGATCGAGTTGCAGCAGCATCGCCAAAACGCTCTCGTCGTGTCCCTCCATGGCAATCTTGAGCGAGGAGACCATCTCCTGGTCGAGTAGCCCCGACTGCCGGTGCCATTTGTGATCGCGCACGAATTCCTCAAATCTCAATCTCTTCTACCTCCTGTGCGATTTCGTGAA
>CBFHQW010000081.1:0-5720 GCA_965658085.1 Candidatus Thalassarchaeum sp.
TCGACGGCGGCTCCTCAAGACCTTATGATAGCCTGGGGGCTTCTGATATCAGAGCGATGTGGGCAGTGCGCTGTGACAGAGCCGTAGTGAAGCTGACACTCACCGATGGCGAGGACAGTATCGCTTCAAGCATTGAGTGTGAGCCTGAGAGAGTTTTCACCTGTGGAAGCATTCTCGAAGTTGATGGCAGGAGGTGGCGGATTCGAGCTCTGCATACAGGAAAGGGCAGGACACTGAGCGGGAGTAGGAAGGCTGGAGACCTTAGGAGAATGTATCTCCACCCTCCCAGAGCGCGATACTAGCGACGGTTTGACCACGGCATCAGTAGAGCCTTCGCAACATGCAACGCTACCTCTGGGTTCTCCCTTAATCTGCGCATGCTATACTCGTACCACTTTGTCCCATACGGAACATAAACTCTCGTCCTGTGCCCCTGTTTAGCGAGATTTCTCCTGATGTTTCCCCGGACACCAAGCAGGAACTGGAACTCGTATCCAGGACCTTTTCCAGCTGAACGTGGAACTGGTTCGCTGTACCTAGGATCCTCCACACCAGGCCCCATTCCGCGTGACTTGAGAGATTGCAAGGCGTGTTTGATTACCGGCGTGTCATGCGACGCGATGGCCGTGTAAGCGCCCGAGTCGAGCATCAGATCAATTGCTCGATTGGTGGAATCTACTATCTCACGATATCTCGTATGCGATATCTCTGCAGACTCGAGGTATATTCCCTTGCAAATGCGGAAATCGGTGGAGCTACCCGTGGCGCTTGAGACCTCCAAGATGTCGGAGAGAGTCCTGAACAGTCGTCCCTGTAGCACTACACCGATGTTTGTCAGTCCCTTCTTGTGCATAGCTACAGCAGTATCTATCGTGGCCTGAGTAACCCTGTAGTCCTCCATATCCAATCGTACGAAGATATTGTCCTCAGCAGCTCTACTGAGTAATCTCTCGATGTTCACAAGAGTTGTTGATTTGTCTATTAGCAAGCCCAATGCCGTTGGTTTAATCGAGATATTTGCATCTAAGTTGTTCTCTACTATTGCATCCAACAACCTACTGTATTCGTCCATGAAGAACTGGGCCTCGTCAAGAGACTCTATGTCTTCACCCAAGACATCCACGGTAAAGCACGCTCCCTCAGAACTCATACGACTCATCAGTTCGATGACGCTGGGGATGTCTGTGCCGGCGACGTATCTCTTGGCTATCCACCTGATTATGAAGCGAGGAGTCAGTGGCATCATGCCTACGATAACCCGTCCGAGTAGGCCCATTGATAGGTTGCAGAGTAAGGAGAGTCTTCACAATTACTGAGATCTAGCAGAGTTCACTCCCACGACGTATCGGGACGTCCAGACTGTACAGAAGGTCCGTGATAGCGTTACGTTGCCATGCCTTGAACGACTTCCTGTCCAAGTGGGCGAACATATTGGCACCGGGAAACGCTGCGCGAGTGGCCTCGACGGAAATTTCGATGGAATGCCTCCATGCTCCGCCCGGCAGACCATCATCCGACGGTTCCTCAAAAGGGAGAGCGTAGTTCGCCAGAATATGGCCTGCCCATAGTTCCGAATCTGAGAGAACTGCTTTGTGCCGAGGCGCGTAGTGACCACCACCGAGTCCTATCATCACATCGCCCCCGGAGGACCATTTCACAGGCTGGTTCCCCGGTAACCCAAGATTGATTGAGATTACCTCGGCCCAAAGTTCAGCGGCTCGAATATTTTCCCACTCCCTCTCTGTAGAGCCAATCTCAATGTACAATGTCGGCCGCTCAAGGAGGGGGCCATGATGAGTAGTCTCGAGAGTCAAGTCAAACTGCTCGTCGAGTTCACGCGATTGGGCTAACGAGAGCATTGATCTGAACAGTGAAGCGAAGCGTGGCGAGGGCGGTACGACCACCCCTTTCCTGCCACCAGCTTGTCCCCTCTCTCCGTGTGGAGTCTCGCCGGGCAATCCAATGGCGTGGAGCGTCAGTGCGGGAATCTCAGTCGCCGAGACATGGCGGGACAAAATGAGGACTTCATCGACAGTACAACCAGTGATCTCTTCGTGTGTGCAATCTATCCCGTCTGCCATTATGTGCAACTCCTCGATTAGCAGGAGGTGTACGGGACGGTTTGCGTGTTCTCGCAGGAGTCCGTGACCCGTGGCAGTCGGTTCGCTCCAGCCCCCAAGACGTAACATAGCTTCATGCATATTGAGAGAGGCGGTATCGGCACTCGATGCGAGTAATAGGGTTACCACAGGCGGGCGAGGGGCGGTGCACCTTAATCCTCTCAGCCACACCTTCAAGCATGAACTAGTACGGCGCTTGTCATGGGCGAAGCGTCTGTGGGCTTCCAGCCGATGAGAGTGGACCGCGGTGAATCTGCCACTGTCATCGTAGGGAGTTCAGGGGAGTTGGTCAGGATAGACGAGTTCGGCACCATTCTGCACCAGTCTGTCAAGCCATTCCCAGCCTCTGTGACAGGTGGTGCCGTACTCGACGACATCTGGGTCGGGGCATGGGTCGAGCACGAGTTGCAACAGGCAAGGATGGCCGCTCTGCCTCTTGCTGGAGAATGGAAAACTGGAGAAGGCAGGGGGATGCTCAGACAAAAGTCTGAGATGGTTGATCTGATGCCTTCATCGGCTATCTGGTCAAGATTCCTAGATGCAGAACCCATGGCCGTCTCAAGGGCGGGTGATGGAGTGGTCTTCGCCACTCTGCGAAAGGGCATCTACAAGATAGACGAGGGGGCAACAGAGGTCTGGCGCGCACCGTACCCTGAGTGGTCGCAACTGTCGGAACTGGCCTCACGAGACTACCTAGTGTCTAGTAACGAAGTCGACGGTCGAATCTTCGTCTGGTCAATGGCCGGAGGAGTGGTCGTATTGGACAGTGAAGACGGAGGGCACATCCTCAGTACTGTGGTATCTCTGCCTGACTCACTCAGTGATGTCAGGCACAGCAGTGAGGGCGGTTGGCTCCTACTGCTCAACGGTGGTAGTGTAGCCCTGCTGGAAGATTTAGAGTCCGAACCGACGGTAGTGCGGACCCCCGGACCTGTGTCGGACGCCGTCCACGATGGGAAAGACTGGAAGTGGACAGGGTGGAGGCATGACGGAGCCATTATCGACGGTGAAGTTCAATGCATTTCTAGAGAGCAGGTAGGAGTGGCTCTTGTCGGTGACAGGGTACTGACTAACGACGGAGACTGGGACGATTTCAGACTGAATCACTCTGACTGAATCGAGTGTCCGCACTTGCCACAGACCTTGCGATTCTCATGCACACCTAGGAAGACTCCGGGGCCGCAGGTCGGGCAGAATTCCCCCTTCCTTACTAGTTCCCCATCTTCCACAGAGTACTTTGAGTGTTTACCATTGGGATTCGGTCCGTCGCCCATCATTCCCCACCGTCCTCTGATTCGCTCTCGTCCGACTCCTTGATGACTACAGCAGGAGTAGGTTCGACTGTTGTCGACGCCTTGGACTCTGGCTCCGCCCCATGCCTGACCCTAACATACTCGGGCTCGAGTACAGCCGACTCAGATGAGCTGTAAATCAATGCGAGCCCCGAGGTCTGAGGACGTCCGTAGCGCGTGCTGACCTCCTTGACGAAGACCAAATCCTTGTTGGCACCGGGCTCCGCCTTGGTCGCAGCTGCGATCATCTCACTCAGAGATGGGGTCGGAGAGTTTTCATGATTCCACATGAATCTAATCTCGACGCGGTCGAGCAGCGGATTCTCCTTCCTCTCGATGACTTCCATTAAATCACCCCTCTAACGGATGTTGACCTTGAGAGCGTAGTTGCCCGCGTCGGTCACATTGAGTCTCTTTGCGACCTCAGAGCGTTCTGGGTGCAAAATGACCACGAATCCTTGCCAATCGGTAGTCACCGGAGCTCCTGGACAGTGCATGCACTGAGGCGGGTCGTTCTTATTCTCAGGATCAGGTAGTATCCTATTGCACTCGCCACAGGCGAAAGGCTGCTTGACCATCTCAGTCTTCCTCCCCTAGCCAGTCGAAGGCTCCAAGGCCGTCCATCTTGCAGTTCAGACCAATCTTAGAAGAACGCGGATCATTCTGATTGATTGACTTAGATACTATCCTTGAGCGAACCGGACTGCCCTCCTCAAGGTGCTTACCGCTCTGAGAACCTTCAATCCTCTTGTTCTGAGCACTTAGGTGGACTTGGACCGGTTCGTCGAGAATCTGGGACTTGTGTAGGAGAGCCTCGACAGGACCTATTCTGACGAAGGCGCCGTACTCGGAGACTTCCGACACGGCGCCATCGACGACCTCGTTGTTCTCCATAGTGAATATCAAGGCCTTGAATCGAACGTTCTGGTAAATCGCCCCATCGCCGTGGATAATCTTCCCTCGGCCTACTGTTTCGTGATCAAAGGTAAGTAGAGTGTAGTCTTCGTTCTCGTCAAATCTTCCCTCAAAAGCGTCGTGAGCCAGTTCGTCAATATGCTCCTCTAACTTACGTCCTGCTCGAATGTACTCGGCAGGAATGCGGATGGTGTCATCTCGGGTTATGAGGCTGTACATGCTCTTCTTCCTCTGCCATGACTCACTCCGAGGCCTGTCGGAGGAATGGGAGATTTTCTCCCGTCCCTCATCGGCGATGCCTCTGGAGGAGAGTTACGTGCGCCCCGGCGACCCGCCCGCCCTGTATAAGCACAACGGATAGGGCGAAGAGGTCGGCCTACCCCCTAGGTCAATCAGACCGTAGGTCTGCTTGAGATTATAGGGCGAATGTTCAAGTGGATTCGGAAGGCCATCTCGGATTCTGATGATAGTGGGTCACTTGGACAATCGCTCATCTCGACTCCGGCAAGCGAGTCTTGGGGTCGCTCTGTTGCTGCTGATGTCCCTGTCTCCTGCTCTGGTTCACTTCGACTCACCCGCCAGAATGGAGACCGGAGGCGGAAGCGAGGAACCATGGACAGACGGAGGTCAGCCGTGGCCTCAGTCGGGCAGGACTCCTAGCAGAATCGCCGAAGTTCCGATTCACAGCCCTATGGGAGGGGCCGGCAATGGTAGCCCCTCTGATGCATCGGAGCTGATGTCGATAGTCGAGCCGGTTGTAAACTGGATGTATGGATCATACTCCATTGGCACTGACGCACTGGCGACTCCTGTCGCGGATCTGTCCGCATCGGTGACCAAGGACGAGGACGCCTCCGAGCGTTGCGGAGGCAGTTCCCTCTACACAATTCTAGTTCAGACAGACCAGAATTCCGATCACACCTACCTCCGAATTGTAGAGGGTGAGGACGCAGATCTGGTGTGGGAAGTAGACATGGGGTTGACGGAGTACGTGAAGGCAGCTCCAGTAGTGGTCGACGTCGATGGAGATGGTTTGCAGGAAGTACTGGTTGCCTACGACGCCTCTGGAACACTGTACCTCGACGCCTGGTCGCCCCGATTGTCATGCTCGGTTACTGGTTGGTCCTCTTCAGGAGACTCCAGCCAGATGCTTTGGTCCTGGAGTGACGAGTCTCTGATGATTAGTAGCGATCAAGGGCCTTACACATCCAGTTTGTTGGGCGGCCACATGCCCACCACTCAGCCGTTGCTGGCTGATCTCGACCTCGATGGCGACGCGGAGATAGTTATTGCTGCTATAGACGAGTCTTCAGAAGAGCCAGTCGTGGTCGCCCTAGGGCTGTCGGAAACTGGAGCCAGTCTACTCTGGGATGCCCCTCTAGACAAGGGGAGT
>CBFHQW010000082.1:0-5701 GCA_965658085.1 Candidatus Thalassarchaeum sp.
CGATTGGAGTTAGTCTCGAAAACTGGATTCTTGAGGACATCGGCGGCTGGGTGCACCCAATCGACGCAGTAACTTGGGTGGACTTCGACCAGCTCGCCACTCCCTATGTCTTGACGGCTGGCTCGTATGCCATCATCGCCGAGAACGAGGTCGGAACCTTACGTCTGAATAATGCCGGCGAGACTCTGTACCTCAAGGACGCCGGTGGCACTGTAATCCATACTGTGACCTCAGGTGAGGCCTCCAACGGGGTCTCCAAGATTCCAGATTCATCGAACGCCGCGGCGGACTGGATAGACTCCGAGGAGAACACCCCTGGAGCCGAGAACTCTGAGACTTCAGGAGGAGGAGAGGGGGGAGGAGATGGAGGAGGAGAATCCACCTCTGCTGATCTTACTCGCATCATGGCAATGCCGAGTGAAGCCGAGGTAACTGGCCTCCACATCAACTCCCTGGGGAATCTGTTTGTCAACGCGATGCATCCTGATGACACGTACTACAAGGCAACAGTTGGGGTCGTCAATGGAGTCGATTGGAACAACCTCCCCGAAGTAGTTCCTGAGCTTAGTATTTCGAGTAGCGAGTGGGACGTCTGGCATGGCATCAGAGTATCTGTCGGAGATTACCAGGTACTGTTGCAGAGTGGAGACCAACTTTCTGAAGGCGGGGTAGCTGGTGGCATCTACGCTGCTGATGACGGAGAGCTGCTGTTTACCAGTGAAAAGCCGGACTTCAATGCATTCGTGCCGCTAAATCAGCAAGGCACCAGGGGATACCTGTACACAACTTGGGAGAGTCGTCCTGCGGGAGTCAGCCAACTCCTGATAGAATGGGACGATGACACTGGCCAATGGGAAGTCCAAGGTGGGATGATGCAGGACCTTAGCGGAATGAATGGCGGATGGGTGCTCTGCTTCGGCTCGATGAGCCCCTGGGGGACTCCTTTGCTTTCTGAGGAGCTTTACTTCGCAGACACAGAGGACTGGAACAATCCTGGACACAACTACCACTATAATCAGCAGGAACTAGCGGATTATCTCGGATACTATCCTAATCCTTACGACTACGGATGGATAGTGGAGATTGAGAACGCTGCAACCGCATCACCCACTTTCAACAAACACATGGCGATGGGGAGGTTTTCTCACGAAAATGCTCAGGTGATGCCAGATGAGAGGACTGTTTACTTGACTGACGACGAGTATGGCACAGTACTGTTCAAATTCGTCGCTGATACGGCTGGTGACCTCGGCGAGGGTACTCTCTACGCGGCCAAGGTCACACAGGACTCTGGTAGTGACCCTTCTACCACGGGGTTCGATGTTGAGTGGATTGAGATGGCGTCCTCAAGTAATTCGATAGTCGAAGGTTGGGTAGACGATTACGATGGGATCACAACCTCAGACTATGTCGAAGGAGAGAACTCGTACATCACTGAAGAGGAGATCAACTCATGGGCCGAAGGACGATTGAATGAGGACTTGGATGGGGATGGAGATATTGATTCGGCGATTGATGATAGAGTAGCCTTCCTAGAGTCTCGAAAGGCGGCTGGGGCCATCGGAGGAACTGATGAGTGGAACAAGATGGAGGGTGTTGTATTCAATCCGGAGGCACCGGATTACCTGTACCTTGCAATGTCTGACATACGCTATGATATGAGCGACGGGGAAGACGATATCAGACTCTCGCAGAACCGTTGCGGCGTCGTCTATAGGATGCCTGTAGAAGACGAGTGGGGGGTAAGTAGGATCGAGCCAGTGATTGCTGGCGGACCCTATTCCTCTGGAGAATGTGATGTTAACAATATAGCTGGACCGGACAACCTCGCAGTCCTAGATGATGGTAGAGTCCTAGTGGCTGAGGATACTGGTAAACACGATAACAACATGCTTTGGTTATGGGAACCGCCAGTAGAGCCGGAAGAGTGGGACGGTGCGTACAGTCTGAAGTTCACCCGTATCATGCCGGCAGAGGTCCCAGACCGGGACAATGACTGGTTCGAGATTACCAATACAGGCAATACCGCGGTGAGTCTGGACGGATGGACCATCGAGCGTATACGCTCAAGTGAACCTTGGATATCCATGGTGAACGAATTGACCATTGCCGCCGGAGAGTCGGTGGTGTTGACGGAGAATCCGGCCAACCTCCTAGCGGACGGAGGCATAGCAGCACTGGATGGTAACGTCATCCTGAACAACATGCCTTGGTTGGTAGACTCGGGCAGCGCACTGCAACTGAAGGCGCCTGACGGAACGGTAGTCGATGCCATCGCCTTCGGCGGTGGAATTGCTGATATTGATGGGTGGCAAGGCGGAGCCGTATCAGTCCCCGGGGATGGCTCGCCCGGACTCATTCTGATGCGAGGTTCCGGATGCGGTGACTACCCTGACACTGACTCGGGAGCCGACTGGGAGCAGAGGTGGATACGCATTGGCGCCTCAACGTTCTGTGACGATGGGCACTTCACGACCGAAGCCGATTCGACCGTGTCTGCCTCAATCGGCCCTGACTCGGCGTTCAACGACCTCATACAGTGGATCGTTGATGCCGAGGACTCGATACACCTGCATGTATACCAGTTCATGAGTCCCGATCTTACTCACGCCCTTCTGGATGCCATAGACAGGGGTGTCGGAGTGACGTTGCTGCTTGAGGAGGGTATCCTCAGCAGTAGTAGCACGGTGAACAGCCAGAGAGGGCATGCACAGGCCCTACACGATTCCGGGGCCAATGTCCTCTGGATGGAGGACCCAACGCTAATCAGCTCACCCTACACATACATCCACAGCAAGGTGGCGGTGAGGGATGCCGAGAGCGTATGGATCTCGTCTGGCAACTGGAAGGACAGCAGCATCCCCCCCGATGGAGTTGGAAATCGAGAGTGGTCGGTCATCTTGAACTCAGAGACCGCTGCCCAGCTGGTACTCTCCAGAATGGCTTGGGATGAGAATCCCCAGCACCTGCACATATCACCTCACTCCTCCCGGCACTCACCTACGTTTGACTGGGCACTAGACGAACCTAGCCACGATGGGATTCCGAATCCCACTCCTACTCTCCAAGGGCCCTTTGAGGCCCAGTTGATGACATGCCCCGACGACTGCATCGATGGCATAGTCGGCATGCTCGATTCAGCGGAGACTTCGATTGAGCTCTCAGTACAGTACCTCGACCTTGACTGGTACTGGGGCTTCGGTGATAACCCCATCATAGCAGCGTTACATGATGCCGCGCAGCGTGGGGTTAGCATTCGGCTGATGCTAAACGGCTACTATGCCGAATGGGATGAGGAGATACGAGATACTATCCACATGTTCAACACCGACTGGAACTCCACCGAAGGTCTCGATACGACAGCTCGACTGATGGCGTACTCTGACAGTATCGTAAAACTGCACAACAAGGGTGCGATAATCGATGGAGAGAGTGTCCTAGTGGGAAGCATGAACTGGGGCTCAAGCGCAGCTCTACGTAATCGAGAGATGGGGGTGCTCATCCACCATGACGGTCTTGCTGCAGAGTACCTCTCTTCTTTCGAGGAAGACTGGAACCGTCTCGATTCGACAACTGACTCGGACGGCGATTTGATGCCAGACCAGTGGGAAGCACAATTCGGACTTAACAGGCACTCAGCAGCTGTACTAGGGACCGCTCTAAGCGAGCAGTCGCTCGACCCTGATGAGGACGGCCTGAACAACCTTGAGGAGTTCCAGCTCAACGGCAACCCACTCTCTAACGATACCGATGGCGACTGCATACCCGATGGTGAAGAGTCAGCTTTCGCCCAGAGTGTGCTTCGTTCGCCCTCTTTCGCCATGATCTCGGGAGACGTGGACGAGAATGGTGTTCCCGATGGAGAGCAGCATGGGTGTCAGACCATCGTGGATGTTGGTGGAGAAGGCGGCGGTGAAGGCGGCGGCGAGGGAGAAGGGAACGGTTCCGAGGAGGAAGGAGAACCGGGCGGAGGTATCCTGAACATCAGGGAAGATCCTCTGTCGAGACCAGGGGCCACGTTCCTGTTCTGGCTGATGGTGATATCTGCGATATCACTGGTATTAGCCGGCGCCTCGATGTTCCTGCAGCCTCGCAAAGGTACCGATGAGGTATTGGTTGATGACTCTGGTTACAGGTTCGACGATCCCGATGCCCATATGGCGATTCTCAAGGGGACGAGTTTTGATGACGGGGCAGAGGATGCACGCGCGCGCACCGAAGGGCGCGACGATGGTTCACACGGATCCATCAGACTGGATGGTTTTGGATTCGAATCCGTCACACGTGACGAGGTCCAGTGGATGCTCGATCAAGGCCATACAATCGAAGAGGTGCGGGCCAAGCTCGGAGAGGAGGAGTGATGTCTGAGGCGATTCAAGACCTCGTTCAAGGCGTCGTTGACGGCTCGCTCTCAGATGAAGAGTTGACTGATTGGCTACACAATGTCTACGACGATGGACTCACGGAGCCAGAGACAATTGCTCTCACTGAGGCAATGAGAGACTCAGGTGACATTCTCGAATGGAACTCCGAGATTTCCGAGCTGATAGTCGACAAGCATTCAACGGGAGGAGTCGGTGACAAGGTTTCCCTCGTGCTTGCCCCTGCTCTGGCCGCATGCGGTCTGAAGGTACCGATGATTTCAGGACGGGGGCTCGGTCACACCGGAGGTACTCTGGACAAGCTAGAGAGTATTCCCGGCCTCCGCGTCGAGATGAACTCTGAAAGAATCCGACGGCAAGTAGAGAGCATCGGTGTTGCGATGGTCGGCCAGAGCGATGCTCTGGTTCCAGCCGACCGCCGAATGTATGCGCTTCGAGATGTCACAGGGACAGTTGCATCAATCCCTCTAATTACATCCTCCATCGTGTCCAAGAAGGCAGCTGAGGGGTTGTCAGCGATGGTGCTAGATGTCAAGTTCGGTCGCGCAGCCTTCATGGTCGAGCGTGAGAAAGCTGTGGAGTTGGCACGTTCAATGGTCGATGCAGCCAATGGCATGGGCATTCGCACCACCGCGGTTCTGACTTCGATGCATCACCCGTTGGGCTGCGCCATTGGAAACTCACTAGAGGTTCTAGAGAGCGTTGAGGCGCTGTGCGGAAGCGGCCCAGAGGACCTTGAAGAGCTGGTCTGTGTGCAGGGCGGACTTCTGCTGCACGCCACCGGGCTAGCCGAAGATTCTAGGACCGGTGCGGTGATGATTCACGATAGCCTACAGGACGGTTCGGCCTTCGAGCGCTTTCGCCTGCTGGTAGACGCCCAGGGAGGCGACGTTTCGATATTCGACAGTGATACCTCACTGATGCGCGGGCTGGGCCTGATGGACCAGAGCCTCAACACCACTGAACTGTCAGTAGGTGCAACAGGCTGGGTAGTGGACATTGACGCCATGGCAATCGCTCGGGCCTGCTCGGGATTGGGTTCTGGTAGAGCGCGATTGGGCGACTCCATCGATCGCGCCGTAGGAGCCATACTTGAGGTGCAAGTCGGAGATTATCTGGATGAAGGTGAGTCATGGATAGTGCTGTATCATCGCGACGAAGTGGATCGTGACACCATAGAAGGACTGCTTGATTCGATTACCCTATCTGATGAAGAAGTCGGAGTTGAATCTAGGATTGAGGAGATGTTCAATTGAGGCTGAGACACATCGACCAAATGAGAGCCATAGCAGTGCTATGCATGGTCGAGGTCCACACAG
>CBFHQW010000083.1:0-5610 GCA_965658085.1 Candidatus Thalassarchaeum sp.
CCAGACGGCTCTGATGAGCATTGGTACTACCAAGACGATGGCGGCGATGATGGCAATGGGCTACCAACTCCTGAAGAGGCCATGGAGGACGTAGACACCGACGGTGACGGCTACATGAGCTACCAGGAGTTCCAGGACGCCTGGGAATCCGATCCAGAAAACCCCGAACTCGATTCGGAAGAGGTTGCAACTCTGTTCGATGATTGCGACTATGACGACAACGACCTGATCGACATCAACGAGATGCAGTGCTTCATCGAAGGCATCGGGAACATGTTGGACGGCTCTGATGAGGATCCTGAGCAGATGATGGACTACATGGACACAAACGACGACGGCTATCTGAGCCTGCAGGAACTCATCGATTTCCTCAACAATGACAGGGAGCAGGAGGGAGAGGAACCTATGTCCAGCGAGGACGAGGAGGGAACGGCTAACTGGTTCTACAGCGGTGATACCGATGGGGACGACCTGCTCAGCCTCGACGAATTTACGCAATTGTTGGAATCCTCCGGCGACGACGATGGCGGCAACGACGATGACAACGGCGACGACGATGGCGGCGACGACGAATCCTTCCAAGTCACCATGTGGGTCATGGACCAGACTCTGAACGCTCCTATCTCGGACTTCGAGGTCAGGTTCCTTTTCGATTTCGGTGAGCCTGACGAGGAGGGCAACGAGCCCTCTATCTCGGATTGCTCAATCGCCGCCTCGAACGGACTTACCGAGGGTTCAGCTACGGTCGATCCCGCGCTCACCGAGTACGTATTCACCTATGAGTACCTAGACTACGACGGTGATGGCTTGATTTCAGACATGGACACATTGGTCATTGACAATCTCATGCCAGACGTCCGGGTTGAGCTGTACGATACTTGGGCAGACCAGTACACTTCAGAATCGTTCGCAACTGCTGAGATGCTACCAGGCTTCGGCGCGCTGATGGCAGTGGTCGTGCTTCTGGGAGCCGCTATCTCAACCCGACGCGACTGAATGGGCTGTGAATTGTATAGCCCCTGTCCCCTCTTGGGGACAGGGCTATCAGACCCCCTCTGCCTGCCGTCAACGTGACGGCAGCGGTAGAAGTACCACAGGATTCATCGGACCCTTCTCCTCTAGACAAGGAGCTTGACCGAATCCGACAGCGCCGCACCGGTCAGACTGGTTTCTTCCGTGGTACATTCGATGACTGGACCCTGGTATTCGGGGTCATCGCCGGAGCCGTCTTCTTCGGTGGCATGATGGTGATGTCCACGGGTCTGTTGGCATCGGATTCCATCATCATTGACCAGACCTTGTCCAAGACCCCTCTTGACACCGGTGGCGAGTGCACCGACCGACAGGGCGAGGTGTGGATCAACATCTGGGCCTCTCATGATGAAGTCGTCGTCAAGTCGAACAATGCGCCCGATGGTTCAACGATGTTGGTCGCAGCGTTGACCTCAACCGAAAGTGAAGTACCTTTGATAGCCTCCTACGAAGGTGGTTGGAGCGATATCAGATCGGAATTAATCCTTGACGAGGAGATTCCCGATGGAATGTACTCCCTCAAATCAACTCTGTATCTATCAGATTCAGAAGAGCCTCTCACAGAGATCGACAACGAGAGTGAGTTCATGGCTATCTTGGACACTCTGACAGTCCTCAAGACGAAACAAATCTCGGTAGAGGTCCACACGGTGAAGACCGGCAACCTGCTCGATTGGCTATTGGGAAAACGCGTCGATTCCAAGGAGGCGGAAGTCATCGACACCGAGCCGCGTTCCTGCTTGACCATCGAGAGTATGGGTGAATGGGGTTGGGTTCTGATGGGTGCAGAGTGGGTCGGTGGTAGAGAGACCGCTATGCTGTTGGGTGGCAATGCTGGAGTGCCGCCGTGGTGGCTCGCACTCGTTTCCCTTGGCATGTCCATATTCTTCCTGTGCGTTCAGTACCCGCTTATGCATAGACTGTATCACAGGGAAGCGGACGACCTCCTGTCAACTTCACAGATGAGGAGGCTAATCGAGAGAACGATACAAAGGGTCTCGCAAGACCTACGCTTCGAAATCAATTTCGATGAAATGAAGTTGCAGGACAGACCGATATCGATAGATGTCTATCTTCAATACACCACCACTGGTAAGACCATCGCGACCCCTATCGATGTCCGCACAGAGATAACCAAAGAATTGCTTGAGGAGTTCGCTATCTTCGGCGAGATGCGACCGCTACAGATGAAGGTCGTGTGCATGGACACATCGACCTCGGCTGACATGACATCACTGGGCCCCGAGTTCTTCTTCAGTGACTCTGGTGGAGTCCCGTTGGCTGAAGACTACAGCGATTTCTTCACCGACATCAGCGCCTTCGGAAGACTTGACACCGCGGCTCATGAGAGCATAGCACGCTGGTTTCGCAAGCATGACCTCGTAGATTTCGGGACTGCTATCATGGCCGACGAGGAAGCAGTCTTCGTCCGTGTGATATACCGCCCAGTCCAACACTTTGCTTACTTCTTGTTCAAACCGTCATACAAGGACCTGCAGGACGATTTGGAGAGTCACCTGTTGGCAGACATCAATCCTCACTTGCACGGGCGCGCCCTGATGGTGAGCGCGCGCAATGAGAAGTCTACCCTCGCAGACCGAGCTATCGCCGGTAGGGTAGAGCAGGGCGACAGGGAGTTCTCTGGAGAGGCAATGGTCGCAAAGAGAGGAGGAATCGCAGGCGCGTTGCTGCAGAACCCGTTCATGGGAGATATCCTGTCCTCTGTCGAGTACGTCGCCCACAAGAATCAGAACAGGATAGATCGCTACGGCTATTGGGGACTAATTGTCTTCGTATGGATTCCGTTCATGGCCAGTGGCGTGTTGGTAGGGGCCATGCTGGGTTTGGTAGCTAGAATGCCCTTCGAGAGGGTGTTTGCAGCCTGCCTAATCGGTGGGAGCGCGGCATCTCTGACATGGGCTTACACAGCTAGGGGCATTATCGAGTTCATGGAGAGGTACCATGCTGAGGCAGTGGTCCCCGTGTTATTGATTCTGGCAGTGGCATTCACCTGGCTCAAAATACGAGATAATAAGATGAGGCGAAGAGAGGAGCTGTTCCGTGATTCCATGGCCTTCTTCGCTGGCGCGTCCGAGACGTAATTGATTCGTCAAGAAGTTGATTAGTGGACTCTTCTCAGCGAACTACGGAGTAGTTCGATGTCGGCACCACTGGTGAGTATCAAAGGATTGGAGAGGCACTACCACATGGCCTCGGAGACTGTGAAGGCACTAGATGGGGCTGACTTGGAAATTCAGGAAGGTGAACGCATCATTCTTTTGGGCCCCTCGGGCTCGGGTAAGACAACTCTGCTGAACTGCATCTCGGCATTGGACAGTCCAACTGCTGGAACATACACATTCGATGGTTCACCAGTACCAAGGAATGATTCCGAGAAAATGACATCTTTCAGAAGGAAAAATATCGGTTACGTATTCCAGTTCTTCAATCTCTTACAGGACCTGACTGTAATCGAGAACATCATGCTGATACAGGAACTGTCTGGTGGCCGTGATGAGAACCGGGCCCGACAACTCCTCGAGCTTGTTGGCCTGAGTGGGGAAGTCGATCGATTCCCTGCAGAGATTAGTGGAGGTCAGCAGCAGAGGGTTGCGATTGCGCGAAGTCTAGCGAAGAGCCCGCGTCTTCTACTCGGCGACGAGTTGACAGGAAATCTCGACTCCAAGACCTCGGCTATGGTCATGGAGGTACTAATCAAGGCCTGCGAGGTCGAAGGAATCACGTGCATTTTCGTGACACATGATGAGACTCTGGTCGAGTATGCGACAAGGGCCATCAGGTTAGACAGTGGAAGAGTGATGTCCGACAGTACGATTGAATGAGGTGCTCAGGTGTCGACACTCCTGACGAAGCGACTGGCTAGGAGTCTGTGGCGAACCAGACTCAGACTCTTCTCTGTTATTCTGATGATTGCTGTCGGTGTCTTTGCGGGAATCTCTTTCGGCACATATGCTAATTCTACTCAGACCCTATATGACAACATATACGCTGACGATGAGAACGGAGTCAATCTCCCTGACATTTGGGTTGAGAACTCGGCAGCGACTTGGGACGGAACTACCGCCACCTCGCTCTGCCAGACCATCTCTGAGCAATGGCCCGATGCATCGATGCCTCTGGAGGACTGTGAGCCCAGAATGGTCGTCGATGGACTGATGTTCCATATTGACGAGGGCGAGGAGAAATTGATTCCGGCAGTGTGGCACGGCATCGACGAGGGTCTAGTCGATCGAGTCTGGATGCCTGAGAACGACTGCTGTTCAGGAAGACTCGCCTCTGCAGATGACGAGATAGTACTCGACGAGCACGCAGCCTCGGGGATGGAGATTGGCATCGGAGACACCGTATCGATAGGTGCCGGACATGGCAGTATGAACTTCACAGTGGTCGGGATTGGGTACCACTCTCAGCACCTCTACTTCTCCCAGTCAGGCTCAATTCTCCCTGCCGATCCGGGCACCTTTGCTACTGGATATCTCTCTGATACTGGGATTGAGCGTCTGGCCAACCTCAGCGCTGGCTCGGCCAACCTTCTCCTCTTAGACGTGGTAGGTTCGCCTGAGTATGACCTGCAGTCGACCGAAGAGGACGAGGGCGAGCGTTTGAGCGAAATCATCTCCTCAGTCAAGGACACCATGATGGCCGTCAACGACACCTCCTTCATCGCCTACGACAGATCAGGAGTCGATTCTGTCGAATTCCTACGCGCAGACGCCGAGGGCGCGAGTAGAACCTATCCAATCGTTACCGGAATGATTGCGATGGTTGCTGGTATCACCATCTTCCTGAGCCTGCAGAGGTTGATTCAGTCGCAGGCCAGGGAGATTGCCATCTTGCGAACGTTGGGAATACCGAAGTCGGCGATTATGCCGGGATTCATACTTGCACCTATTGCCATAGGGCTGATTGGCTCCTCTATTGGCATAATCTTGGGTGCTGCATTTGGAGGACCCGCGATGATCTCGATGTACGAGGATATCATAGGCATCCCGGCCATAGGTTTCCACACTGACGCCCCCCTCATTATGCAGAACTTCGTAATCGCGATGGGAGTAGTCATAATCGCCGGGATTAAACCGGCCCTCGATGCTTCGAGAATGCAACCACTCGAGATACTAAGGGGCCAGCACGAAGTCAGAATCTCCTCACGGGGAATCCAGAGGCTGACCTCGCGTTTGCCGACCACAGTTGGTCTGACCATCAGATCGAGCATGAGGAAGCCGATGAGGCTGATATTCACTTTCTTCGCCGTCGGACTGTCCATGCTAATCTTCGGCACTATGTCCCTGATGATGGATTCCATGGGCGAGGTCTTCGGAGTAGATGGCCAGAACTGGGACGCTCAGGTCAACGTGCCGTTCGGAGGAGAAGACGCGGTAATCGGATGGGCTGAGGAGAATGGGGCGAGCCACGAGTCAATGCTGGTTTTTCCAGGGAATGCCGAAGGGGATACGAGACAGTTCCTAGCCTACGGACTCGATGTGATCTCGACCGGCGATGATGCTATGTTGCCACTCAATCTTCTAGAGGGCTCACTTCCTGTTGCCGGAGCCACCA
>CBFHQW010000084.1:0-5504 GCA_965658085.1 Candidatus Thalassarchaeum sp.
GGGGCCCACCGCCTCCCCAGTTGATCTCGATGTTTGGGTCAACGCCGGAGACCTTTGGTTCGCCGGAGAGATCCTTGTTGTCCCAAATCTCGGAGAACAGGCCACCACCGCAGTTGATTTGTACCACGGTCAGGGGTTGGGTCACCGCCTCGGTCGTTGTGTGGTTCCTCGCGCCCTCGGTGCCGTGGAAGATTAGGAAAAGGCCCCAGAAAGGTCCCTGAAGGGCCAACGCGGTAAGCATGAGCGCTGGGATGAAGAGGGCCCAATACCACCCTTCCGGTTCCATCCCGATGCCGAACATGCCGCCCCACCAGGTGTAGCACGTGGAGCCCACGAAACAGAGCCAGAAGAGAAGAAAGCCGCAGTGAGTCAGGTGTATGCCGCCAATCTGCTCGGCCGCCCTCGCCTCGTTCGGCTTGCCCCGGATAGCCCATGTGAAGAGTAGGGTTGAGTAGCACCAAGGGTAGAGGGCGAAGCCGGTGAGGAGGATTGCGAGCTCACCCCACCCCCACCCCGCGTAAGATGAGAGGGCTTCCTCCCACATCCATGGAATCCCCCAGATAGCGAGTGCGAAGGCAACCCAAGGGAAACCCAATACCATCACGAAGCAAGCGGCCCCGAACAAACCGGAGTCGAATTCGCTATCTTTGGGGAGCAGCCGATATTCACCGGTTCCAGAGGGTTTGTCTGCCTTGTCGTAGGATGACACAAAATTGCGTTGGGGCCTGTGGATAAGGGATTATCCTACATTCTAGAAGCAGCGTATTCGACTGCATTGTGGAAAATTGCCATACCCTCACCCTCGCCGTGCTCAGTGTCCTCTCTCGTCCATGTTGCTCCTAACCAAGTAGAGTGGTTGGCCTCCGGGTGGGGCATGAGACCGAACACAAGACCGGATGGATCGCAAACACCGGCGATGTTTCTCCAGCTCTGGTTAGGTGAGACAGGGTATGGTAAAACCTCGTCGCTAGCACCGGGGTACTCAGTGGATGGATCGACATAACGGGCTACCAGTTGACCGGTTTCGGCCCACCGATCGAGTAGGGTGCGGTCGTCTGTCACGAACTTGCCCTCCCCGTGGCGCACAGGGACGCGCATGCGGCTCAGTCCCTTCGTCCAGATGCAGGGGCTGTTGGAATCGAACTCTAGGGTGGCCCAGCGGTTCTCATAGTGTCCACTGTCGTTGAGTGCAAGTGAAGCCGTCTGGGTTAGACTGACCTCTTCGTCGCCAGGAAGGAGACCCATCTTGACTAGAACCTGAAAGCCATTGCAGATTCCTATAACGGGCTTACCTGCCCTAACGAATTCTCGGACCTGTTCTCTAAGACCGAAACGCAGGCGATTGCCCATCAGGCGGCCACTGCCGAGGTGGTCACCGAAGGAGAATCCCCCGGGTACCGCCATGATGTGATAGTCATCGAGGCTGACCTCGCCATTCACCAGTCGATTGACATGGATCCTTTCCGCTGAAGCCCCGGCCATCTCGAAGACTGCCATGGTCTCCGTCTCGCAGTTGATACCGAAGCCTGAGATGACTGCAACCTTTGGTCTCTCAGACATTACGAATCACCCCCTAACGAGCTTTGCCATGACTTCTTCAACTCCGACATAGAGGCTTGCAATACCTCGGTATCACCATAAGATACGGTGATTTTATCGCCCTCTTCCACTGTTCCCAATCTACTGCAAGAGTTGCCCTTCATCGCAGCAGCAAAGGCATCGGAGTCCTGCGGCGTCACACTGACAAGGATTCTACCGAGACTCTCGCCGAACAGAGCGCCCCATTCATCGAGGTGGTTACAGTCTCTCTCAAGGGAGGTTATGTCTACGGAGGCACCTGACCCGGATCCGAAGCAGCACTCAGAGAGAGCAACTGCAAGACCTCCATCACTACAGTCGTGGGCACTCGCAACTAGGCCTTCGGACATCGCCGAGGTTAGAGCGCGATACATTGCGAGGTTACGTTCTGGATTGATGCGTGGTACCTCACCACCAATGCCCCCTGAACCTTCATCACGGAACATAAAGGCGAGTTCGCTTGCACCGAGTTCCTGGTGCGTCTCTCCGAGAAGATAGATGTGGTCGCCTGGTCGTTTGAAGTCACTTGATACTGCCTTACGCACATCGTTGTGATTGCCAATTAGGCTGAATAGGATGGTTGGGGGGACGCTAATCTTCTCTCCATGCATCGTGACGTCATTCTTCATTGAATCCTTGCCGCTAATACAAGGTAGTCTGTAAGCCCGGCAGACTTCGTCTATTGCTCGGTTAGCACGCACTAACTGAGCGAGTTTGTAACGACCATCCGGTGTCTTAGGGGATTCCACAGAATCTGGCCAACAGAAGTTGTCCAAGCCAGCTATCATTTCGAGATCAACTCCGACACATACTGCATTACGCAGCGCCTCGTCAACACTTGCAGCAGCCATAGAATAAGCATCGATGTCTGAGTAACGAGGAGTGATTCCATTCGATATTACGGCCCCTTGTGTTCCACCGAGTAAGGGTGCGATGACCGCGGCGTCTCCGGGAGCGTCGTGGTTAACACCACAAAACGGTTTGATAACCGACTGAGCAATAACCTCGTGATCATAGGAACGAACCCACTCCTCCTTACTCGCCACATTCGGTCTCGCCATCAATCGACACAATACATCGCCCATGCCAGTGGCAGCCAGAGAGGGTGGCCAGAATGGCTCATGCTGGGGGGGTGTCCACTCCGATTCAAGTTGCAGTTGTGGGCATCCATCGTGCAAGAAAGAAATCGGTATGTGAGCTACCGGAGTATCGGCGAAGCGCACAACGAATGCTCCAGAATCAGTGAATTCTCCGATGTTCGAAGCCTCAACCTCATGGAGTTCAGCAAGAGTTTCGAATGCTTCGCAGTCCTTCGGTCTTACGCCCACTGTCATGCGCTCTTGGGACTCCGAAACTAGGATTTCCCACGGAGAAAGGCCAGCTTGCTTGAGAGGAACGGCGGCCAGGTCTATCTCCGCGCCATCGGTAAGTTCGGCCATCTCTCCGACGCTGCTAGACAAGCCGCCAGCGCCGTTGTCAGTGATGACTTGAATAATCCCTGTGTCTCTCGCTTCGAGGATCATATCAATCATCTTCTTCTGAGTTATCGGGTCGCCGATTTGTACCGCAGAAGAAGGGCTCTCTTCTGTCAACTCAAGGCTGGAGAAGGTGGCTCCATGAATACCGTCGCTACCGACTTTTCCCCCGACCATGTAAATGATATCACCTGGGCTTGGGGTTTTGTCGTGACTCTCTCGGCCGTCGGGAAGATGACGAGGCATGATGCCGACGGTGCCACAGTAAACCAGTGGTTTGCCGAGGTAGCGCTCATCGAATACCATGGCTCCATTGACTGTTGGGATACCTGATTCATTTCCTCCAGCGCGCACCCCAGCGTGGACCCCTCTGAACACCCTAGAGGGATGGAACAGTCCGGAAGGAAGGTCTCCTGTGTAGTCTGGTGGTCCAAAGCAGAAAACATCGGTGTTGGCGATGGGTCGGGCGCCGAGCCCTGTACCGAGGATATCTCGGTTGACTCCGACTATCCCAGTTATTGCCCCTCCAAATGGGTCCAAAGCGCTTGGTGAATTATGGGTCTCAGCCTTCATGCACAGGCTCCACTCATCATTCCAAGCGATTACGCCTGAATTATCATGAAATACACTCAGAAGCCAATCGACTTCTTTCTGAATATCCAATGTTGGTTTCACGATGTGTGTCTTGAACAGTGAGTCAATGACAGAAGATTCTCCTGTCACGTTATCCTTGTGATTGATTCTTGCTGCGAATATCTTGTGCGAGCAGTGCTCGGACCAAGTTTGCGCTAGACACTCGAGTTCAGCATCCGTCGGAGCCCCGGGGGGCAACCCTAGATTCTCCCTCGCTACTCTGACCCCGGAGTCCCGATAGTGCGCCTGGATGGCGTGCATCTCATTCAGATTGAGGGCGAGAAGTCCTGTCTCACTAATTTCCTCTAACTGCTTGTCACTCACCTCAAGATCAACGATAGCGGGCTCGGCGAAGACAGCGGGAGGCCTGTCAGGGAACCCTAGAGAAGGCCAACGAGCAGCGGCGCAGTCTTCTGCTCCCGCAATAGCGCAGCGCTCAATCATTGGATTGTGAAGCATAGCGGCAAGCTCAGAGGAATCGGTACCTTCAGGAAGATCCCAGAACATATAGGTCCTACTTGTTGCAACCTGGGACTGCCTTGCCAGCCTTGGATATAGGGTGAGGAGTCCGTCGAGACCAGCCTGACCTGCGTTGTCTGTCACCCCGGGTTTGAATCCGACTTGGATGACAGCCTCGGGAGGATGAGGGAACAGATCGTTAGAATCCAACAAGGCCCCGGTGCAAGATCCAATTTCGATTACGGGATCTGCAAACAGGTCATACACTGTTCTCTCGATCTCATCTTCACTCATCTCAGCCTTGATTAGGTATCTGAGATTAACTCGTACTCCTCCGACCTTGATACCATGATCGGTGGCCAACATAGAGGCCACGCTGTCGCCTCGAGCATCAGGCAACCCCTCCATATCTCGAGTAGTAACCTCGACCGTGTGAACGGCAACGCTCCCGCTCATGAGTAGTATCGGTTGCCGCCCGTCCATGAACAAAGCGGCTCAGGCCGTAGGCCTGATTTGGACGAGATAAAGGGAAAGCCTTGAGAGAGGGTCGGTGGCGAGGCTGTTCGATGCGAGCTGATGAGGCATGGGGCGCTAGATGGCGAGGTTGCGCCCATCCCCTATCGCATCGCTTCATGGAAACGGCTGCTGAGAAGAGGACATTGGTGGTGCTGGCGGCCGATCTCAGTAGTACTGAAGAGTTGGTGTCACTCATCCATCAAGTAGGTCCTCACATCGCTGCACTCAAGACTCATGTGGATATGGTCGAGGACTTCTCGCAGGAGTCATGGCAAGGGGTCGTAGATGCTGCTCAATCACACGATTTAATGCTCTTCGAAGACCGTAAGTTTGCCGACATAGGCAGAGTATCACAAACACAGATGGGAGGAATTTACGACATCCGCTCATGGGCCGATATCGTCACCGCCCATAGCGTATCAGGGCCGGACATCGTGGATGGTATCGCCGCAGGGTGGGATGAGGTACGCAGAATAGGAGGGGTTTTCCTACTGGCTCAGATGTCGAGTCGTGGCAACCTGCTCTCCAAGGGCTACACTGATGAGACAATTACGACCGGTGCAGCTTCACCCCATGTTCTCGGATACATCGGTAACGGCAGCTCGCCTGACGAGATCTCCTCGCTGCGGAAAAAGGTCGGTGATGGCAAGATGATCTGGACACCAGGAGTCAACCTATCAGCCGAGGAGGGTGTCCTAGGACAGAGATATGGTCATCCATCGGATGCCATCAGGGCTGGTTCCGACGGGGTGATCGTGGGCACAGGGATACATGGCTCAGACGACCCTGTGGCGGCGGCCAAGGCATACGCCGATGCAACATGGGCTGCATTGATGTCTAGAT
>CBFHQW010000085.1:0-4818 GCA_965658085.1 Candidatus Thalassarchaeum sp.
CATAATTGGTCACGATGCCCTAGGCACCGGAGAATTGCTTCTGAATAATTTAGCCGGCGGATCTGGCAGAGTAGATGTGCTGGCCAGAGCTGTGAATACAGCGCTGTTCATCTCACATGGAATCAGAACCGATTCGACGATTACCATTCACCTCATGGGCGGAGAAATCCCTAGGAGGGTAAAATTTGACGGTAGAATCCTGCGAGGAGTACATCCTGACGAACGTTCGATATCAGGACATATCCGTTCGATAATGAAGTGTCCCGTCCCACCCATCGGGATATGGCAGGAGGCCTCAGTAGGAATTTTGCACTCAGGCGGGGGTGTCGAAGAAACTCTCATAGAGTGGGGCAGAGAAGGAGTGGTTGCCTGTATTCTCGATGTCGAAGGAGAGAAACTAGAGAGTGATGGAGAGAGTTCGAGGGGGTTCGTATTGTCTGACCATTTACCGTTCACTGACGAAGAAATTACAGTACTGAAGGGCTATCAAAAAGTTTCATTGGGTTCTGAATGGTTACAAGGGCACGTCTGCATAGCAATCGTACACCACATTTTGGACGATTAATCGAGCCACTTGGGTAAACCTGAGGAAGAGTGATTCGTAGCTTCGGACAGCAACACCTCGCTGATTCCGAGAGGGTGGTTGACTGGCCAAGACGATAGAGGTGTGATTGAGACTGATCCTGAATTGATGGCGTTGCAGTCTGTTCCAGGTATGTCCTCGTCCTCAATTGTTGCAGCACCCACTTCGAATGCCACACCAATATTGTCGATATCCCTCATGTCAATGGCATTATGATACCACCTAGATCCAAGAGAGGTCGTCTGGAAACTGCCATCCCATTGTTCCGGCCCGTTGATGTTCAGTATCAGGTCACCGTCAGCGAAAGCAGCTAGTATTCTATCTCGGGACGGAGCTAGATCAGATATTGCCCTTCGACTTCCATTGGGCCTTCCTAGATTGGCCGGCTCCGAAGGGAGCGATGATAGACACGCTTCGATGATAGTCAGAGAGGCTTTGAGGGTCTCGGAATAATCTGAATGCTCGTAGGTGGCTAAGCTGATTGCGATAGCTGGCATCCCATAGAGCGCCGACTCCCTAGCAGCGGACACGGTACCTGAATGCAGGACATCGACGGAAAGATTGGGACCTTGATTTATTCCAGAAATACACAGGGCTGGAACAATCTCTGGAGCCCATGCTCGAAGCCCACCGTCCATGGCTACGATGGCGCAGTCACACGGTGTACCATCCAAGGAGAAGATACGTAGAGGAGGTCCGTCTTTGATCTTGAGAGAGTCCGAGATGTCGGTTCTCTCTTGGAACTTCAGGTCGTGACGCAGCGTCAAGCGCATCCCAGAGCATGACTGCTCACTAGCAGGTGCCAACACCACCACAGGATGACCTAGAGAGTGAAGGGCAGCCACTAAGATTTGCAGCCCCTCAGACTCGATTCCATCGTCATTGGTCACGAATACTGCAGAGCGATTCATGTTAGGGCCATCAGAAGGGGGTTCATGAAACCGCGTCCCGAACCCCGTCACCCTGCCCCTCCTCAAGGGTCACCATGATTGCTCCGGCAAGCATCAGAGGACCGCCTAGAACAGTCCATATTCCAAGTGTGGCTTCTCCGGTCCAGAGCCATCCGATGATTCCACCGATAACCGGTTCAAACAACAAGATGATTGAAACTGTAATTGGAGTAATCCAGCGTAGTACAGCGTTTATACCAGTATGACCACACAATCCTGGACCGAGAGAAAGGTATGCTATCCACGGTAGCCACACTGCGTCCGCCCATCCAAGAAGCGAGATTTCAGGCACGGTATCGGCCATGCTAGCGCCCTCCTGTGAAATGGCAGCTAAAGCCAGCCAGATGGCAGCTGCGAGAGTGACCGGGAATGCATATACAAATATCGGCATCTTACGTTTCGACCTCAGATGTCTGCCAGCGAGTAAGTAACCAACCACAGTGACAGCACCGAGAAATGCAGCTGCATCACCTAAGACAGTGACCTCGCCGCCTGCCTCCACATCCCCTAGGGACATTAGTGCACCCACTAAACCGACAATTACGCCCGTCACGTGACCTCGGCGCACCGCTAATCCTATTGCTGGCATAATCAATACGAGAACTAGAGGGTGCATCGAGACGAACAGTAGACTGTGTACTAGGCTGGTATGGTCGAGTGACCAGACCCATGCACCAAAGTGAATAGCGAGGAATACGCTCGAAGCCAAGATGATTTGCCAGTCCTTCGTGCTGACTCTATCACTCTCCATCTTCCTAAACTGATAGATGAATCCTGGCAAGAGGACTAGAGCAGTACCCTGCATTCTCCATGAGGCTCGAAGCAGGGGGGGCACCTCACTCATAGCTTGAAGGACTACCCCGGCGCTAGAAACGGCCAACAGCGCCACACCAAGCAATGCCCAAGCGAATAGAGGTGTGGCTGAGCTTGATGATTCTGACATCCTTAATCCGCCATCTCAGCGTCCATTACCTCTGAATCACCCTCTGAATCGGGGTTAATGCCGATAATGCCAGCCGCTCTGAACAAAACGAAGATTATGGCTGCCAATGCCACATTGACAAGCAAGAATCCTGCGAATCTGGCTTGTGGCCACCATGATTTTATGCTCATCGTCTCCGTACAGACCACAGAATCTGGTAATATCTCACAAGACGGTTCTTTTCCATCGGCCATATCTGAAGCGATACGTGATGTAGCGTAGGCGAGAACATGACTGAAGTCATCGTCCTCAAAACCTAGCATCTCATCGAGGTAGGTATCTTCGGTCCACGAGTCGGGATGGTACTCCTGCTCGACCTCAATCTCGTCTGAGACGGCTAGTATAGCAGATTCAACACCAAAGAATGCCTCGCCTGTCAGAGCTCCAGCAGCGATCATGAAGGTGAACAGTAACATTAGCGCGCGGCTCTTCTCTGAGGCTGCCGAACCTTCGGAGAGACGAATCTCTTCGACCTTTGGATTGAGTCTTCGGTCTTCCCACCAATCACGGGCTGCCCCCCCTGCAAGCATTGGGAATGTTACTGGAGTCGGCAAATACATCCCAAGTCCAAACGAAGTTCCCATCCCAGTGGCCCACTCCATGAATGCACCCAATAGGAAGCCCAACCCTAGGGCAATCCAGTCGCCTTGTCCCTCGGCTAGAATTATCGTGAATGTGGCAAATGCATTAGCCTGCGGGGCCAATAAATCGATACTGCCCTCTGCTAGTAATTTAGACAGGAAAATGGCTACTCCCGCACCTAGAATAGCACCAGGAACCACTCCCATGATGTTCCCTTTTGAGATATGATATGGGCGATTACCAATGTATAGGCTGTTCTTATAGTCGCCTACAACCGTTCCCGACATAGAAATCGCAGAGCCGAACACGGTAGTCCCCACTAGCGCCATCAGCACCGACTCCTCCTTGCTTAGACCGACGGGCAAGTTGAGGAAAACCAAGAGTAGCATCAATAGAACGATGAAAGAGGTACCCGAAACTGGCTCTATTCCAGTCTCCCCCATTACTCGGACGGCGATTGCGCCCAGTAGGAATGTGGTAGCTAACAGGACTATAGCAAACAATACTGCAGGTAATGCTGGGAATCCACCAATGACGAAGATGGCAATCATCGCTACAAATGCAATTCCCATGAATATGGGGATATGGTCCAGAGGCCACTCATACCAGCCCTTGTCCTCAATATACTCCTCGCCCTTCTCTCCAGTGAACGCGCTTGCAATGTCTCCGAAGATGTTAGCAAACGTTGGGGCCATCTTCAGTAGGCCGTATATCCCTCCGCCAAGAATGGCCCCAATTGCGATTACCTTGACGTAGCTGAAGGCTTTCCACTGAACAATCGGATAAACGGGTATTGAAGATGTATCTCCGTACTCGGTTATTCTCACATACTCACCGAGGGCAGGATCGTAAATCGGAACGTCTTGATATACAACAAGAGGCACAAGGAAAAACCAGGCTACAAGTGATCCTAGATTGACAAGGAGTGCTACTCTGAATTTCATGAACCATCCTATAGCAAGTAAAGTGGGACTCAACTCCACTCCTAGGAATGTGTATGAAAATATGTTACCAGACTCGTAAGGAGTGATTCCGCTGAATGGAGCATGGCCATCAACGAGTTTGCTAGGCTGATGCAACCATCTCTCAGTGTAAATCGATGCTAGGCCCCAATCCTCTCCCGAGAAAGTCATGGCAATCCAATCGGCTATACTTCCAGGTATGCCAGCGATTTTTCGACCCCAAACCAACGGATAGTCAATCAAGAACATGAATCCCATTGTGAGAACCGTCCATAGGCCAACGGTTTTCAGCGAATCTCGAGCTGCATCAGCAGCTCCGGTATTGACATCAGCTGCGATGTCTAACATCTTCAGAGTGGCTTCAAACCCCGGCATAGGCAGTGGGTCTTCGACCAACCATACGCGCCTGAAGATAATGAAATACATCACACCGAGGAAACCAGCAAACATAGATGCGATAATCCCTATGAAAGCCAGTTGGAAGGTATCGACAGAAGAAATTAGGTGACCATCTCCAACAATGTAGTCGTCTGAATATGCAAGTAAGAATATTGCAGGGAAGGTGAAGATGAATCCTGTAGAAGCATGGGTGGCACCAGTGGTGGCGCTGGTCGCGATGTTGACTTCTGAGGGAGACCATTTGAGGGCCATTCCCAACAGGTAAGCTACGTACCAAGCAGCTGAGACAGCGAGGCCTATCTTGAGTCCGATGTAAGCGGTAACTCCACTGAAGATAGCACCGATGAATATGCCAATCAG
>CBFHQW010000085.1:4828-5115 GCA_965658085.1 Candidatus Thalassarchaeum sp.
AATTTTCCTAGTATCCCAGTGGCTAATCTCAAACGAATCCTGTAGGTTCTTCTCCTCTAGATACTGTTCGAGGACACCTGTGTTGAGATTGTTGTACATATCTTCGTCAAGCCACGTTAGTGTGCCTTTCTCGATCGACTCGAGACCAGAGGGTGTGGCCGGTTGCCTGTAAGCAGAACGTTGGACCTTGGACATGCTACGCTCCTGCATAGGGGTCGCAGTTAGTCGCTTATACTTCTCCGCCTACTATAGAGCCGGATAGGCAGATAATAGGGCATCAGTGGTCG
>CBFHQW010000086.1:0-5111 GCA_965658085.1 Candidatus Thalassarchaeum sp.
CGACGTGGTCATAGTGGACACACCGGCCTCACTCGGTCTGTTGACAATCAACGCGTTGGCCGCTGCTGATTGGGTCATGATCCCAATCCAAGCGGAGTTCTACGCCCTAGAAGGCATGGGCCAACTGATGAACGCCATCCGCGACGTCCAGAAGGCAATCAATCCGAATCTCAAGCTGTTCGGCATTGCTCTGACAATGGTGCAGACCAATAGCAACCTCGGAGAGACGGTAGCAGAGCGTGCTCGCAAGCACTTCGGTGACCGTGTGTTCGAAACCGCAATACAGCGCTCGGTGGCGATAGCAGAGGCGCCCCTCGAGGGAGCACCGATAGTTATCGCTAAGAAGCCTAACAAGTCGAATCCGGGAAGCATGGCTTACTGGAATCTGGCCAAAGAGGCTGACGCCAGGATTGCAAGAATCCGTGGCGGCTAGCAGCCCTACTCGGCTTTGCTGACATTGGTGGCGCAGGCGCGACCGTCAGGGGATTCACCGACTTCGTACTCGACTGTGTCGCCCTCATCGATGGTTCCCTCCACATCTGACTTGTGAACGAACAAGTCGTTCCCTTCTTCTCTCTCTATGAAGCCGAAGCCCTTCACGCGGTTGAACCATTTCACTGTACCCTGAGGCATAATTCCACATCGCACCGCTCATAGTACTTCATCTAAACGCTCTGAGGGGCTGAAATAACGGTTGTCAGCGTCTAATCTTCTCACACTCTCTCCAGTGCAGACTGTTTCACATCGAGCAATGCGGCCTCCCACTTTGACTTGAGTTCGGCCTCGAGTGATTTCAAGATCTCCTTGACTTCCTTCTTGGAAAGATCTGCACGCTTAGCAAACTGTTCCTCAAGCTTGGACATCATCTCAGTCTCACGTTTGTTAGCGAACTCGGCCACCCTCTGCTCCATCTCAACTTCTTGCTCGAGAGCCATCTCCTGGCGGCGCAGAGCAAGTGCGGCCTCCATGGTCTCTCGCTCAGCTCGGAAGCGACGGTCGAGTTCGGCGAGAGTACCACGCTCTGATTCCTCCTCGAGAGACTTGATTCTAACTTCAACATCCGCCTTCATCTCTTTCTCAAGCGATTTGCGCTCATCTTTGAGTTGTTTCTCGAGTTCGGCCTCGCGTACTCGTCTGGCCTCAGAGAGGCGTTCGCGCATCTGCATCTCCTGTTCGAGACGGTGTCCCTCGACCTTCCTGTGAACTCCGGACTCCAATGCCTCTCGAAGGTCCATCTCGACACGGCGCTGCATGCGCTCCACATCCTGTGCTGCTTCGAGCTCCAAGCGCTCTTCGAGGAATGCTCTGCGGCGCTCATACTCGGTCTCCATCTCCTCTTTTAGCCTAATTCGAAGTTGAGTTGAGTGAGCCTCTATGCGGCGGTCTCTCTCGAGGTCGAGTTGTTCACGCAGGCGATTCTCCTCGCGGCGTAGACGATGTAGCATCTCCTCACGTAGCAAGCGTTCTTCGCGCTCCAACGCATCTGTCTCAAGGCGTTCCATCTCGTCCTCGAGTTCGGCCCTCAAATCGGACTCGATCTGCTGCAGACGCTCCTCAAACAGAATCTCATTGGCCTTGCGCATCGCACCATGCATACCAGAGACCCTTTCAGTCATCTCAGCGATGCGCATTCGGCGCTCACGTCTGATACCAGAGCGTAACTTTGATTCTTCATCTAAGCGCTCTCTAGCACGAGTTACTGACTCCATGCTAGAAGAGGCAGCGAGAGCGTGCTGTGCACGTAGCGCGGCCAGTTCGTCGATACCTCCGGTATCGTTGTCATCTGGTGACTTGCTCTCACTCACGGGTTCCCATCCCCAAGTTGTCGCTCGTTTCAGAGTATTTGAGAGCGAAGGGTCGGAATCGGCCGATAAAAGCGGTTTGAGGAGACTATCGGAGTCACCGGGCTAGAAGGTGACGTTGAACCCTGATTCGCAGGCAGGACACTTGAGTTCGCGAGTCCCGGGCCTAGGTCTGATTCTCAATGTCCTCTCACATCCTGGGCAATCAATCTCGACCTTGATGATCTTAGGAGTCAGGGTGAACGAGTTCATGCAGGCACCACAAGTCATCTCCACAGGCCTCTCGTCAGTGCCAGTGACCACGACGGTGCTGCAGTGGGGGCAGGGCAGAGCCTCGTCAGTCAGAGAATCTACTGTGGGCTGATGGCCGACGCGGCAGACAGCACCGCATATCTTGCACTCCTTCTCACCTAAGCCCTGGGGAAGCATGTGTCCGCAGTGAGCGCATTCTGCGAGGGGTGGAGCATACTGTGACTCGACCTCGACTGAATCCGCCATGGCCCTCGATTCCGGGCCGGGTTAATCAAGCGGTCGCAGACGAGTCTTTGTCTGAGCCGCCTATCGCGACCCTCAGTGCCTCCACCAAGTCGTTGCGCAAATCTCGAACCAAGTCCACTATTGTGGTCATCCTCTGAGGCCCGGTTCCAGTGACCCACATGCCATTGAGTATGACGATAAGTGCGCTGGCTTCATGCAGAGCTACTCCTGCTGCCAAATTAATCTCCCAGCCAAGCAGCACAACGCCGACCAGAAGTAGAGTAATTCCCACTGAGATTGCGATGTTAGTGGAGACCGCCCTACGGGTCCGCTTTGAGAGTTCAATGAATCTGGCTAGCGCCCTCGGGTCCTCGCCCGGTATCAGCACGTCAGCTGCGTCGAGATTGACCTGTTCGCCACTGCCTACTGCCACACCAACATCTGCTGCGGCGAGCGCTCCGGCGTCGTTGAAGCCGTCTCCGGCCATCATAGTTCGACGGGCCTTAGAGCGCTCGGAGACCCATTGGGCCTTGCCCTCGGGGTCAACACCTCCCCTGCACGAGGATGATGGTATTCCGAGGGGTTTTGCGAAAGCCTCAACGCTGGCTTGCTCGTCTCCGCTCAGAATTTCGACCGTGACATTGTTCGCCCTGAGTGCAGCTATCAACTCGTCGACACCTTCGCGGGCATCATCGTGCGCGAACCCAAATGCGGCCACAGCGCGCCCGTCAATGGCAAGCACGCTGGAGCCGTGGCCGGCCTTCCTTGAGCCAGCCAGCGCGGAGTCCACGTCAAGGGGGATCTCGACGCCGTGATCCAACAGCCAGTCAGCGCGACCCAACATCACTTCTTGGCCGCGCAACTTGCCGCTGACCCCTGCGTCGCCGTCAGCCAGATCGGTGACGTTACTGGCCTTCAGTGAGCGCTCCTCTGCAAGTGCTAGGATGCTCCTCGCGTAAGGGTGATTGGAACGCTGTTCTAAACCGGCGGCAATCTGCAGAGCCCTGTATTCGTTCTCCTCCTCAGAGACGAACAATCCTGTCATCCGTGGTTGCCCGCTAGTCAGTGTGCCCGTCTTGTCGAGTAGAGCCAATTCAACTCCAGCTGCCGCCTCCAATACATCACCACCACGAGCGACGAGTCCAGAAGCGGAAGCGGCAGAAAGTGCTGCGGCATGAGGCACTGGAGCTGCTAGTAGAAGTGAGCAGGGGCATGAGACCACCCACAGAAGTAGAGTGACCAATATGGCCTTCGAGGTCGCACCCGCTACTAGGAATCCGATAGCAGGAGCGCCTATCATGACTAGAGGGACCCAGATAGCGGTGAAGCTCTCAATAGCACTCTGAGTCCTAGTTGGCTGGTCTCGGTATTGCCTGACTAAATCAATCAGGCTCGAGAGTCTAGTGTCGTCCCCACCGGCCTGAGCGCGGATAACGAGGGGACCTCGGACCAATACCAGACCAGCCTCAACTAAATCTCCGGCTTTGACCAATATCGGCATCGGCTCGCCAGTCAGAGGGGCCCTGTCAATCGATCCGGAGCCTTCGATGATGGTACCGTCGACTGGGACGACCTCTCCGGAGCGGACCTCGACCATGTCGCCAGGCTCGATGGCCTCGATGGGAGTAAGTTCCTCATCGTGGCAGTGTGCCATCGTCAGAGATCTGGACGAGGATTGCATCACATTCAGTTTGCGTCCCTCGCTCTCCGCGGGTTTACTCTCTAGCAACCGCGCCCTGCGTGGAAGCCTGTCCAAACCGCCCTGCATTGACTGGCGAGCCCTGAATAGAGCCCTTTCCTCGAGATGGGCAGCGAAGCCGACTAGGCCGACCACCATCAGAGCCTCTGCCCATTCCTGCAGATATACCGCACCGAAGACTGCGAGAGAGGTAAGTATCTGGAAACCGAGCACCCTGTTTTGGATGCTGGCAAGGGCCTCCTGAAACATCTGATAGCCGGCGAACAGTACGCCGAAGATTCCTATCATCGCAGCCATCATGTCAGGAATAGCGTGAATCTGTTCTATGGCAATGACTCCTAGTATCAACGGTACAGTCATCGCTGCTCCGAGTAGGCGTATCTGATCAGGCCTGAGTTTGGAAGACTTCGAGGGGACAAGGTTGTAATCCGAGCCGAGGATCTTGTCGAGTCGTTGCTCAGACATTGCCCTGAGGCCCATGTCACTCAGCCACAATCGTTGCAGCTCAATCTTACCGTCATCGAGACGGACGTTCAGAACACCTGGGATGTCCATCAGAGAAGACCTCAGTGCCCGGCGTTCGATTCCCAGTCTGGTGGCGACCTCTCTAGGAGTCAGACCTACGACGCTAACCCAATCCGCCTCTGGGCTGTGTCCAAGGTTCTCAAGCACTGATGAGGCTCGAGACACCTGTCCCTTGCCAACATCGAGCGTGAGTCTGACGGAGCCTTCGGTGGCTGAAACTCTGCACTGCTCGACGCCCGGTAGCCTGCTGACCGCTCTCTTCGCCTTCATCGCGCAGTCGGGGCAGTCCATTCCCCTGATACCCCACTCGAACTCATGGACGCCGTCTGCAGCAAGGTCTGCATCAAGCACACCGGCTGCCGATTCGGCTACTGCTTCTATCGATGACTCTGGTTTCGGCTCGGGCTTCTTGCTGGCCTTAGATCGGAGGAAGCCCGGTATCTTCAGAGATGGCAATTTAGGCATAGAGGGAAGGACGGGAGATTCTTCCGGTTTCTTAGAAACCGGGGTTTCCTCTTCATCATCGTCCAGTATGAGGAACTCCTCTTGCTCCTCGTCCATAAACAGGCCATCTAGCGGTCCCGCTTGAACATGATGATTCATTCTCA
>CBFHQW010000087.1:0-5088 GCA_965658085.1 Candidatus Thalassarchaeum sp.
GATCTCCGCCCGCTCGCTGATGATCGAATCGGGGGTCCCCGTGATCCCAGGCGAGCAGATACCGGTCGAGGAGGGAGCCGACCACCTCGGGGCCCTCGCCAGCGCGGCTGCGAAGGTGGGCTACCCCCTCCTGATCAAGGCGAGTGCCGGTGGCGGCGGCAAGGGGATGAGGGCGGTATCGGTTCCGAAGAACCTCAGGAGCGAGTTCGAGGCTGCAGCCAGGGAGGCCTCGGCCGCCTTCGGCGACGGGACCGTGTACATCGAGAGGCTCCTGAAGAGGGCCAGGCACGTGGAGATCCAGGTCCTATGCGACTCCCAGGGCGGCGCCATCCACCTCAACGAGAGGGACTGCTCCCTGCAACGCAGGTACCAGAAGGTGATCGAGGAAGCCCCATCCCCAGCAGTCACACCCGGGATCCGGGAAGCGATGGGCGTCGCGGCCGTTACCGCGGCCCGATCGGTCGGCTACGTGGGAGCCGGGACCGTGGAGTTCCTCCTCGCCAGCAACGGCGAGTTCTACTTCCTCGAGATGAACACTAGGATACAGGTCGAGCACCCGGTCACCGAGATGACCACTGGGATCGACATCGTCCAGAAGCAATTCGAGGTCGCAGCCGGCCTGCCCCTGGGGATCTCTCAGCAGGAAGTCTCACAGAACGGCCACTCTATCGAGGCCAGGGTGTACGCTGAGGACCCTAGCAGGGGCTTCCTCCCCTCGATAGGCGAGCTCGTCGTCTGGAGGCCACCATCGGGCCCCGGCATCAGGGTCGACTCCGGTGTGCGCGAGGGGGATTCGGTCACCATCGAGTTCGATCCCATGCTGGCCAAGCTGATCGTCCATGCCCCCGACAGGCAGTCCGCGATCAGGAGGCTGGACAACGCACTCTCCTCATTCGTGGTCCTGGGCGTCAGGACGAACATCGACTTCCTGCGAAACGCACTAACCCATGACTCATTCCAGAGCGGGAGCATCGACACCGACTTCCTGGACTCGACCGATCCCAGCGAGCTCCGTGGCCCCGATCCCGACCGCCCCACGCTGGTGGCGGTAGCCGCCTCCGCCCAGAGGCTGGGGATGGACAGGCAGCATATCGCAGGAACGGAGGCCGTAGACGACCACACGGGCCACCAGGGGGACCCATTCAGGACCCTCGGGAGGACTTTCCCCTGAGGTGATGCCATGGAGTGGAGCGTTCCCGACGAGCCAGAGAGGTACAAGGCCTCATTGCAGGAGGCCGAAGGCACTGTTTCGGTCACCTCGCTAACGAGGGACGGGGTCGAGGTGCACATCCACGAGACGTCAGTGGAGGCAGAGGGCAGACCCGGCAGGGCGATGGTCAAGGTCGGGCGCACGACCAAGCTGGCCCACATAGCCAGGTCCGGTGACACTTGGTGGGTCCACATAGATGGCAGGGCCCACGAGGTCGTCTTCCACGAGCAGGGTAGCAGAACCTCCGCCAGCGAGGGCAGCCTGAAGGCGCCCATGCCCGGTACAGTTCTCCAGGTCATGGCCAAGGAGGGCCAGAGGGTCCGCGAGGGTCAGCACCTGATGACCCTGGAGGCGATGAAGATGGAGCACAAGATCCTCGCTCCGAAGCCAGGGGGGATAACAAAGGTCCACTTCTCGGAGGGGGATCGTGTCGACATGGGATCTTCACTGGTGGAGATCGGTGACTAGCTACCTTCCCGGCGCCCATGGAGCCCGAAAGAGACCTTACCTCAGAAGATCTTGGACGCGGTGAGGAATACCCTCGGGTCTGGGAAGTCTTCGCAGTATTGGTATGTGTATGAGACGCGAATCGTGCCGGAGTGATCCACGAGGAACTCACCGGTGGACATCCACGGATTGTCGACGAGGGGGCGGTCCATGGCACGACGGGCCTCCTGGAAGTCGACTCCGATCTCCGCCGAGTGGCACCATGTCTCCTCGGGAGCGTCGTAGAGAACCTGCTCGACGCCGAAGTGTGCGAGCCCGTAGGCGCCGTAGGCCGCGAACTCCGGATCGCAGAGGATGGGACAGGTGATACCGTACTTTTCCCGGTATTCCGCGGCTCGCGCCGGCTCACCCTGACCGATGATGACGAGATTAATCCCAGCGGCCTGGTAGTCGGAATATTCGTCACTAAGCCTCGATGACCGATCGACGCCACACCCGCAACCGAAGTGGCGCCAAAACATCAACAGTGCAGGGCCGTCCGACCAGAACGATGACAGTCGGCGCGAGGTGCCGGTGTGATCGAGCAACTCAAGGTCTGGGGCGCTGGTGCCGGGATCGAGGAGTTTCGACCGCTTGTCCCCGGGTCCGGCTACCCACGTCTCGAGCCACTCCTTCTCGGCGGCTTCGGTGAGTCCCTCGGTGTCTTCCATGCCCATCTAGGTGGATTTGTATTCAATAAAGATTTAGCTTGGGAAGCTTTTGCTCTTGCCTATGAATCGATATTGTCACTCTTCTGAGAATCTGCGGCCCTCTGAGAACCCCCTGACTCGCTCCTGAGTCTTCGGAGATACATTCGATGGACTTCCTTTCCGTTTGAGATTAACTGAATCCTGGTACGTTTGTTGCACTTTGAGATTCCGACATTGATGGCAGACTTCAGCAACTCATCTTTCCAATCTGACATTTCAGAGTCACTGAGTACAAAGTCGTAGCACCTGCAAGTGGTACTAGGTATCGAGGGCATTGCTTCCTCATTCCAATCATCCCTGATTTTATCTTTGATTGTGTTCTGAATCGAATTAGTAATTATTTGGTAATAGGGTTTGTAGCAATTTGAGCAATCATCAGTTTCCTTGTCCAAGGACTTCTTGGGTTTTCTTCTGAATCCGCTTCCTCGGCTGCCCATATACATGCCCGGTCCGGACGAGTGAATCAACCCCTCTATGGGACGTCGCCATATTCCGTCGTTAGAATGGTCCTGAATGGGAAATGCATCATAAAGTACCTCCAATAATGGAGTTCATGGATCTAACTACACTTGATTTTGCCCGAATTGCCATTGGTTTTGCCATACTGCTGTATGTGGGCAATTGTTTGCTCAATCAGAGAGTATGGATTCGTAAGACATTTTCATGGGGAACAAAAGAGGAATATCCGAAGATATTCCAGATGAACGTCATCGGTGGGACCTTGATTGGATTATTTTTGGTTTCGGGACCGTTCTTGCTCTGAAACATCCCCTAACCAGTCTCCATCTGGCTCGGTGGCCTTACCTCATTCGTAAGACCACTCGCCTTTTCGCATCACTGGTGTCTTCTTGCCTTCCTTGGAGATGCCATCAATATCAAGCTCCCCGGAACCGATCATCCAGTCGACATGAATGTTGGACGCATTACCACCTGCCTTGACAACTGCCTCTGGGTCCTTCCCGATATCCCCCCTGAAGCACTTGGAATAGCACTGCCCCAGTGCTATGTGGCACGATGCATTCTCATCGTAGAGTGTGTTGTAAAATAGAAGGCCAGAGGCACTTATGGGCGATGAATGAGGGACAATAGCGACTTCCCCCAGCCTTCTTGCTCCTTCATCGATGTCAAGGAGTTGCAAGAATACTTCCTCGCCCTCATCCGCTTTAGCCTCAACAATCTTGCCTCCTTCAAACCGAACTTCGATTCCGTCGATCAGCGTCCCTTGGTGCACAAGGGGCTTGGTAGCCCTGACGATGCCATCTACCCGCTGCCCATGGGGTGTCGTGAAGACCTCTTCAGTGGGGATATTCGGAGTACATGTGATTCCGTTCGTAGTCGTACTTGCCCCTCCCTTCCACTCGTGACCATCTGCTAGACCTATTGTCAGGTCGGTTCCAGGTGCCGTGTAATGAAGAGAATGGAAGTCTTGTCCATTCAACCATCTCTGTCGTTTTGTGAGAGTTTCCTGATGTGATTCCCATGCAGCCATAGGGTCATCATTGTCAATTCTCGAGATCGAGAATATGGCTTCTGCCAATGCAGCAACTGCCTCGTCGTCACTCATGTCTGGAAAGACCTGCTTGGCCCATGCGAGTCCCGGATACGACACTATGTTCCAATTCGTTGTGAAGTTCGTAATTCGCTCCATGGCCGGCTTGGCCGCAATAGACATCGATTTTCCGGCTCTCGCAACTCGGGCAGGATCTTGGCCAGACAGGAGGAGCGGGTTGGCTGCCGAGATCGCGAGTCTTGCTGTATTGTTGTCGAAAGCCTCCCCCATCGCCTCGTACATCCAATTTGGCGCCCTGTCCAGGCTTTCATCGGAAGCATGTCGAAAGCGGGCGAGCGCGAGTTCGTCATCGGACAACATGGTTGTCACGATTTCGGCACCATTCCTATACGCTTCAGCTGCAAGCCTCCTGACAAGGGGGAGGGACTCCACAGGTGCTGTGATTATTAGGTCCTGACCGGGTTGGAGGTTTAGGCCCACACGAATGGAAACCTCTGCTAGACGGTCCAGCATCTTTGCATCGAATGGCAGATTCTCATCCCTAAGAACAGCCATAGAAATCTGACCCGAAAGGCGCGTATTAACTTCTCCCATGAACACTTCACAGTACCGACAGAGGTGTTTTTTCATCATACTCCGGGGGATGTTCGCAGGCACCATCTAAGGGTGCTCACGACTACATCAGGGCCGAGTATAGGCAGATAGCAATCATGGTCGGAAGCACAACCATCGGGAGGGTTGGGATACTGTCCGTGTAGCCTCTGAACTTGGGGGCCGCTACTGTAACGAAGAAGGCGGCCAAACCCATGGCAGTACCAGTCAGAATGGCCTCGCCGGCTGCAGCATCTTCGACATTGAAGCTGCAGTAGATGTTGACCATCGCGAGGGCCAGTAAACCTCCTCCAATCGCCATCCTCATGGCAGACGATTCTCCACTTTCGATGCCTTCGACGTCTCCGAAGATGCTCTTGTTAAATCCCACCGGATCAATGTTCATTCTCAGTCCTATAAGCAGCGCTACGCCGCCCACTATTTGCATGGCATGGGTGTGTTCCATGTGGCCTCCTACCACTTGGGGGTCCTTCATGATACGGGAGTAATCTTGGGACCTACTTGAGCCCCATTATGATATACTTCATAGATTACTATATGTAGTAATTATTGTAGGGACA
>CBFHQW010000088.1:0-5062 GCA_965658085.1 Candidatus Thalassarchaeum sp.
GAGTTGGTGATGACAACCTTACTCACTACTCTGTGCAGGGTCCGATAGACCGATTCACGTGCTACTGGGTCGACGGCGCTGTCAGAGATGACAGCATCCTTCCATGCCCAGTGCTCGGGCCATGTGATATCTGGCGTGGCGACGATTACCGTGTGATCGTGCACTCCAAGGCGAAACCTGTTGACTCTTCTTTCCTTCCATCTGAGCCCCATAGTCTCAGCTTCGCTAGGAGTTGGTAGCCTAATCAGGAAGTCACCTCCGTTCCACTTGGTTCTGCCCTTCCTCGGAATCGCAGGACCATTCCCGTCCATGTCTACGAGAAGCAGCTTGCCGTCATGCTCGAGGTGGATGTGCTCGCATTGTCTCTCCACGCATGGCCCACTCCCTCAGAGCGAAAGAAACCAGCGGACTAGTATCCGAGAATTCCACTGAGCTGTTCTTTGTAGAATCTGGCCGATTCATGAAGACTGTTGAGTTCAAACTTTTCAAGCTCAAGCTCGATTATCTGTTCCACACCGTTCTTGCCAAGTACTACAGGTACACCGATATAGATGTCATCGAGACCGTATTGCCCGTTCAAGTATGCACTGCATGGAAGGCTACGCTTCCTGTCATTGAGGATCGACTCTGCCATTATAGCCGCCGCCGAGCCGGGCGCATAGAAGGCGCTGCCTTTCTCTAGCAACTTAACAATCTCTCCGCCTCCACTCGCAGTGCGCTTGCAGATGGCATCTATGGTTTCAGACTCCATTAATTGGGTGATTGGGATACCCGAAACGGTGGTGTAACGAGGAAGTGGCACCATTGTGTCACCGTGACCACCGAGTACCATCGCCTGAACATCTTCGTTAGACACTCCCAGTTCTTCAGCGATGAAGTGAGTCATCCTCGCCGAATCGAGTATTCCAGCCTGTCCAACAACCCTCTCAGGAGGAAATCCAGTGACCCTCTGCATATGATAGGTCATCAGGTCAAGTGGATTGGTAACCATGACAATGACGGACTCGGGCGCATGTTCTCGAATACCCGCCCCGACCTCGGAGATGATATCAGCATTCTTTCCAACCAAATCCTCGCGAGACATGCCAGGCTTCCGGGGAAATCCCGAGGTGACTACGACAACATCGGCTCCGGCAATGTCTCTGTAGTCTTTGGTTCCGGTAATTTTTCCGTCATAGTTGAGCACCTGTCCTCCTTGACTCATGTCGAGGGCCTTCCCTTTGGCGAATCCCTCGTAGATATCGAGCATCACAATCTCTCCTACGTTCTTCTGAGCCAGTACGAAGGCACAGGTCGCACCGACGTTCCCGGCTCCAATCACTGCGACTTTCCTAGCTCCTCTCGACATAGCATTCCTCGCTGGGAGCGCCAGCGGTCCCGGACTTAGCATTAGTGATGCTCGCATTAGCCTCTCCTTAACTCCCAATAGCCCCCATTTAGTCGCTGAATCTTCCGGCGACGGTTTCAATAAGCGCCCTCAGGTCGAATGCCTTGAGGAGACTGAGCCTACGGCTCAAACTGCGGAAGTGACAGATTGAGACTCGGAGTACTGCTAGAGCCCGAAGGCGAGAACAGAGTCGCCATTGTCCCCAATTCTGTCACTAAGTTGAGTAAGGCCGGATTTGAAGTCGTTGTTGAATTCGGCGCCGGAGAGGGTTCTAACTACTCAGATGCACAGTACGTTTCCAAAGGCGCTAAGTTGGGTCATAGGGACGAGGCAGTAGCGGCAGATATCCTAGTGACGATTCACATGCCAGATGTCTCTGGACTGAATAGCGGCCAAATAATCGCGTGCGTGGCCGATCCGTTCCGTAATCCAGATAGAGTCAAACAATGTATGGACAGCGGAATTACTCTGCTGAGTATGGATATGATTCCACGCAGATTGTCTCGAGCACAGTCGATGGATGTGAACTCTAGTCAAGACAACCTAGCGGGATACAAGGCCGTGCTCATGGGGGCAGATCACATCTCGAAGGCTATACCGATGATGACTACTAGTGCAGGCACAGTCAAGCCCGCCAAGTTCGTAATCATGGGTAGTGGAGTCGCAGGTTTGCAAGCCATCGCCACAGCAAAACGCCTCGGGGCCATCGTATACGCCTCTGATGTCAGAAAGTCAGCAGCCGAGCAGATTGAGTCCGTCGGTGGCCGTTTCATCGAGGTTGAGGGGATGGACGACTTTGAGGACGAATCAGGATATGCCAAGCCGCTGACACCTGAGTTCATCCAGAAAGTCAATGATACGGTTTGTGAAGTCGCCAAGGACGCTGACGTAATTGTCACGACTGCTCGAATCTTCGGCCGACCCGCTCCAATCACGGTTCCGAAAAACGCCGTGGCCTTGTTCAAGGATGGTGCAGTCATTGTAGATATGAACGCCGATGTCGGAGGCAACTGCGAACTCACTCAGCCAGGAGAAGTTGTCGTCGAGCATGGAGTCACAATAGTCGGAATAGAGAACTTGCCCGGCACTATCTCCTCTACTGCCAGCATGCTGTATTCGAATAATCTGACCAACTTCGTATCATCTCTAATCCAGGACGGTGAACTCGTACTCAGTATGGATGACGATGTCTTAGTCGGAGCTCCAGAAAGCTCGGACTTCCATGTCCCTGGGATGGGAGGCGTGTTGGTCTGCTCAGATGGCCAGATTCACGAAAAACAGACTCGACTCGCGGAGGTGGTAAACTGAGCCTTACCATTGCAGCACTAATTGGTAGCATAACCGTCTTCGTACTCGCTATCTTCCTCGGGTTTGAACTGATAAGCAAGGTTCCACCTACTCTTCATACTCCACTAATGTCTGGCGCTAACGCAATTTCGGGGATAACCATAGTCGGCGCCCTGATACTATCGAACACTGCATTCAACGAAGGAGACCCGGGTACTGCTGCATGGCTTGCATTCGCCGCCTTGATTATGGCGACCATCAACGTGGTCGGTGGCTTCATGGTGACTAACAAGATGCTGGAGATGATCGCCGGCAAGAGACGAAAGGGGGGCAAGTGATTGGTCAACGCCGCCGTATGGGATATCGGCTACCTCGTGGCAGCAGCACTCTTTATTCTAGGAATCAAACAACTCTCCAGCCCACGAACTGCTCCTCGGGGCAACAGGATGGGGGCTATGGGAATGTTCCTCGCAGTGCTTGTGACACTGGCCCGGATGTACTCTGAGGGAGTGGTGGGTTGGGAATTGATAGTGGGAGGTCTAGCCATTGGCATCTTGATTGGTGTTATCATGGCCACAAAGGTCGAAATGACTGGTATGCCAGAGTTGGTGGCTCTGTTCAATGGTTTTGGCGGCGGCGCATCCGCACTGGTCGCACTCTCAGAGGTTTTAGGCAGATTGCAGGAGGGAAATGTCCCTGACGCCGGAGTCGAACTCTATGCGATATGGGTGGCTATTGGTCTATCCGGACTGGTCGGCTGGGTGACTCTGACGGGTTCCCTAGTAGCGATGATGAAGCTCAAGGGAGGATTTGTAGTCCCTATCAGTAAGAAGTGGGTGAGGTTCCCAACATGGGGTCCACCATGGCTAAATGTGGTGAAAATCATACTGTTTACAGGCTCTCTATACTTCATCTGGTTGACCATAGGCGACCCAACTAACAAGGACTACATCTGGGGTATCGTTGGGTTGTCCAGCTTACTTGGTATACTGTTCGTTATGCCAATTGGCGGCGCTGATATGCCTGTAGTCGTTAGCCTCCTCAACTCCCTTTCGGGTATTGCAGCCGCTTTCACCGGGTTTGTCATCGGCAATAATGTGCTCATCATCGCTGGCTCAATGGTAGGGGCCGCTGGTCTGATCCTCACATTCATAATGTGTAAGGCGATGAACAGGACACTGCCCGATGTCCTCTTCAAATCATTCGGAGGTTCGGGAGAGAAGGACCAGTTGACTCGTACTAAAGTGGGCAGCGACCCTGAAGAGGTTGCGATGGTTCTTGATGGCGCCCAGAAGGTCATTGTCGTCCCTGGTTACGGGATGGCTGTCAGTCAGAGCCAGCATGCCGTGAAGGAGTTCGCTGACATGATGGAAGCCGAGGGATGCGAAGTCTCCTATGCAATCCATCCTGTAGCTGGAAGGATGCCAGGACACATGAACGTCCTGTTGGCCGAGGCCAGTGTTCCATACGAGCAGTTGATAGAGATGGAAAACATCAATTCTGAATTCCCTGAGTGTGACGTTGCCCTAGTAATCGGAGCGAACGATACCACCAACCCCGTCGCTCGTACCGGCGAAGGACCCCTGGCAGGCATGCCGATTCTGGATGTTGACAAAGCGAGAGTAGTTGTAATGATCAAGCGCAGTCTGTCCGTGGGTTACGCGGGTGTCGACAACGACTTGTTCTACATGGACAAGACGATGATGCTGTTTGGTGATGGGAAGAAGATGATGAACGAGTTGAATTCCGCTCTCAAGGATCTCTAGGCAGACGCATCCCTAGGGGATGCGACCGAGCAACGGTTATGTGACTCCCACTGGCGAGGGCACTTCAGGTGCGGCAATGCGAGGAGCGGCGACTAGGGTATCCCTGTGCCTCATACTAGTTGGTTTGCTAGCCATACCTGTATTCGGTATGAGTGGCGGTCCGGGTGTTTCGAACAGTAATGACGACCTCACAGTCAAGTATGGTTGCTCTTGTCATAACAACGGAGCCCCTTCTGACCGAGCAGTAGTCATGATTACTGGGGTCCCAGTAATGTATGATACTAATGTGACCTATCAGTTCACAATCAGAGTTGCGGACTCACTGACTCTTTCTGGAGGTGATGGTAATACTAAGGCAGGCTTTTTGTTATCTTCTGAAGGTGTGGGGGCCTTTTCATGGTCAGAAGATCAGGAGATCCGCCAAGCCGATGGCGCCGAAGACGATATTTCGCACTCTGAACCTGACCCAGATGGCACTTGGGAAGTCAGTTGGTCTTCTCCCTCGGAAGATGTCGGATTAGTTCACTTCTGGTTGGCAGGAAATTCTGTTGATGGCGGAGGAGTACCGGATGAGATGGATTACTGGAACTTGCTGGCTTTCACAATCAGCCCTCCTGGAACT
>CBFHQW010000089.1:0-4977 GCA_965658085.1 Candidatus Thalassarchaeum sp.
CTTCTTCAGGAAAACCCTCTGAGTGCAACTCTTTGTCGAAGTGCCTACTTGTCATCTTAGCAGTCAGCAAAGCGTTACCAATACCTTCCCCACTGAATGGATCAACCAGACTGGCTGCGTCGCCCACAGCCATCGCTCCGGCCATCGCTGCGCGCCTCGGTTGGAAGGAAGGGGCCTTTTTCCTTGGCGATCCGAATGGGAGTTGCCATCCCTTCTGTGATTTGGGTACGATAGTGGCGTTGGCAAATCGTTGTTTGAATCGGGGATGCTCTTCAATGACCCACTTCTGTATCTGTTTGAGTGACTTTTTCTTTCCCTTCTGTTTCCTCTGCTCCGAAATCAACATTCCGATTCCGACATTTACTATTCCTTTCTGAACAGGGAACAGCCAAAAGTAGCCAGGTAGAACCTCATCGATGAAATGAATTTCGATTGGACCCTCTGAGTCTCCGAGCCCCCCAACATCCTCCCAGTACTCACGGTAACCTCCACAGAAGTGCTCATCATCTCGGAATGGCTCTTCGTGGACCTCGGTGATAGTGCGTGATACCGGGCAGTTGTAGCCCCCCGCTCCAACTGTCAATGGAGCACTGAAGGCAAGCTCAGGCTCATCAGAGCGTGCACCTCCTGTTTTTCCTTTTACCCCTAGTATACTCGCCTCTCCCCCCTCATTCCCAACAGTTACATCGTTGACAGAGAAGCCTTGGATTACCGCACCCCCCGCTCCGATCACGATCTCGGTAGCGCGTTTGAACAACATGTAGTCGAATTGTATTCTAGGTAGGGCGTAACCCGACATCAACCCTTTTTCTTCATAGGTTTCCGTAGGCAACATCACCTTGACCTCTGAACCGTTGGTACTACCGAAGAGAATGGAATCGACAACGTAGTGAGGAGTGGCTTCAATCATAGGGAGCACACCAAGCTCCTCAACATGAGACAGTGATTTGCCCCCAACGGCGTCTCCACATGGCTTGTCTCGAGGCCAAACTCCTTTCTCGAGCATTAACACCCGACAACCGTTCATGGCATGGTAGGAGGCTGCAGCTGCTCCCCCCGGACCTCCTCCTACTACAATCACATCGAAGTTGGAGCCGTCGTCCGGAACCTCCCCCGTGTCGATAGGCTGTTCCCACTGTTCCACTGGCTCACCGTATCTGGGCTAAGAGACACCTTGCATTCAAACTATGCATCGGGTTAATTCACAAACACCTCTTCGATGTGCTGTGAGCCATATTGTATGGGTGGTGCAGACCACTCTCCCAGGAGAATGGATAGATGCGGTGGTTGGTTCATGGTCTTCCGATTTGGTCGAAAAAGGATTCGCTGCATGCGTACAGAGAGAACGCGTCACTTCAGTGTACTCATGGGACGGAACGACCCAGAGCTCCGAAGAATGGCGCTTGGAGATCAAGACCAGCGCCGACACCAAGGACCAGCTCATCGAGTCAATTATCTCCAATCACCCGTATGAAACTCCACAGATAGTGGCATGGGAAGCATCCAGCACACCCGGATTCTCCGATTGGGTTCAAGGCTGAAGCCCCATCGTGGCCTATGGGCGTGCTTTCCTTACTCCATCCTGCCAAAGAGGTCCCGACTACATGGTGGAGCGCTACTGACCCCATGACCCTCATGCCGCCCGTTAGGACTCTATTGATTCTGATCGCCGGCCTCTGGATATTCGGTACCGGCGATGCCATCCTGATAGCAGCGGGAATCGGAAACACACCATGGACAGTGTTGGCTGAGGGAATAGCGCTGAACATCGACTGGTCAGTTGGTCGGGCCACCTTCCTCGTCAGCGTTCTTGTGTTGCTGCTCTGGATTCCGTTGAGGGAGAAGCCCGGCATAGGGACCATTCTCAACACCATTTTCATCGCCGCCGCGATAGAGGTGATGGTACCTCGCCTGCCAACCCCGGAATCGCAAGCACTGGCCATTGCACAGGTTCTGCTCGGCGTCCTTCTGATAGGCATTGGAAGTGGCATATATCTCACAGCCAATCTAGGACCGGGCCCTAGGGATGGCTGGATGACTGGGCTGCAGAAAGTGTCAGGGATACCTATTGCTAGAGTCCGTGGGGTGATAGAAGTCTCAGTTCTCTTGATTGGTTGGCAAGTCTTGGGGGGAAGGTTCGGAGTAGGTACAATCTTGTTCGCAGTGCTAATCGGCCCGGTTGTGGCAATCTGCCTCAATCTAGCAGGGCGCTTCTGTGGCCCGGGTGAGGTTCATGGCTGAAACCCATCAGGCGAGACCATGACGGGACACGGCGTGATTCGCCGATATCGCGAGTTTCTACCGGTGTCTGAAGAGGTCCGCGTAGTCACACTGAACGAAGGTGGCACCCCTCTCATCGAAGCCCCAGGCATCGTCAGTGATATCGGAGGAGACTTCCGACTCTTTGTCAAGTATGAGGGACTCAACCCTACGGCTTCGTTCAAGGATAGGGGAATGACACTAGCCGTCACCAAGGCCGCAGAGCGTGGGGCCAGCATCGTGGTGTGTGCCAGTACTGGCAACACCAGTGCATCTGCCGCGGCCTACGCCGCCGCCGCTGGAATGACCTGTTTGGTCTTGATACCAGAAGGCAAGATAGCCTATGGAAAGATGGCCCAGGCCCTGATTCATGGAGCTCGGACCCTTGAGATTAGGGGGAACTTCGACGATGCCCTCGAAATTGTTAGGAGGTTAGGTGAGAGAGATGAGATCGAGGTGGTGAATAGCATCAACCCATTCCGTATACAAGGGCAGAAGACGGCGGCGTTTGAGATCTGTGACACTCTTGGAGACGCTCCTGACTTGCACTTTCTCCCTGTGGGAAACGCCGGCAACATCACCGCCTATTGGTTAGGATACAATGAGTATCTCGAAGCCGGGAGAAGTAGGAGTCTGCCTCGAATGATGGGGTGGCAGGCAGAGGGCGCCGCTCCGATTGTTCGCGGAGCCCCTGTAGAGAACCCTGAGACCATTGCTACCGCAATACGCATCGGCAATCCAGCAAGTTGGGAACACGCAGTCAAGGCAGCAACGGAGTCTTCGGGTGCAATTGACATGGTGAGCGATGAGGAGATACTGGATGCCCAAAGACTACTGGCTCGCTCTGCAGGAATATTTGTCGAGCCTGCCTCCGCTGCCGGCATCGCTGGTTTACTGAAGTGCTACACAGCGGATAACATTCCTAAAGGGAGTACAGTAGTTGTCACCGTAACTGGTCACGGCTTGAAGGACCCCGGAGTAGCAGTTGAGAACTCTCTCTCTGAATCGACCGTAGTAGATGCCAATCTGAATTCGGTGCTAGTAGCTATCGGACTGGATTAGCTAAGGGTCTTTGCCTCTCCATCAAAGTTGTAGAAGGATACCAGAGTCTGGGTGTGACCTACTCCCTGTACTGCTGAGAGACCATCTAGGATTGAGTCGCCAAGGTCCTCCATATTCTTCGCTAGAACCTCGATTATGAAGTCCCACTGCCCGGTGACTATGTGGCATCCGACGACGAATGGCATACCACAGATCTCCTGAGCTACATCCCGCCTATCGGTCTCCCCTCTTTCTCCTGCCCAGTTGGCGAGGATGAAGGCATGCAGACTCCACCCAAGCTCCTCCTTTCCAAGATCCACTGTGAAGCGCCGCACAACCCCCCTCTCTTGCAATCTCCTTATCCTATCGTGAACGGTGACTCTGGGCATACCTAAAGTGTCGGCTATAGCCTGTGTACTGGCTCGCGAATCTTCCTTCAACATACCAACTATGCTTGCATCCTTAGCGTCCAATTCTGAGGTAGGCATGAGTTTGGGAAGTGACGGTAAGAAATAAATTATTCCGACATTTCGTCGGATTATCTGTATTATTATGATTATTATTCGACATTATCTGAATATTACCGGCGTATAGTTGATGACACTACCCTACCTCGGAGTTTCATGAGCGACAAGTACTCCGACAAGAGATTCGCAACGCGCGCGATATGGTCCGGCACCCAGAACATCGAGGGCGCCGCCACCACCCCTGTCTTCCTGACCTCGACCTACCAACTCACCGACGAGCGCTATCAGGGCTGGGCTAATGGAGCTCAGCACACAGCGCTGTATAGCCGCCTCTCAAGCATCAACTCCGAGGGGGTGGCTCAGAAGGTTGCCGCTCTCGAGGGCGCAGAGGACGGAGAGACATTCGCGAGTGGAATGTCGGCAGTCACAACAACACTTCTCGCTCTGCTCTCAAAGGGTGATCACATAGTGGCGAGCCCTGATTGCTATGGAGGGACATATGGATTCTTAACCGAGGATTTACCAAGATTTGGCATCGAAGTTTCAATGGCTGATATCAGGGACCCCTCGTCCTATGAGGCAGCTATCCAAGAGAACTCTAAGATACTCTATGTAGAGACTATGACCAACCCAGTTCTCAAGGTGTGCGACCTAGAGGCTATGGCTGCGGTTGCCAAGAAACACGGCCTCATCGCCATCGTTGACAACACATTCGCAACCCCTTGGGCATGCAATCCCATATCAATGGGCTTTGATCTAGTTATTCACTCAGGGACCAAATATCTCGGAGGACACTCGGACTTGATAGCTGGAATCGTAGTTGGAAGCAAGGACCTAGTAGCAGAAATCTTCCCCAAGAAAGTGCATCTAGGGGGTGCCGCCGATCCGCATATGTGTTACCTACTTGAGAGGGGGATGAGGACTCTCCATGCTCGCATGCCAATCCACGCTGCCAACTCTGCTGAATTAGCGAGCAGATTGGAGGAACATCCGATGATAGAGAGTGTCAACCATACTTCCCTACCGAGTTACACCGACCATGAAGTCGCTCAGAGGATTATGCCTAGAGGAAGCGGTATGCTGTCTTACGTCATCAAGGGAGGCGACGAGGCGGCTCTGCGTTACATGAGAGCGCTGGAACTGATTTTTGAGGCCACCAGCCTCGGAGGAATAGAGAGTCTCGTCGAGTGCCCATTCAACTCCAGCCACA
>CBFHQW010000090.1:0-4904 GCA_965658085.1 Candidatus Thalassarchaeum sp.
AAGCTCGAAGTCGCCCGAAAGACGAGGCACCTCAGGGGACTCGTAAAAGACGAGTTTGATAGACAGCGGGTGTAAGGACCGAGGTTCGCCGAGGTCTTCAGCCCAGCTGCACTAACCCCCCGAGCATCAAAAAAAAATCTACAACACCAAAGGCCCTTGTGGGCCTCTGTCCAATAGAGCATATCAATTCACATTCGAAGGAAGAGTTGTGCACGGCCATAGCGGAGGGGTGCTACCCGGTCCCATACCGAACCCGGAAGTCAAGCCCTCCTGCGTCGATTCCTGTACTGTGGCGCGAGAGCCCACGGGAAAGTTCGTCGCTGTGCCACTCTCCTTCATCCCCGCAACAATTTACAAATCACTGGCGGAGCCATAGTCAATACAACTAGGTGAAACAATGTCAATCAGTACCGGAGATATCCTCGGGCACACTCAAGTCGGTGTCTACCTGTCAGTTGTCGACAAGATCCTGTTCTACCCTCGGTCTCTCGATGATGCAGCCACTGAGGAACTGAAGTCAGCATTCGATCTTGAGATGCACCCCTTCCTTGTTGGTGGCTCATCACTGCTCGGAAGTTTGCTCAGTGGCAACGCTAAGGGGATTGCCGTGGCCGATATCGCTACTGAGGAAGACCTCGACGAACTGACAAGCTTCAGTGACGTGGTCGTGATGGAGAGCGGAGTAAACGCCGCGGGTAATTTGATTGAGTGTAACGCCCACGGCGCCGTGGTCAGCCCTATAGTGCCTCAGAATGGTGTGGACATGATTGGCGAGGTCCTAGGGGTGAATGCTATCCGCAGTAAAGTGGCAGGTCACGACACCGTCGGTAGCATGCTGGTGGCCAATGGTAACGGAGTACTAGCTCACCCCGACGTATCGAGGTCAGAGGCTGAATCTATTGAGTCTGTGATGAAGGTCCCGGTGATGGTGGGGACAGTCACATTCGGCTCGCCTTATGTCGGAGCTGGATGCGCTGCCAGCGATACCCACGCTCTTGTTGGTTCAGGCTCTACGGGGCCGGAATTGAATCGTATCGAAGATGCTCTCGGCTTAATCTAGCCAAACATTTGGTAGTCTATCTCGGCTCCCTTGTCGATTGACGAGGTCACCTCTGGCAGAGGGTACTTCAGACCAGTAGCGGTGTTGAACAGGACGACAGTATCATCCACCCCAATCAATCCTCTATCTAGCGCGGTTTTGCATGCAGCAGCAGTCGCAGCCCCTTCGGGACACATCAGTAATCCATCTTCCTGACCTATTCCTTCCACCATACTGTGTATTTCGTCGTCACTTACAGCGATGGCAAAGCCACCCGACTCACGCACAGCCTTCAGAATCAGGAAGTCACCGAGGGCCGCAGGCACCCTGATTCCTGATGCATCTGTCTCTGCGTTCTCCCAGAAATCAGCGAACTCTGCACCTTCATCCCAGGCCTTGACTATGGGTGCGCATCCGGTCGACTGAACAGCTACCATCCGGGGTAATTCACAGTCTATCCATCCCAATTCAGTCAGTTCTGCAAAAGCCTTCCACATCCCAATAAGTCCAGTTCCACCGCCAGTGGGGTAGAAAATGACATCAGGTAATTCCCACCCCATCTGCTCAGCCAATTCAATCCCCATGGTCTTCTTCCCCTCAATGCGGTAAGGCTCTTTCAGAGTTGAAACTGCGAACCAACCAACATCATCGGAACCCTCTGCGATTATCTTACCGCAGTCCCCAATCAGACCATTGACAAGATGCGTATCTCCTCCTTGTGCCTCGGTTTCCCGAGTGTTGATTTCGGGCGTGTTGTCGGGGCACAGAACCGTGGCTCTGATGCCAGCTCTGCTGGCATATGCCGCTAGCGCGGAGCCGGCATTGCCGTTTGTCGGAACAGCTAGGTGCTTGACTCCTAGTTGCTTAGCCATGGAAACCGCTAGTGCCAGCCCTCTAGCTTTGAAGGAGCCAGTGGGTAGTCTCGACTCGTCCTTGACAATCACCTTCCCACGTGCAGCACCGATCAGGTGAGCAGACCTCTCTAGTTTGACCAAGGGAGTGATGACCTCGCCTAGTGAGACACGGTCTTCGAGCTTCGCTACAGGGAGTAGGGGAGAGTATCTCCAGAAACCTGGTTCTATGGAGTCCTCAATATCGGTCCTGCTGATTTCTCTGCTCAGTCTTCTAAGGTCGTACTTGACAATAAGCGGTTTGCCAACATCGGAGATGGAATGGAGGCCGTCGGCAGAGTAGTGCTGACCAGTGTAAGCGCATTCGAGATGACTGACGTAAGAATCCACGGACTTACTGCAGGTGGCGATTCGATGAACCTACCGCTCATATCGCTGTGGGGGCGACATGATCGTCACCTTTGTCCTCCGAATCCCTGACGCGGTTCCACACAGAAGTCATGAGCTCGTCGTGATGCTCTTTGCAGTAGTGGAATCGCCTATAGGCCTCTCTGAATGAGTATGCCTTGCTCCCAGTGGCTACTAGGAATCCCTCGGGTGATAGACGACTAATCTGCTCACCCTGATGCGCACACTTCGGATAATCGCACTTCGGCACAAACAACCCTGTCAATCACCACTCTTGAACTCTGTGAATCATCACACAGATTCGTCAAAAGGTTCGATAATGACTAGCGGCATATTCGCCTCGACACTATCTCCCGATTCACAATTAACTTCGCTGACAGTACCTGGAATGGGGGCTTGAATCTCATTCTGCATCTTCATGGCCTCTAGGATGAGTAGAACCTCTCCTTCTTCGACTTGGTCACCAACTGCTGCGTGTAGAGAAACGACCTTCCCAGGAATGGAGGACGAGATGGTCCCAGAGCGATTCCTCCTTCGGCTCCGACCAGTCGAACGTCTTGCCGACTCGCTCGGTACTCCGCCGTCAACTTGGATCGAGAATTCTCGACCATCGACTCTTACTTTCCAATTTTCACCATCTTTCTCAACATCGACCTCAAACTCCTCTCCGTCTACGGTGACTTTTCTCTTCTCGCTCATCGGTTCACCTCGGGGTGCTCCGTCGCGTGCGCGCGCGGAACAGGTTACGTCTACCAATCAGCACTCGACGGTGATCGCGGGACCAGGGTTCTCCTGACTTCCTCTGCCCAGTAGGCCCCACGGCCTCACCTTCCTCGGCTACCAGCAAGACAGCAGCCATGGCTGCAGCCAGTAACTTGGCTTCTCTGTCTGCACGTTTCCCCATTCTCACCCCTCACAGTGGGATATTGCCGTGCTTTCTGGCAGGGCGAATCTCCTCTTTCTCCAATAATGCCCCCAGGGCTCGAATCAAGACAGTTCTGCTTTGATGTGGTTGGATAACATCATCGAGGTATCCCAGCGCAGCAGCCCTGTATGGATTGGCAAATGTCTCCACATAATCATCAACTAACCTTTCTCTCTCCTGCTCTGGATTTCCGGAAGTCTGGATTCTTTGGCGATGAATTATCTGGACTGCACCGTCAGCCCCCATTACCGCCAGTTGTGCTGTTGGCCAGGCTATGTTGTAGTCACCTCTGATGTGTTTGGAAGACATCACGTCGTAAGCTCCTCCGTACGCTTTTCGGGTAATGATGGTGAGCTTCGGCACTGTGGCTTCGGCATATGCATAGAGCAACTTGGCCCCATGCCTGATGATGCCACCCCATTCCTGGCTTGCCCCTGGGAGGAACCCGGGTACATCAACGAACGTCAGGAGTGGCACGTTGAACGCATCACAGAATCGGACAAATCTAGCACTCTTGATTGAAGCGTCGATGTCGAGGCACCCTGCTAGCACTTTGGGTTGATTTGCGACCACCCCAACTGTATGTCCTCCAAGGCGCCCGAACCCGACTACTATGTTACTTGCGTAATCAGCTTGGACCTCTAGGAAGCCTCCATCGTCTAGCACAGATTCGACAGCAGTAACGATGTCGTATGGTTGACTGGGATCATCAGGAACAAGTGTGTCCAACTCGTTGCATACTCTGTCATGGGGGTCTGCCGTTGCAACGACAGGTGAATTTTCAAGATTGTTTGATGGAATCAGCCCCACGAGCTCTCTCACTATATTCAGCGCTTCTTCGTCACCATTCGCTGTGAAATGAGTCACTCCCGATCTAGTGGCGTGGGTCGAAGCCCCACCTAAGTCCTCAAACGAGACCTCCTCGTTTGTCACCGTTTTGATTACCTCCGGCCCAGTGATGAACATGTGGGATGTCTGGTCCACCATAATTACGAAGTCAGTAATTGCTGGAGAATAAACCGCTCCCCCTGCGCACGGACCCATAATCACCGAAATCTGAGGGATGACTCCACTGGCCCTGACATTCCTGAAGAAAATCTCAGCATACGAACCCAAGCTGGCAACTCCTTCTTGGATCCTAGCCCCTCCGCTGTCATTCAGTCCTATGACTGGAGCCCCTGTCTTGAGGGCCATGTCCAGAATCTTGCATATCTTCAGACCATGCATCTCACCGAGAGATCCCCCATAGACCGTGAAGTCTTGAGCGAAACAGTACACCGTCCTACCTCCAATCGTACCGTGTCCGCAGACCACTCCATCCCCGGGTATCACATTACGATCCATTTCGAAATCCCTGCATCTATGCTCCACAAGTGTGTCAACCTCCATGAACGAATCTTCATCGAGCAGCAACTCAATTCTCTCTCTAGCAGTCATCTTGCCCTTGGCGTGTTGCGCCGAGACGCGAGCCTGCCCACCACCGCCTTCGGCATGCGCTTTCCTGCGGCGGAGTTCCTCAACGCGCTCATCAGACTCAGCCATGGTGCCCGAAGGTAGGAAAACCACGCCAATGAGCATTCCCGTCAAGAATGCTGCCAGTTCACGCGTCATCGGTTGCTTGAAGTCTGTCTCCCAACTCCCAGTTTCGTCGAAATGCGTATCGTGATTGCTAAACCCGGGC
>CBFHQW010000091.1:0-4851 GCA_965658085.1 Candidatus Thalassarchaeum sp.
TCAGAACTGGGACTGGGGCAGTGGAATCGAGGTTGTTGGCGTAACCGTGATGGAATCTGTCCAGCATCACGTCTCCAATCAGGGTTATCTTCGAAGAGCCGACGTCATCCAAAAGTATCCTTAGCCTCTTTAGGGTCGCAGCACGTTCCTCGGAGCCATCCATCGGTTGTGCGTGCCGATGCATGTGAATGATGTTTGCTAACCGGCGAACTCAAGTCGGGGACCTTCTCGTCGTAACGTGGAGTTGCACGAAGACGGATGGATGTATGACGGGCAGGCCTGCGATAGGCTTTGGAACAAATCCGCCATAGGTAGACCAGTTGAAGGGAGGAGACTTCTGCTTACTCCAGCGGAAGTAATTTTTTGCCACGACCATAGGCACATAGACTGGCCTTCTGCGAATTGGTTGCAAGAAGCAATTGAAGAATCACCGAGGTTGCTTGATGAGGCTGTAGTAATAGAATCTCTCAGAGTCCCTGGTAACAGGTTGGTCGTCCATCAGAATTTCGAGGCTCTTGGGTTAGTCTACGCGGACTCAACTTGGGGGCTGAGATGGACTTCTGATGGACATCCTAGGTCAGGAGAACCTGTTTCCGAGGTCAGATGGTTTCACGCTGGTGAACATCTCGATGTCAACGATCTATATGCTTGGTCAGAACGAGTTACAAGCAGCGGTAGAATTCCCGAGGTTCTTGTGGTCGATGATGAGCACGCAGTGGTTACCTACCGTGTAGCGAGAGTTGAGCCCAATGGAATGATGGGGGGTTTCAAAGAAACAGATTTGGAGTATATCGCTGGACTCAGTAGTTCACCCCTAGACAACGGAGGGAGATTTATCGTAGACTCTGATGATTGGCCTGAAGAGAGGATTGGGGTGCCACACCCGGGGGGGAGGGTGTTGGACGCCAGTACGAACAGGATGATCGATTCGCACAATGATACTAGGCAGGACACATTAGGGGCAGATATACTGCGTGACTTACTTCGAAGAGGCCTACATCCTCGTCCGGGATTCAAGTATGGAACCAGATGGAGATGCTATGATAGGACTCTCGGAGAAAGTCACGCCCCATGGCTGGTTATACATCCCGCCGAAGCACCCCATGACTGGAGGGGGGCTTGCCTTGCCTCGAGACTAGCATCCGGAGTTGGCAAGACCTGGTTACACCCACTCCAAATCGATGGGATCTGGAGTTATCTGTCGATAACAAGACCGCCGGCTGACTCGCGATGGAATAACCCGAATCGGAGATGACTAGGCGGATTTCGGAGGCAGTTGCAGTTGGCTTCGACTACCCGTGACTATTGATATCGCCAACAGTACACAAATCACTAACAGTCCGTTAGATGGTTCTGCCAGCCAGGCAACCAAACCGTCACCTGAGAACGGAGATTCGGCCTCTAGCAGCAATGGTATTCGTAACTCAGAGCCATGAGAGTCCGACAACACCAGATTACCCCTTGCTAGCATACCGGGCTCTAGTAGTCCACCTGGTTCTATATCCAGCATGATGGGGTCGCCGGGAGAGAGAGAAATCGGAGTAGAGGTAGTTGCGATTCTAGCAGCCGCGCCCTCGACTGCGATGGAGTATGTTCGCTCTTCATCGCCGTCGTACTCTGGCATGAGTTCTACTGAGGAAGAAGATTCCCACGATACGACGGCGTGCAATTCATCAGTGGACAATCTGTGACCTATGCGAAACCAATCCAGATCAATATTTGTCTTGGTCTCACCCTCGCATCCGATAGTACCACGTAGACTCCCTGAATCACCGGTGCTGTTAGGATTGCCGAGGATTTCTATGTCATACGTTCCGACTGGGATATCGATATACTCTGGCTGCACCTGACTCCCGCTCTGTGACAATGAAAGAGATATTTCTAGCGTGCAAGCCTGTGAAGCAGTGACACTTGCGTAGGTCGATTCTCCTGAAATGAATTGAATAGGGAATCTTGGAGTCAGAACTTCCACTGGTGATTCGCCCTTGGACTCTATTTCTACAGTTGCAGAATCTGCGGAAATTGTAACCACTGTAGCAGACCACGTGACGAGTCTGCCCCGATTATCTCGTATCATCATCCCATCTGCACCGAATATATCTCCTACTGAAAAAGCGTCTCCGGCTGATCCCGAGTCCCTAGATCTCTGCAGAGCGTCATCACCGTCTGCTTCGACAATCTTGACCCAAGCATTTTCTGGATCTGTGTTAACAAGGTTATCGAGAGCATTGCCATTGTTGTCATCCGAATGCTCGACGATGATGCCATGTCCAGGCAATGCCGAGTCGAATCCAGAATCAGCCCTCAAGGTAACCCATATGGTTTCTCCCGGTGCTATTTCGATGGCCAAACTGACACCGCCATCAGATATTGGACCCAACACGAAAGTTCCTCCAATATTAGCATCCACTGTAGTGGAGCGTTTGGCTCCGATTAAATCGAGTGTCGCTGCTCCCGGCATCGATGGCACAGCTCCATTGCCATTCCAGTTCCCACTTGCCATAATATCCCAGTCGCCCAAGCCATTCCAACTTGAAGACGGGAGGTCGCTGTGTACGTCGTAGAGGTCGTGTGCACCCATCTGATGGAGCATTTCGTGGACCACGGTTCCTATCCCTGAATCCAGAGAGGCAATGGTGTAGTGACTCACGGACCAGTCTCCAATCTCAACGGGCTCGTTAAGCCATGACATATGACTCCAGATCGTATTGGCCCCACTCCCTGACTCCTGGGCTCCACCAGAATGGAGAATGAGTAATCGGTCTACTGTCCCATCGCTATCGAAGTCCCACCTCGATAGATCAGTCTCCACAAGTACAGCCTTGACAGACTCCTCGATTAGGGATGATACTCCTATGTCTCGCTCGTCCGTAGAATCTGCACCCCAGTGTCCCTCTGGATGAGGGGATGTCCAAATCTCAGGGGCCTCAGTAATTACGAGGGAAGAACCTGATCCACTCATCTGTTGGATGTAACTTGCTGCAGAGCCATCCCCTCCAAGCATTGAATTGGCCTTGCTCTGTGAGAATGGCTTACCGGGGAATTGAACTCTTACAATCAACCATTCTTCTTCTTCCTGTAGACCTACCAGAGAAGCAGGCTCATCGCTCTGAACAGCTATTCCGCCATCTACCCACCCATCTATGACATCGGAGTTGATATTGGCCCAGACACCCATCAGAAGAATCGCCGCAGCGAGCACTACTCTGGCGGCGTTCATGGACTTACGTCCATGAGTCACTCTTTCAATCCAATGCAGAACCGGTTGTCTGCGAAGTCGAATCGACGATAGATGCCGTTCTCCAAGATTCATCTGATGATTGGTGGTCATCAAGCCAACCCAAACCGCTGTACTCGCAGCCGAGGGAATCTAGAGTAGCTTTCAGATGCCCAGGTAATGGAGTGGAATCACAACCGCCAATTATGAGTTTAGTAATACCTTGATGAAACACCAGTTCAGTAACTGCAGCCTGCTCAGTGGTATCGAGGCAAAGCGCAGTGCACCTCGGGGAGGCGACACCAGAAGGAACTACGGCTGCGGGGAATCGTGGACATGCACCTTCACAACTGCAGTCTAGGATTGCTAATCTGGTCACTAATCCATTTTCGGAAACTAAGTCTGCTAACTCGAAAGATCTCCTACCTAGGGCGGCATGGGGTAAAGTGCTGGACAGTCTATCAGCAGCCAACATTGCTGCCACGGCCATTAACAGCCTCAGTCCCTCATATTCCGAAGGAAGGGTGAGGATAAGCAATCCTCCAAAAATCAACAACAGTCTTATTCTGAATCTGGCCTTACCGCGATCAACCAAACCAAGCAGTCGAGCCACCGACAGTGTGACTGTGGCGAGCATCACGCACACCATAATCCAAGAGAGACCTATTGAGAGTCTGAAAAGAGCGTTTGCGTCATACCTACTGCCCACCCCCTCAAGGTAGTCCAAAGACTGGGAGGTTTCTACCAATAGCGGTAGTAAGTAGACCCAACAGATGATGATTATCATAGGGATGAGGATAGTGCTGACACATAGAATAAGAGTGAGCCATGAGCGCTCTCTAGGCAGTAGACCCGGACTGGCAAATCTATGGAGCCTGAAAGATGCGAATGGCATGATTGTCAGTATGGACAGCAGTATCGCCATCGACCACCTGATTTCCAACCAATCGAACGGAGAATATACAGAGAGATTCATCGATGCAGCACCTAAGGGCAGTAAATCCAACCAGAGGTGCATAAGAGAATCCACCCCATAGGCCCAAACAATTGTTGCTAGAACTAAGAGGGCAGTTGATGCCCTGATTATCCCATGCAACTCCAAGAAGTGCTCCAACACTGGCCTGGATCGGTCGGAAGACAGTTCCATCGACATACTCAGAGGATGTCCTTAACCTGTGGCTCGGACCTCGCGGCCAGAATAGTTCTGTACACGCCATAAGCGGCCCAAGCACTGAGGAAGAAAGCGCATCCGATAGAGAATACTGTCAAATCAACTGCCCTAGTTCCCTCTTCGACGATACTAGATGGCGGGAATGAAATTGAGGCATCAGAGGCCATCCAACGAACTCCAATTACGAAGGATACGATGCTGAGGGCGCTCCTCCTGATGGCTTGTGGATAAGCCAACTCTGAGGCTAGGAACTCTGGGCCCTCATCGTAACGGCGCTCGAGCACCTCTCTTTGTAATACGGCACCGACAATCAGAGCGGTTAGGCTAGTCCAGTACAGCAGGTTGCCCTGCTCGTACACCCTTTGAGATAGTGCAGCTTGCCTCTCTTCCTCCTTCTCCGCCTCATTCTCCTCAATGACGAACAGTGTGTCGTAGTCGCCAACAGATATTGTTCTGGTCTCAA
>CBFHQW010000092.1:0-4690 GCA_965658085.1 Candidatus Thalassarchaeum sp.
TGGTTGGAGAATCGACTACGTGCTCGCCAACTCGGCTGCGAACTCCCTGTTCAAATCCGCCGAGGTGCTTCGCGAGGGAGGATTGGTCGTGTCCGATCATGCACCCCTGATTGTTGATCTGAATCTCTAATCCGCTCCCTACGGGAGCGAGTACCCGCCAAATGCTTGAAAGCGTCACCTTTCAAGTGATGAAGCACTAGCGAGGATGCATGGCAGATACTCTCGAGGACCGACTCGCTAGAATTCTGCCCGGGGGTAAGGGCGTCTGGGTTCCTATGGACCACGGTGCATCTGGCTACCCCGAGGCAGGTCTAGAGGACATGGATTCTGTCGTCGAGGCTGTCATTTCGGGAGGTGCAGACGCCATCGTCCTGCACAAGGGCGCCCTGAGCCATCATGCCGATTTGACAGGATGGGGTGGTTTCGTATGCCACGTCTCGGCTTCTACGGTCCACGGAGGACCGAACTCCCAATCCAAGGTGAGCGTGGCAAGCGCCGAGGAGTGCTGGCAACGCGGAGCCATGGCTCTGTCCGGACAGGTCAATCTCGGTGACGAATCTGAACCTGAAATGATTGAGGCACTTGGGGCACTCACCACTGAGTCATTCCCTCTGGGACTTCCCGTGCTTGGAATGGTCTATCCGCGTGGCCCTAATCTCAAACTGATTGACGGAGACGAGACTGGTGGTATCGCACATGCTGCCAGACTGGCTTGGGAGCTCGGATGCCATGTTGTCAAGGTACCTTGGACAGGCACAGCCGATTCATTCCGCTCTGTCATCAAGGCCGCCCCAATCCCCGTTCTGATTGCTGGCGGACCATCTGGAATGCCATTTGAAGACACCCTGGGCATCGTAGAGGAGGCAATTTCTGTTGGAGGCGCAGGAGTCTGTATGGGCAGGCAGGTCTTCGCCTCAGAAGATCCTTCGGCACGTATTGCTGCCCTCAGACAGGTCATTCATGAAGGCGCCAGCGCTGCGGATGCCGCAGCATTACTCGGAGAATGATACTATGGAAATCTGGCTCGATGCTACTGAATCCTCATCATCCTCTCTTCCAGTGGGGGCCAGTCGCGTCTGGCGAGGGAATGCTCCCGATGTCGCAGAGATAGCTTTGGACGACTACCGTGGCCAGGATGAGGCCCGTTCCCTCGTTGGGATGGTGCCATGGGTACTGGTGAGGTGCTCTGACTGGACCATGATCCCCCTCGAGAACATAGTCGCAGCTGCTTCAGGAAGCGGGACCAAGGTGGCGGCTGCAATCTACAATGAGGTCGACCTTCCTGGCGCCGCATTCGCTCTACAACACGGTGTCGACGCGGTTCTACTGCCCCCTGAGTCCGGTTCAGAGGCCCTCTGGGTAGCAGCCAGGGCTTTCACCTCAGAGACAGTCTCCGGTCACACTGAACAGAAGCCCAGTGAAATCTCGACCGCCACAGTCATTGCCGTCGAGTCAGGTGGCGTCGGCGAAAGGCTCTGCGTTGATTTGATTGAAAGGCTAACTTCTGGAGAGGGCATGGCGATAGGCTCCTCTTCCGGATCTCTCTGTCTCGTTCATGGGGAGACTCTCCCTTCAGAGTACATCCCCTCTCGTCCGTTCAGAGTGAATGCTGGCGCAGTACACGCTTACGCTCTAATGGCGAATGGATCAACCAAGTATCTCAGTGAACTCAACTCAGGTGACGAGGTGGCTGTGGTATCTCTAGATGGGAATCAGCGCTCAGCCGTCATCGGGCGTCTCAAGATCGAGCGCCGACCGTTCCTCGTAGTGAGATTCGAATGCAACTCTGTCGAGGGGCAGATTATGGTCCAACAGGCAGAGACTGTTCGACTTATCTCTCCCACCGGCGATGCACTTTCGGTGACCGACTTGCATGTCGGCGATGAAATTCTAATTCGTGTTGATAGTAGCATGAGGCATATCGGACAGGCTCTTCGTGGCGAGGTGATTGAGAGATGACAGTTCTTGGGAGGGGCAGCGCTAACGGCGGAGTTTCCGTGCTTCACGCAGCCGGCCTCGGCAAGGGATGCTCGATCGGCATCGAACTCTCTACAGAAGTGAGTCTAGTGGTCGGTGAGGCCGAAGTATCTCCTGATGAACACGGAATTCTGGATTCAGTCATGGCTGTGTGGACTGAATCAGGCTACCCCCGACCAGATGATACTGGGTGGAGGGTGAGCAGCGAAGTCCCCATAGGGCAGGGCCTGAAATCCAGTGCTGCTCTAGCCTGTGCTGCCGCAATGGCACTGAACGAGGCCTCATGGACCGCGCTCAGTGATTTCGACATTGTAGACATCGCCGTCGCGGCCCAGCGAAGGGCTGGGTGCACAATCACCGGCAGCATGGATGACGCTTGGGCCGCTATCTCTCCAGGATGGAAACTGGTCGATCCCATTCAGAGCTCACGTGACTCAGTCTTGTTGGAAGGAGACATTGACGAAGGACTCACTGTCCTCATTGCTCTACGAGGTCCAAGACCGGCCGAGATGCAACCCGATTCATTCTCGAACCAGAGGAAGATCTTCGAGCGAGCAATGGCGTCTCTATCTAGTGGCTCCGTGCTCAGTGCCATGTCAGCAAATGGGATGGCCGTGGCTGCTGCGACTGGCGACGACGAAGCTCTGAGGATATGCAACTCAGTAATCGCGAGAGGAGCAATCGCAGCAGGAGTAAGTGGTTCGGGCCCTGCTATTGCCATTGTCTGTTACGAACAAGGTGTTGAGCAACTGGCTGATTTCTTGACTGAGTCCGACATGCGGGTGATTCATTCCAGATTCATTGAATCAGAGCCTGTAGGCGAGGAGGCCTCTCCATGGGGATGAGGCTCGGCGACAATCTCAGAGTGACTCTATTTGGCGAGAGCCACGGATTATGCGTGGGAGCGCTGGTCGAGGGCATGCCCGCCGGCACCGAAATTGACCAGACAGAACTATCTGAAGCCATATTGAGGCGGCGACCCGGCCGAAAGGGCCTCTCGACACGCTCTGAGGGCGATGATTGTGAGGTCATGACTGGTGTATACGAAGGCAAGGCAACAGGTTGGCCAATACTGTTGCTCACGCGAAACTCAGATGCTAGGTCATCAGACTACTCTTTCCTACCTGACCATCCTCGCCCAGGTCATGCTGACATGGTTGAGGATGTCCGCTCCGAAGGGGCCAATGATCCCAGAGGGGGTGGTTCACAATCTGCCAGACTCACCTTCGGCCTAGTCGCCGCTGGAAGCCAGATGAAAGCCCTAATGGACGAAGTAGGCTGGTCTTGCTCAGCGCATCTGCACAGCGTCGGAGAAGTCTGCGCGAAACCTCTGTTCGAGCTTGACCGAGATATCCGACTAGATCCGTCAACCGATATGGGGAGGATGAATTGCCGTGATCCAGAAGCCGCGGAGAAGATGTCCGAGCACCTTGACTCCGTCAGAAAAGATTTGGACACCGTCGGTTCTGTGGTCGAATTGCTCATCGAAGGCCTCCCTATGGGCGTCGGAGAGCCGTGGTTTGACGGCATCGAACCGTCTTTGGCAAGGGGTCTGATGGCAATTCCTGGTGCCCGCGCCGTTGAGTTTTCTAGTGGAGTCCGTGCATCAGTCATGCGGGGCTCCGAGCACAACGACGCTTGGCTCCCTAGTGATTCAGATCCGGTTCCTGAAGGGGCGGATACAGCTCAGGCAGACGGTGCGCTTGGTGGACGCTCCACCAGCGCCCCGATAAGCGTAAGAATACACTTCAAGCCTCCAAGTAGTTTACCTCGTGAACAGTTCACACTTCATCTCCCCAGCGACGAGGTACGACCTCTCAAGGTGAGCGGTAGGCATGACCCTGTCATCGGACCTAGGGCAGCTCCAGTGGTCGAGGCTGTGGCAATGCTGGTGCTCGTCGATCTAGGTATGCTAGGCGGCTACATTGAATCCGAATGATTCAAGCATTCCTTTCGCGCATCTGTTGGATACGCAGGGGCAGGTTGACTGCGAACATAGCAGCAATCACCGTGAACACCATGACGGTACCGAGAGCGACACCATAGACACTCGTCAGTTCAACGCTCTCCCGCAACCGCATAGCCGAGACGTCGTCAAATATTCCTACGAAGGCAGGGATGATGAGATTGATTAGTAGAGTCAGTCCAGCAACTGAGGCAGCTATCATAGGAGTAATGAGTAAGGATTTGTGATAGCGTGAGGTGATTTTTGTCACCTGCATAACATAGACCTCGCCAGTTCGAATCGAGGTGTCTAACATAGAGAACCGGATGATGCCACTTGTCAGTTCCATGTACATTACTAGGAATACAGCATAGAGCAACAACAACATCTTTTGGTAGATTTCTCCTTCGGGTAAGAAGTCGATACCGAAGTCGACCTTGCTTCCCGCGAACCTCAGAGTCACTAGGATAAGTAGGGTGTAAGAGGCCAACAGGGCCCTCTGGTCCCGCTGGAAGATGCCATACAGTCCGCCTATCAGGCCACCTAGGATAATTATCAGATGCAGGACCCCTCCTAGAGTCTGCATTCCTAACATGTTACTGAGTGCGAACCAAGCGGTCCCGCTCACAGGGGTGACCATGAATGTAAGCAGGCACAGAATCAGCAGTGTGCCAGCAGCGCCCATCTGCAGAGATGCGACCATCCTGTCAGGGGGTAGGAATTTTGTTGTGTTGACAATCGGTCCTCCGAAGAAGGACTCGATGATGG
>CBFHQW010000093.1:0-4542 GCA_965658085.1 Candidatus Thalassarchaeum sp.
GTGGCCTTTCGGGTTACTCCAAACTTAAGAAATCAGAAATCATAACACTACTCGAGACCGAGACCGAGCCCGAGATCGAGGGAGAGGTCGAGGTCGAAATCCCACCACCACCAACCGACTTACCTGCCCCTCCGACCCCTCCCACACTACCATCTCCACCTGAAGTCGAAGAGGACCAAGAGCCGATGCCCATCCCACCTCCTCCTGTTATCCCCTCAATCCCACAAATCCCAGAGCCCACGGAGACTCCGAATTATTGGCCGTGGTCACAACAGGAGAAATGGTCAGATCGCAAAGTTGCCGGGCAGGTGAAGGCTGCGATGGAGGCGGCCCGTTCGAGAGACATAGCACAGGCTACCGTAATCATTGACGAGGTCGGCCCGCACCTCGGTGACCGTTCCAAACTAATCTACCCAATTGGTGCCCTGCTCCAGCGTATAGGGCGCGGCAAAGCCGTCGACAATTTACTCACGTCTTCCTTAAGCGCATTGCCGAATGACCCCAATGTGGCCACTGCCAAGGCGAAACTGCGACCCTGAGAACGTCCGTAGCCCTGATTGGTCATGACTCAGCCGCGGGGTGTGTGTTGAGGCGTGCGACTACCACCATTCGGGTCGATGAAAGAATGGTCTTGAGACCGGCGTCGAGTGAGTTCCACTCAGATTTGGTAGAGGCATTCGAAGAGACCTGGCCCGAAGTTAGCAGGGCGATGCCATGGATTAATCCAGACCTGCCCTTCGACACCCAGATTGAGGATTTCTTGGCCGAGACCGAACGAATGGGCAGATCCGGACTACTGCATCACTGGGTGATGGTCAGACCATGGGATGGAGCCCTTCTTGGCTTGATAGGGTTCGACCGGGTGACTCGTTCGGGCAAGGCTGTTTGGAATCTTGGATATTGGGTACGCAGTTCTGAGCAGCAGCACGGTTTCGCACGCCGGGCCATCGATGCATCCCTTTGCTGGCTCGGAGAAGCCGAGAAATCGTCAGTAGAGCTCAAGGTCGATCCCCACAATCCCGCAGGACGCAGCACTGTGATGCGCACTGTCAGAGAATGGAGGGGAGAACGGTGTGTGGACGGAGACTCGGCAATAACTGTCGCCGGAGTCAGAACCCCTCACGAGTGTCACTTGGTAACCATCGGACCGGGTCTAGGACCGGAATGAGAGACTAATTGGGTGCGACCCATTGAAAAAACCCCCTCGGCTCCGAATTCTGCCCCAATGGGGCAGGTAGAGTGAGAATGCCCCCATCCGAACCGCGCCAACGCCTGCCGGACAACGATCCGGAGGAGACTGACGAGTGGATGGAGTCTCTACGCTCAGTAGTGTCCTCCCAGGGCGTCGAAAGAGCACGCATCCTGCTACACGAACTAATGGCCGAGGCGAACGCCTTGTCCATTCCAATACGCCCGTCTTCGCAGACGCCGTATGTCAATTCAATCTCGCTTGAGCAGCAGCCGCCATATCCCGGTGACCTCACACTCGAGTCTTCTATCCAAAACGCAATCCTTTGGAACGCGGCGGTGACGGTTTCCGACGCCAATCGCCGACTCGATGGAATCGGTGGGCACATCTCCACCTACGCATCAAGCTCGATGCTCTATGAGGTCGGCTTCAACCATGTATTCAGGGGCAAGCAGCACAATGGTATCGGCGATGCCATCTATGTCCAAGGTCACGCCAGTCCGGGAATCTACGCCAGAGCATTTCTCGAGGGTAGGTTGAGTGAGGAGCAGTTGCGCAACTTCAGACAGGAGGCCTACGGAGTCGGATTGTCGTCATACCCTCACCCTAGGTTGATGCCAGAGTTCTGGGAATATCCAACCGTCTCAATGGGTCTTGGCCCCCTCGGTGCAGTCATGCACGCCAGATTCTGGAAGTACCTGCATCAGCGCGGACTCGCTGACACTTCAGAGAGCCGGGTTTTTGCTTTTCTCGGAGATGGCGAAATGGATGAGCCCGAATCGGTCGCCTCTATTGCCGTTGCAGGCCGAGAGCAACTTGACAACCTCATTGTTGTGGTGAACTGCAACCTACAGCGACTTGACGGCCCTGTTAGGGGTAACGCGAAGATTATCCAAGAGCTTGAGGGTCTCTACCGTGGTGCCGGATGGACCGTCATCAAGGTGTTGTGGGGCTCCAGTTGGGACCGCGTGCTACAGGGAGATCAGAATGGTGAGTTGTTGACTAGGTTTGAGGGGATTACAGATGGCGACTGGCAGCGGATGAGCACACTTGCTTCTGCCGAGTTCCGTGCTGAGCTGTTTTCGGGCACCCCGGGTCTTGAGGCACTGGGTGCTTCACTGTCTGACAAGGACATCGAGGGACTTACCCGTGGCGGTCACGATCCACTCAAGGTCTATGCTGCCTATGAGGCGGCTCTGGCAGCTGATGGCCCGGCAGTGATTCTCGCTCACACAGTGAAGGGCTGGGGAATTGACTCCTTCGAGGGAAGGAACACGACTCACCAGAAGAAGAAACTGGAACTTGATGACCTGATTGCTTACAGAGACGCACTCAAACTAACGATAGCTGACTCAGATCTCGAGGACAGCCCATTCTACAGCCTCGACGACGAGTCTGATGAGGCAGAATACCTGATGCAGCGGAGGGCCGCACTGGGTGGCTCACTACCGTCTCGAAACCCAGCCGAGATCAACCTCGATCTTCCTGGTCAGGATGCTTACGCCGCCTTTGACGAAGGCACCCCGGAGGGCCAAGAGGTCTCTACCACCATGGCATTTGTCAGGCTACTTCGCAACCTGATGAAGTCAGACATAGGGGAGAGAATAGTACCAATCATACCGGATGAAGGCAGAACCTTCGGGATGGACCCACTATTCAGCGAGTTCGGAATCTTTGCATCGCAAGGGCAAAAGTATACTCCGGTAGATCACACGATGCTGCTGAATTACAGAGAGTCTGAGTCTGGACAAGTCCTTCAGGAGGGAATTTCAGAGGCTGGAGCCATCGCATCGTGGATTGCCAGCGCCACCTCGTACTCCAATGCCAACTCGCCAACACTTCCGTTCTACACCTTCTACTCGATGTTCGGTTTCCAGCGTGTCGGTGACCAAATCTGGAGCGCTGCCGATGCGAGAGCTCGCGGATTCTTGATGGGAGCGACTGCTGGTCGCACCACACTCAACGGCGAGGGTCTACAACACCAAGACGGGCATAGTCTGCAGATGGCCTCGGCGGTGCCGTACTGCAGGGCATGGGACCCGGCCTACGCCTACGAGGTCGCGACCATCATTCGGCATGGCATAGACGAGATGTGGGGCCAGAACCTTGACGTCTTCCACTATGTGATGCTCTACAATGAGAATCAGCAGCAGATGCCCAAGCCGGAGGGTGCGGACGAAGGCATAGTGCGCGGCGCCTACTTACTCGACAAGGCCAAGGGAAAGGGAACTAGAATCCGACTCCTCGGCTCGGGGCCAATCCTGAAGCACGTCAGAGAGGCTGCAGGTATCCTCAGTTCCGATTACGGAGTATCTCCAGAGGTCTGGTCGATCACATCCTATGGTGAGATGCGCCGAGACGGCCTAGCCACAGAGCGACACGCCCGCTTGCACCCGCAGGACACTCAGACTCCCTACGCTACGCAGTGCTTCGGTGATGACACACCCACGGTCGCATCTTCCGACCACATCGCAGCCATCCCTGAGATGATCCAGCGCTGGGTTGGAGGCCGCTATGTGGTGCTGGGCACCGATGGCTTCGGCCGCTCTGACACCCGCGAGGCTCTACGCTCATTCTTCGAAATAGACACCAGCAACATCGTGCTTGCAGCGCTCTCAGCTCTCGAGCAGGATGGTGCTATGCCAGCTGGTACCGTTGACGATGCTGCAGCCAAATTAGGTGTCGAGCGTGAGAGATACGACAAGACGAGTGAATAGGTCTCCTCAGAATCCGCCGCCGCCGCCACCGCCACCGCCGCCGCCACCGCCGCCGAAGCCGCCGCCGCCACCGCCGCTGCTAGAACTGGCAGCCGCCGCCGCTCGTTCTGCACTAGTGGATCCTGCAGTATCTCTGAAACTTACACTACTGCCGGCGTAACTCCAGTGATAGTGCGAATGGTCGTGGCTGTAATCCCCTGAACCCCAGTCCTCAGTGTCCATTGAGAAGAAATCCATCCCATCAACAAGCTGCATCTGCTCTCCTAGATCCTTTTCGACCTTCGCCATCACTCCACCTCTATTGACGATAGATGAGCCGATTACAAGCACGAGGGGCAAACCGAAACAACACCCAAAGAAACCGAGTCCGGGTTCGGACGAACCCCAGACAGTGTTTCCCACAACCGTAATTATTCCGAAAATATTGTAATTCCAGTTATAGTAAAGAGAGATACCAAGGGAATACAGAATTAGGAAAGTAATTACAGAAATTATGAACCCTAGGCTGTATACTCCCCCAGCGGATTCCGCAAAGTCTTCCTCAAGTTGTTCCGCGTTTCTGATGTTCTTCATCTCGGCTTCGTACTTCTCCAGGCTCATTTCGAAATCACTACCACCTAGGATTTTGTCTAGCTT
>CBFHQW010000094.1:0-4516 GCA_965658085.1 Candidatus Thalassarchaeum sp.
CCATTCTGACTGGTACTGCCATGGGTCTGGCAGCCTTCCTCGCTACAGTAGCGGCCCCCAAGTTCAGGGGCTATACGGACAGTATCCCTACCATGCCGATGGTTGTTCTCCCGACACTCATCGCAATATGTCTGTACTCCGCGTTGATGTAGCCGTCAGGCGCTTGATTCATTGAGTAGTTGGCCGACGCACAGTCGATGGTGGATTGGCCGGACCCGGGAACACCGGTGAAGTTGACCGTGAAGACGTGGGCTGGTCTCGCTGAACACACCGGCCTCGCATTGCCTCCAGCTGGCCCCAAGCTAGTGACCCTCAAACTGGTTAATGGCTACAATATCTCATTCCCGTATTCCTATGTCGAGTCAGTCGAGGAACTCGACGAGGCGCCCATGATAGAGGAGGAGCCCGAACCAGAGGTAGAGCAAGACGAGTCTCTTCCACTGGTGCATCTTATCCATACTGGAGGGACTATCGCGAGCAAGGTCGACTACCGCACAGGGGCTGTCAGCGCCCGCTTCACTCCCAACGAACTACTCGACGCGGTACCTGAGTTGCGTGGCGTTGCGCGCATACGCGCTGTGAACCTAGGGAGCATGTGGTCTGACGATATCCGTCCTAGGCACTGGAACCGTATGCTGCAGGCCACCAGTGAGGCGTTCTCTGAGGGCGCAGTTGGTGTGGTCATCACTCACGGTACCGACACTCTGCATACCTCTGCAGCAGCGATGTCGTATGGCTGGGCCGGCAGGGGTGGCCGACCTCCGGGAAGAATCGTTCTCACAGGATCGCAGCGCTCACCCGACCGCGGCTCTTCGGATGCTGCAGAGAATCTCATCTCTGCTGTCTACTGGGCGGCCAATGGCCCCGAACCTACTGGCTACCGTGACTCGTCAGTCGTCGTCCTGCACGCCGGCTCGTCAGATGGTAGCTGCTCCGTACTTCCTGGCTGCGCCACTCGCAAGTATCACTCATCAAGACGCGACGCATTCAAGCCAATCAATCAGGAACCAATAGCGCACGTCAGCCTCGGTCCTGATGGCCCGTCCATCGAGATGGGCGAGCCTTCCGCTTTCGATGCTAGGCCTGAGGCAATCGCTCCGATGATGTTCGAAGAGTCGACTAGAATTGCCCAGTTCGTAGCTGACGCCCACCTACAGCCTGACATGGTTCAGGCAGCTATCGATGCAGACTACGATGCACTGCTGTTCCATGGCACCGGCCTCGGCCACCTACCAATCGCCGACCCACTGGAGGATAGTTCTGAGAACACTCGACTGCGCATCATGCTGGCTGACCATTGCGCAGGGGGTGGAGTGGTCATCGTAGTCACCCAGACGATCCACGGCCCTATCCACATGGACGTCTACGACAAAGGTCGCGACCAGCAGGAGATGGGAATCATCGGCCACGGCTCGCTGTGCCCACCGTCATCGGCTCTGGTCAAGCTGCACCACTTGCTTTCTCGTGAGGAGGGCAGGGACGCTGTGGCAGAGGGTTGGGACAGCGATCTAGTGGGAGAGAATCCACCGGATGCGTTCTCCTGAGCCTTGAAGGCAAGTAGGCGCAGGTGGGAGCAATGGTTGCACCCGACGAGCCGTTCACTTTCTCTCGAACGGGAGCCGTATCGAAGAACAGAGCAGTTTTGGCGGCTATGACCAACAAGCAGAGCAATGACGACGGAACTCTTTCTGACGACGAGATTGGCTGGCTATTGCGTCGTGCTGATGGTGGATTCGGAATCGTGACTACCGCTGCTTCGCACGTCACGGCAAGCGGCCAGGGTTGGGAGGGCGAGATGGGAGTCTGGGGGGATCACCACATCGGCGGCCTCACTAGACTCGCAGACGAAATCCGAAAGCACGATGCATTGAGTCTCGCACAAATATTCCACGGAGGCATGCGCGCTCCACAGACAATTACTGGAGTCCAGCCAATATCTGCCAGTGAGAACCCGTGCTCTGAGGCGGAGTGTGGCCACTCTAAGGAAGCAACCCAAGAGGAGATTGAAGATCTCATCTCATCTTTCGGCGATGCAGCAGCAAGGTGCGCTCAAGCGGGTTTTGATGGAGTCGAACTGCATGGTGCTCATGGATATCTGATTTGCCAGTTTCTCGGAGAGTTGACCAATAGGAGAGAGGATGAGTGGGGGGGAGAGATAGAGTCACGTTCCCGCTTCCTACTGAGGATACTCGCAGATGTCAGATCTAAGGTTCCGGAGGATTTCTTGATTGGAGTCAGGATTTCTCCCGAGTACACAAAGATAGGAGTCAGAATTGATGACAGTCTCGCCCTCTCAGAGATGCTGGTGGAATCAGGAATTGACTTTCTGCACATCTCCTGTTGGGACTGCTTCAGACCTCCCTCCGAGTTCCCCGAAGATTCACGAATGCTGACTGAATGGTTCTCACAGAGATTGGGCGGAGATATTCCGATTATCTCGACTGGTGCAATCTGGTCAACATCTGACGCCCAAGCCGTAATGGGGCATGGTGCTGACTTAGTTGGAGTGGCCAGAGCCGCGGTCGGTCATGCTGACTGGGCTTCTCATATTCATGAGTCGGAGTATGAGCCCAAAAGGCCCCCATTCACCCCCCAGCACCTTCGTGAACAGGGGCTCAGCAACACCTTTGTCGAGTATATGAGGAACTGGAAAGGATTCGTCGAATAGCCATCTTGCTGATGAACCGACTCGCACTTGGCCGAGCCATGCCGGACTCGCGCAGCGACGAGCTCGACGCTATGCGGCAGTCCGCTAACAGCCCGGGTGACAGGACCAGCCTCAGGGAGTTGCGCGAGTCTGGACGCCAGTCCGCCCGCGAACGCATCAACTCGCTACTGGACCCAGATTCCTTCGTCGAGGTCGACGCCTTCGTGCAGCACCGCGCTGGTGAGCACAACATGCACCTACACCGTCCTCTCGGAGACGGCGTGGTCGCAGGCCATGGCATGCTAGATGGAAGGAGGGTGGTGTGCTTCGCCCAGGACTACTCGGTGTTCGGTGGCACGATGGGTGAGATGCACGCTCAGAAGATAGCCAAGGTTGCCGAGTTCGCCGAGAAGTCCCAACTGCCGATGATATGCATCTGGGACGGTGATGGCCAGCGCGTTGAGGAGGGAGTTACCTCTCTAGGTGCCACCGGTCATCTGCTGGACATATTGGTGGCCTGCTCGGGAAGAATCCCAGTCATCTCGGTCATACTTGGTACGGTTTCTGGTGTCAGTGCGCTTGCAGCAGGCCTCTCTGACTTCGTTATTCTAGGCGCGGAGCACGGACAGATGTTCATGCGCAGCCCCTACATGATTCCTGAGATAGTCGAGGGCGAACTCGATGAGGCTAGTCTCGGAGGGGCTGAGCAGCACGCCAGTCGCAGTGGAGTTGCCTGCCTGATTGCAGAGGATGAGTCCGATGCCATCGACATCGCCGCTGAGATCCTGTCCTACCTACCTGACCATACTCTCGCAGAACCGGACAGAATTCCCGGTGAAGAAAAGTGGAACAGGGAATGCAAGGGCCTGAACAAGATTGTACCCTCAGACTCGAACCGTCCTTACGACATGCGCAGGGTAATCGAAGAGGTGGTGGACGAGAGCAGATTCCTCGAACTGTTCCCAGGCTACGCCGAGAATATCGTCATCGGCTTCGCCCGCCTCGACGGCCAATCGGTCGGCATAGTAGCCAACCAGCCCAAGGTGCTGGCCGGATGCCTCGACATTGACGCCTCGGTCAAGGCTGCACGCTTCATTCGCACCTGTGATATCTTCAACGTCCCAGTTGTTACCTTCGTCGATGTCCCCGGATTTCTCCCAGGAACCGTGCAGGAGTGGGGTGGCATCATCCGCCACGGTGCCAAACTACTGTTCGCCTATGCCGAGGCTACTGTACCAAAGCTCGCAGTGGTCACCCGCAAGGCGTACGGCGGCGCCTATCTCGCGATGAGTTGCAAACATCTCGGCTCGGACTACAATGTCGCATGGCCTGGAGGAGAACTGGCGGTGATGGGGGCTGATGGAGCGGTCAATATAATCCACAGGAAAGAGCTCTCCGAGGCTGAAGATAGGGAATCTGTTCACAGTGAGTTGATGGAGGAGTATCAGAGCAAGTTTGGTGATCCTTACGCTGCCGCCCGTAATGGCTGGCTAGATGACGTCATCGAACCGGCGCAGACGCGTAAGAAGTTGATTCAGGCATTGCGTCCACTGATGAGCAAGCGAGAGTGGGTTCCTCCTAAGAAGCACGGTAACATTCCTCTCTGAGGAATGCAGGGCAAAGCCTCAAGCCACACCTTGCAATCGTCCCCCTATGAACGAGAGACTTTTGTCTGCTTCGATATGCCTACTACTACTGACCTCCATGGCCCCCACTGTCGCTGCAATGGGCCCCAATGACTCCGTAATTTGGGGAATTTCGTACGACTGGGGGAACTATGAGAACGACATCGAGGAACTGACCGGAATCGACACGAACGCGGTCAATGAGGATCTCGAGGAAGCCGCCGATTTCGCCGGTTTCCTGTTA
>CBFHQW010000095.1:0-4486 GCA_965658085.1 Candidatus Thalassarchaeum sp.
GCATATTCAGAGGCCTAAGTGGCGAGGAACAATAGTTCCTTGGGCAGAGTCCTCAGATGATTAGACGGTGTCGTCAGCCACTATTCTGATGGCCCCATCATCGTACGAGATGTGGATGTTATCTCGGACCTTCAGAGTCAGTGCAGCCAAGGCCTCATACACCTCTTTCTCTGAGACTCCGAAGGCGTCCGATGCTCTCTTTGTAGACCATGGAACCTCGATGAAGTCGGAGGCCGAAATCCACTTGAGCAGCCGCAATTCGAACTCTGTAAGGTCCTCGAATGACATCCTCTTCGACCTCCGAGAGTGCAACCGGGCAATCAATCCTTGCCGAACTCATCCCTCATAGGAGTCAACCATTTGACGAATGGCCTCTTTGACCTCTAGTTCGCCATCCAGTAACCCTCCTAGTGCAGTTAGGAATGGAACATCTACCTCGAGTCTATGGGCTCGATTGTTGAACATCCGGCATGCACGCACGCCTTCAGCAACCATATGCATCTCTCCTTGCGATTCTTCTAGGGAAAGACCGGAACCAAGCTTCTCTCCCAGTGTCCGGTTTCTACTCCGAGGACTCGTCGCGGTTACGTACAGGTCTCCTATTCCTGCGGGGCCGAAAGCAGTCCCGGACTCTGCTCCCATCGCGTCTAGCAGCATGATGCCCTCGTTGAAACCAGAAAGCACCAGAGCAGCCTTGAGATTGTCTCCGCCATCAGCATGCAACCCGTCGACCAACCCACAAGCGAGTGCGACCGTATTCTTGTACGCGCCCCAGAGCTCAGCACCCATTGGATCGTCAGCGGCCTTGAGCAGCAGATTTCTGGTGGATAGCCGCTCTGCGATACGGTCGGCGACACTGCGGTCGTGACAGGCCACCAGAGCTGTTGTCATCACACCTCGAGCGACCTCGGGAGCGATTGTGGGGCCGGTCATTACGATTACCGGATTGGACTTACCAGCCTCCTCAAGCCTTCTCTCTATGGCATCGGATATCATGCCCGATCCGCCTTCATCTGAGGGGGCAAGGCCCTTGGCCAGATCAAGCAGGACGTGAGAGGGTCTGAGATGAGGAATCAGATCGTCAACCACAGAGAGAATGACTCCACTAGGCAGGGCGAGCACAAGAATCTCACAATCAGAGGTAATATCGGATATCTGCATTGTCACTTGCATCTTAGGGAGTTCATATCCGGGCAAGTACTTGTGATTCACACCATCAGTCATCATCGACTCATAGACCTCATCCTCGATGGTCCACCCGAGGACATTGTGCCCATCCTCGCACCAGACGTATCCTAGAGCGGTACCCCAGTTGCCCAGTCCGAGTATGCCTATCCGTGCCATATTCGTCGAACTTCGGGCCCGACATACCCGTTATGACCCTATGGGGAAGCAGATAACCGAGGCGTTGCCTTATTGACGGAAATACTCCCGTACGAAGTACAAGCAGGGGTACCCGAGTGGTCAAAGGGGCTGGGTTTAGGTCCCAGTGCGTAGTGCTTCGCAGGTTCAAATCCTGTCCCCTGCACCACTATCTAGCCCAGCAGCGCCCATCGAATTCGTGTTCGCCATTCTGAAATATGGGTTGCCATTCGTCGATAATCCAAGCAGGGGTTCCCGAGCGGTCAAAGGGGCAGCGTTCAGGTCGCTGTGCGTAGTGCTTCGCAGGTTCGAATCCTGTCCCCTGCACCATCTCCTTTTTTCGCCAGCAGAACACTTTCCTGATGTGCCCCCCTCCGTTGGCCGTGGAGGAGCAAGATAACCAATCTTCCAGGGACATTTCTGCGCTGAAGGTCTTGTCCATCATTGTCGGCGCGTGTATAATTCTAGCAGGCCTTGGGGGGGCGGTCATCTACTTCGGTGTCAAGGCTCTTGATGAAACCTCAGAAGGTGCGAAGGACGCTTTTGAGAACAGTGGACCTGTATCCTGGCCCACTCCTACCAATGTTGTTGACGATATAGAGACTCTAGCAGATTTCGGTTACCGCAAGATCGATACTGTGGCCCACGCGAATGCAGGGGATTTCATCCAGTTCAGATTTGAGGATTTAGGCTACGAGGTAGAGGTCCAGAATTTCACTACTGAGTTGTGCGACGATTGCCGTAACTACATCGCCACGATAGAGGGCGAGGACCCGAATTCTTGGATTGTTGTAGGCGGACACTACGATGCTATTTGCTATAGTCAGCAAATCATCATCGGCATAGAGTATCCTGGTTGCACTTCTGAGGGAGCATACGATGACGCCACTGGATCAGCATCCGTACTCGAGCTCGCACGTCTGATGATGGAGTGGCAATCAATAGCAGAGGCCGAGGGTTGGGAACAGTGGGGCATAGATGCGAAGCCAAAGCATACATGGAAATTCGCAGTTTGGGACTACGAGGAATGGCAGGGCAGCGGATCCCCCGAGGGGGCTGGATACGGCAGCGAGACATTCGTCACCACGCTGCCCGAGGGAGTCGAGATTGCCACTTACATCAATCTCGACATGTACGGGCTGAACTGGCCTGTCGAGACCCAGTTGGCAAGCCAGCTCAGCGGCTGTGACGAAGATTACTTCCACCTCTATCTGTTCACTTCTCCGGTCGATGACTGGTCTTACTATGAGGACAGGGGAGTGAACGTCACCGACGAGATGCGTGAGCAGGCCGTGCTACTGCAGGACAGACTCGAGATGGTGCTGCACGAGCAACTGCAGTATCCGACCGAATGGGTCGTCGTTATGGACGACACCAAGGGCAATTCGGATCACTACAACTTCATCTCGCGCGGATGGCCGGCCACCTGGTTCCGAGGAATGCACGAGTTCCTTCAGGAGGAGGACGACACCTGTGAACAGTCCCCCAAGCACGCACCTACTGACAGGGTCGATGTCCTGTATAACTTGGCGGGCGGACGGGGACCCCTTGAGGCAGGAATGCAAACCGGGCTCGATGCTCTAGCTTTGTTGATGTGGAGCGACATTACGGGAAACTGGGCGTAATCGTGCCGCCCCATTCTTCATAAGCGCTCCAGAGCGGCCCGTGAATAATGACAAGAGCGTATGCCTTGATTGCAAGTCTACTATTGATAGCCACCCCGTTGGCCGGATGCACTTCCAGCCCCGAAATCGAAGAAATCGTTGATGATATTCTTGGATGCATGGACGAGAATGCCGAGAACTATGCGGAGAACGCTACCGCCGAGCTGTTGGGCGACTGTATCTACCTAGCCTCGATGGAGGCCTTCATGACCGCCATGACCGAGCAGATGGAAATAGACGAGATGCTCGACATTATTCCCCAAGCAGGTTACTCGATGTTGATCACATCGAGCGAATTTAATGTCGATATGGGCACGCAAATGGACATAATCATCGAAGAGATGGTAATGGCCGATTTGGATACCGATTCGGTCTACGTAAAGATGGGCATGTCGATGGTGCCTTTCATGACCTCCGAGTACACCCAGGTCCAAGTCGGTGAGATCGTCAACGTCCACTACATTTTGGGCGGGATGATGGCAGGCGAAGACGCCGGAATGGGCTCGTACCAGACTAGGGATGCGACCCCCGACGTGATGGAAACCATATCTACGCTGGTGAGTGCGTCTGATGCAGGAGAAGCCGGAGGCGAGATGGGACTCAATCTTCCTACGGGCGATCTTAGCGAAATATCTAGCGACATGCCCGCCGATACGGAGCCTGTAATCACCTTCGATGATGAGTCAGGGGTTCAGACAATGACCCTCGAGTACACCAACGACACCGGGACCGAGTTCTCCATCGTCACCCTAATTGATGATAACGAGGATCTAATGTCCTACGAGATATCCACTGACAACGGTTCTGCCACCTCTTCAATCAGCTACACCGTCATGTGGGGAGACGCCGTGGTCATTGAGGTCGACGACACCCTACCAAGGACCGCGATACCAATCAATTTCCACGTCGAGGGTATGCCCGAGGACAATGGCGGCGATGACATATTCTACTGCGACAACGGAAACGAGATTTCGAGGGACTTGGTCGATGATGGCTGGGACGATTGCGGCGACGGCTCTGACGAGTCTGACGATGGTGGCGACGATGAAGTCATTTACATCTGTGATAATGGCGAAGAGATTCCTTTCGACTGGGTTAACGATGGATACCCTGATTGCTACGACGAATCCGATGAGGCAACATACGAAGAGGGAGAGGGCGGCGAGCCCAACTTCGCCGATATTCTATCTTGCATACCCTACGTTGACTCTAGCATAGTCGGAGACGAGAACCCGTCCGAGTTGTGGGATGGGACCAACCTCGACATGACCGAATGCGACGGCGAGCCATCAGAGTACTACACTGACTACGTGATTGGCGATACTCCAGTCACATCTCAGGGTACGTATCACCTCACAGTATGGTTTTCTGAGGAGGGCTGGTCGGAGATGACCGGCGACTCCACTGGCGAAATGTGCGAGGAATACGATGGCTCCTACGATGCTGACAACGATGTCTGT
>CBFHQW010000096.1:0-4440 GCA_965658085.1 Candidatus Thalassarchaeum sp.
AAGCGGGCTTAGCAGAGCCCTTGGAGGCATGCACCACACCCATCGAATTCTCCACCGATACTGATTGATTAATCCCATTTGATGACAAATCCCTCTCAGATCTGCCAAGACAGGGTAGTATCAGTGCAGTACGTCCTGTAACCAAGTGAGAACGATTGGGTTTTGTGGATATCTGCACAGTTAGGCTACATTGCTCTAAAGCCCTTGAAGTGGCTGCAGTGTCTGACATGGCTGAAACAAAATTGCCCCCCATTGACAGGAAGACACTTGCCTTACTATCATTCATTGCTAACACTGAATTCACAGCATCGAGGCCCGGTTTATACGGGGGAATGATACCGATAGAATTGCGAATTGCATCCAAGAATCCCGCAGAAGGATTGTGATTAATTCCCACAGTGCGATCTCCCTGAACGTTAGAATGTCCCCTTACTGGACATACTCCTGCACCAGGCCTCCCTATGTGGCCACCCAAAAGAAGGACATTCATGATCTCCTGTATGGTTGCTACAGAATTACGATGTTGAGTAAGCCCCATAGCCCAGCAGACAATGGTAGATTTTGATTTACGCACCGCCCTACCAAGATGTTCTATCTCCTGACGAGATACTCCTGCCGAATCTGAGACATCTGACCACTTCGTGCTCCTAACAGCTTTTCTGTACTCCTCGAATCCATGAGTATGGTTGGCAATAAACTCCCTGTCAACTTCTCCCGCTGAAATGATGTGTTTGGCCAGCCCCCTGAAAAGTGCTAAGTCACCATTTACTGCTACTGGAACGTGTAAATCTGCAATTGAGGTGCCTGATCCGAGCATTTCTAGGAGGTCCTGGGGGTGTTTGAACTTCCTCATACCTGTCTCGAGAAGTGGATTGACGCTGACCACCGAAGCTCCTGAGCGTTTGGCATCCCTTAGAGCTGTGAGCATGCGAGGGTGATTCGTACCCGGATTCTGCCCTACAACAAGAATCAAGTCGGCCTTGGTGAAATCGTCCAATGTAACCGTACCCTTACCTATCCCGATAGAATCGCCCAATGCGACACCAGAGGACTCGTGGCACATGTTTGAGCAATCTGGGAGATTGTTAGTACCAAATCTTCTCGCGAGCAACTGCCACAGAAATGCTGCCTCGTTACTAGTTCTACCAGAGGTGTAGAATATGGCTTGGTCAGGATCATTAAGTGAAGATAGTTCTTCTGCAATCAACTGGAATGCATCTTCCCAAGATATCTCCTCATAATTGTTTGATTCCGGTCGCAGAATCATTGGGTGCGTCAGTCTTCCTTGGGAGTTCAGCCATCTATCTGATTTCCTGGATAGATTGGCGACTGTCCATCGGGACCAGAATGCTGGATTTGCCCGTTCCTTCGTACCCTCGTCGGCTACAGCTTTGGCCCCATTCTCACAGAATTCGAAGTGGGTACGATGGTCATCCGGGTCGGGCCAGGCACATCCGGGGCAATCGAAGCCGTCGAAACGATTTACCTTGGACAGGTTAGAAATGGATTTTATTGCCCCCATACGACTCAGTCCGTGGTACATCGTCGAAACCACCGCTGGGATCCCAGCAGCTACTTGCTTCGGAGACGATATCTTTGGAGACTTTTCTTTGACCGGAGTCAGGTGCTCGACTTCCTTGCTCACACTACTCGGACACAGCTCGCTTACATCAGGGTCTCGCTGGGTATCCAACGAATTATGGCATCTCGACCCTACCACTACCGCTGAACACAGTCATTCTGGTTTCGGCAGCGAATGAAATCAATGTCATACCGTGCTCATTTGCCAGATCTACAGCAAGACTACTAGGGGCTCCGACTGAGATGAATACAGGGAACCCTGCTCTGAGGGCTTTCTGCACTAATTCAAAAGATGCTCTGCCCGATACTACTACCATTTCCTCCTTAATCGGGATCTGTCGCAGTTTGACTGCATTACCGATGAGTTTGTCCATGGCATTATGGCGGCCGATGTCCTCCTGTGCATCAATAACTACCCCTCCACGCAGTACTCTAGCACAGGCATGAGTACCTCCTGTAAGTTTGAATGCATTTTGATGTGTAGAGAGGTTCGTTACCGCGTTAGAGACATCCTGCTGATTTACTTTGAATGAATCACTGAGAGGAGGCCCATGGACATGTAGAAGGTTCGAAATCGAATCCTTGCCGCAGATACCACATGATGAGGTGATAGTCGATCTTCTGACATGCTCATTGGGTTCAAAATTTGCATCTTTTGTTAGATGGGCAGTTATGGTGTCCTCCGTCGCATTCACCTCCATGACGTGATCTATCGAATCTATGATTCCTTCAGAATGCAGATATCCCACTATCAATTGCTCATCCTGACCAGGGGTCCTCATTGTCAGCCCTAATGACTGCTCATCTATACCTGGGAAAGATACCACCATGGATAATGCCGCCTCAACAGAGACAATGTCGGGCTCGCGCGTACTCCGGCCGGATACGAGTCTAACTACTGGCTTCTCCTCTGTGCCTTCCACGCTCTGCGTATCGCGTTCATCGTATTGGGTTATGGCCTGAGTGGGGTGGTTTCCGCAACCGTTGAAATACCCCTGTCGGCAGGAGGGCACATGGGAATACTCGGAGGCGAGGGTTTCAGTCTACCAGTTGTGACTTCTACAGAAGTTGTTGACGTGCAAATTGAGTTCACCGAACCTGCCAAGCAGGCAATGAAATCTACCATGGGCGAAGACGGGTCTACACATGTAGTGATTATCAGCGCCGAATCAGGGGGATGTTCCGGATATATGTATGACATGGAGATAGTCGAAGACCCTAATGACGATTCTTTCCAGCGATTGGACGTCGGTGGCCTGACAGTGCTAGTCCACAATAAGGACAGCGAAATGCTTAGTGGTATCCGCGTCGATTACAAAGATACGCTCATGGGTGGTGGATTCCAAATCGACAATCCTAACGCTGACCGTTCTTGCGGTTGTGGCCAGTCATTTGGTTGAGCGCATGCCGCCACTTGATCTACATCCTGTTGCGGAGGTAATGCCCTCACCATGCAGTGTTAGTGTACTCAAGGGAAATACTGCGATAGAACACTTAGATAGAACATTGACTGTAAAAACTTCCGAAATTAAAATCGGTGACAGAGTTGACGGGTTGCTTTGTAACGCCAACGGACGGATTTTGGACAGGCTGATGATCTGCAACCTCGGAGAAGAGATGCTCCTCATAGGCAATCATGGAGTTGGTGACGGCACACGTGAGAATCTCATCCGAGGAATTCCTTGGAATGAGGAAATCACAGTTATGAACGGTGATACAGCAATCGCTCACCTGAGACTTGTTGGAGGGGCTGTTAACAGGTGTCTTGCAGGACTCGGTATCGATACATTAGAAATCAGTGAAGAACGATGGATCGAATATGGAAGTGCTTTGATTTCACACACCGAATATAGTGAGTTGTCAGTAGTTGAAATCCTAGTGCCATCGGCAGAGCTTGTTGCATTCACCGCCCTATTGCATGAAAACGGTGCCATAACGGCAGATAGAGACAGATGTGAAAGTCTCCGTATAGAACTCGGAATACTAGATTATAGGGAGTTGAATTCTGCATTCCTGCCCTTTGAACTAGGCCTGAGACATATGGTCAGCCTCAACAAGGGATGCTATCCCGGGCAGGAGATTCATGCTAGAATGGACAGCCGGGGAAAGGCTTCACGCGGTATTGTGAGACTGCATATGCATTCCGATGTGGCCGTTGGAAAGCACAAGGTACCTGGAGTAGGCAGCATCACGGTCACGGCTTCAGCAAAAGCGTTTGAAGGCTCCGTAGCCCTTGCCGTAGTTCCCCTTCCAGCGATTTCTCTTGAAGAGTTGGAATTTGAAGGAGGTATGATTGCAGCAATGCAATCACTCTGACTCGTTACTATCAAATTCGAATATCTCGCCCTTGTTCACCCACTCCGACAGGGGCATTAGAGGAGAGAGGCGTAACGTTCCTAAATTTCTAGTGAAAAGGTACACTGTGGGGTCGTACTCCTCAACCATCTGCATTTGAAACGCTTTCCTGACTCCTTTACCCCTAGAGTGGAAGAAACTCAATTCCACTGTCACTCCGATAATGGTAGCAGTATAGAGTACCAGTAGTACGCTCAACGAGAAGATTACGGGATCCCCAAACAACTCGTCCGAACGGAATTGGCTGCCATAAAGCAGTTGTCGAGTAATTAGGAAGACTAGGCCCACGCCGACAAGTGGACCTAGGGCATCCTCCACAAAGGTGTCCATAGGAATCAGTCGTCGTTTGGTTGGGTCGGCAAACACGAGGGCGTTAGCAGTAGCAGCCCTGATTACGGATGTGATAGAAACCAACACTATGTAGACCGCCCCACTGACTAGAAATATCTCTCGCGATTCTAAAGGAAGATAGAGAACTACAAGATATGCGAACAATCCTAAGAA
>CBFHQW010000097.1:0-4346 GCA_965658085.1 Candidatus Thalassarchaeum sp.
CAAAGGCTAGGAGTGAGTGCGAATATGGACCGTGATGCGAAGTGCTCCGAATGCGGTAGCAGAAACCTTGATCTCAGTGAGTTGGATGACTCAGGAAGAGTATATTGCGATGATTGTGGCGTTGAAAATAAGACTTTTAGAGTGGTGTTTGACTCTTCTCCCGCTCCTCTCAGAGAGGGTGATGACACGAGATCTAAGGGCCCGATTAGAAGGCGGGTGTCTGTTCAGAATTTTGATACAACCCCGAGAGACGGAGACGTGGTGTGGAGCCTTCCCTCAGGCAGGAAGAGAGGGTATAGCAAGAGAAAGAAGCAAGCCGTGAAAGAGATAGAGAAAATCCAAGGGTGGATTGAAGAGAACTGGGAAACAATCTTCCATATAGACTCGAAAATTGAGGCGGAAAAGGAAGAAGAATCTGAGGGTTTCAAGAGTAGGATTGCTGAACTCAACCGCCGACACCGGTTCTATTCAGAAGAGATACGAGAAATGGAGAGGGACTCCGTCCCTTTGACGACGATAATCAATTCCACTGTTCCCCCCACCAAGGACAGTGAATGGGCGTACAAGCATCAGGCCAAGGACTTCCTTGGACTCAAGCCGAATGAGAACGAGCAGGCCCTGCCAGAGCGGATTAAGGAGCTCAAGCAGAGCGGTAACTGGATAGCCCTAGTTGTAGACATCATATCGAATCCGGGACTTCCCGATAGAGCCCCCGAGGAGGAAGAATGATGCCTAGGATGTGGACTCCCAGGAGGGAACGGATTGGCATCGAGGTTTACACCGACCTGACTTCCCGCGGAGATGGTTTCTGGTTCTTCTCTGACTTCATCCGGCGCCTACGACTTAACGACAAACTGATCGAACGGATACTGAGAAAGGGTTTGCCGGTTTCGAGCCGTCTCCAAGACCAACTAGGACGGATCTCGAATCGCGATTTGGGGTCAGGGGGAAGCACCGGATTCATACCAAGGTGCGCTAGACTGATGGGAGCCGCGGATGAGAGAGGCCCTGTACTACGCAATTGGTTCTCCAACCCTCCGGAGGAACTGTGGGTAAAGCTGGCCCTAGGCGTGAGAGGTTCTGAAGCAGAGTCCCCACTTCGTTACTGGGTGGATATCCCTCGTTGGATGGATCCAAATGACCCCCGAGGAATCAAAGGGATCGTCAGGAAATATGAGAACCCACTGATCTTGCGCCATATCCCCCTCGCATACTATACTGCACAGGAGTTCTGGTGCGGCAGAGATCCGGAGTTCCGGGAGATCTGTACAAGGATTCTCAAGATGATTTCTGAAGACCTAAAGTGGTGCGCCGCTACAGTTGATGAGATGGACGAATGGTGGGACTCAGTATGGTCCGAACACGGTGACGGCACCCCCTCTGTCACAGAGTTGCGTCACGAGTGACAGCGACGTGGCCCCACCCTGAACATACAATTCTGAATGCGAAGGACATTGAGGCAAGAAGGTCTGGTTGACCAGCATCGACTGGAGCGTTTGCGGGTAGCCGTGGTGGACGAAGGAGTCGGGATTTCTGAACTGGGTGCTGCTATCGGCCAACTCGCCGGTCAGTTGGGAATCAGCCCTCCGATGGAGTACACCAATGACGAGTTGACATATGACTTCTTGATCTGTTTGGGGGACTCCTGCGTACCGCTAACTGACACTCCTTACACGCGCGTTCAGATCCTTGACAGCGGAGTCAGAATCACCTCTGACATCGATTCCCGTAGCGGCTCCCCGTCTATTTTGCAGGAACCGGGACTCTGCATCGTCGCGGCCGCATTGGCCTGGCAGGAGGTTCTTCGCAGAACTGGTGTCTCACTTCCTGTCGAGGTGCCTAAGAAGTACATCACGGTGAACATCAGGATGGATCCCTCGACACTTGAGTACGGGAAAGATCCTGAGAGTGCACTGCGTCTAGTCGGACCTGATGGCGAGTACATTTCTTTTCGGAGTAGTTCACGCGACGACGGGACTGGTCACACAGTACTCAGTGCAAGAATTGACGAGGGGACTGAACTGGCTGACTCCGTCCTTGGATCTATAAAACTCGAGTCGTCGGAGACAGACCAAAGCGAACCTCCAGCAGAAATTGAACTCATGATTCCTCGATGCGAGGGGGATGTTACGGGCAGTGTGACAGTGGCTGGCGTAGGAGGATTAGGCAGTTGGGCAATGCACACTGTGGCGATGGGGATCGCCAACTCAGGGGGTGACGGTTTTGGACTCAAAGTCCATCTGGTTGACCCGGATACAGAAATCGAAGTTCACAATCTGAACCGCCAGATCCTGTACAAGACTGATGACTTGGGGATGCCCAAGGCTGAGGTGTCTGCTCGCCGAATATGCGGAATCCTGCCTAAGGCAGAGGTCAGGGCATACGTCGACGCACTGGGGCTTCCTCACCTTGACGGCTTATTGAATCAGGATAACATCGTCCAGAATGAGGTAAAAGAAGAGGATATTGATTTTCTTGAGGGATTCTCTGACTCAGTCGGATTCTCCACAGATTTCCTAGACGCTCTCAATTCTGCGGATGCAATATTGAGCGGGGTGGATAATCTGCGATCAAGATCGGTGTTGAGTGCAATCTCTTCGCACCTCGGGATACCGATGATTAACGCGGGTGCTAGGGGCTTCATCGGCAGCTTCGATGTATTCCTAGGTAATCAGACCTGTATGATTTGCAGATACGGCACTCGAGCAGTGAGCCAGCATAGACCGATGTCCTGCCAGGAGGACGGAGAGGTTCCATTCAGCTCGATAGTCACATCGACTGCTCTCTTCGGAGCGTTGGAGGGGCTCGCTCTGATTTCCGCGCTCTCTTCTGGCGGGCCACCACTGTCAGATTGGCCCAGTCAGATAATCTGGAGCGGTTGGAGCAACAGTTTCGATTGTCATGCTGACCATTCCTTCGGCCCGTTCAAGCAGGCTTTCCTTGCCAAGGGAAGTCATTGTGAGCATCTGGCCAATCTGCTCTTTGACGCGGAGGTTTCAGCGTGACTGAAGACAGTATACGTGAACGCGCTGCCTCGATAATTATGTCCGGAGGAACACCACGGTCTGTGGCAATTCAGTTCCCTGCTTGGTTCGTTGATAACCATAAGGGAATTATTCGCCTTTGGGAAGTTGTCAACCGCAAAACCTGGAGGAGCAACGAATGAGTCTGCAGGATGGTTTTCCCCTAAACAGAATCTCGCAGCTCCGAGTAGACTACCCCAGCCTGAAGGTGGTTCGCGAGCATGTCTCGAATGGGTATGCGCGCATGCTAGTGGTCAGTCTTCCAGACGTACATGGAAGAACCCGTGGTGGTGAGTGGAAGATTTTGATTGATGCGAATGACTTGGATCAGGTGCCCATTTCATACGTACTGAATGTGGAAAATGTGCGGAAGTTTGGCAATATCATACGAGGGGGGCAGAAAGCCCATACCTACGACCATAGTTTTGCTACAATACCAGGTACCAACAAGGAGGCTTGGTGGATCTGTCACGGCAATTTCAGCTCTGTTTACTCAGTTCTCGATACTGACCCTGTGGTCCGCATTGGCGGCTATCTGAATCATATTATTTCGCTGTTGAATGGGTAAGGAAGATATCACTGGTGACTAAGGAGAAGGTTCACGCCGAACATAGTAGTTCGTGACAGAGGAAAAAAGAGGAGAGATGAGTATGAGTCGATCGAGAGAGAAAGATGAGGACAGGCTAGTTCAGCTAACGCTGTCAAACGCGGTGGACCAGACTCAGAAGATCAGGGTCGAGGTGCCTGCAGGCACCACGGTTGCCCAAGCCGCTCGCGACGCGGGAATCGCACCGAAGGGGTCCTTCGATGTATTCACTCCCGGGGGCGAGGCGGTCACCAGGACAAGCGTAGACCAACACCGTAACGCGGTCCTCTACATCGGACCTCAGAAGGTCGCTGGAGGGGCCGAGGAGTTCATTCTCGAGCCTGAGCCGGGCGTCGAGGTCGTTGCGGGTCCACCTGCCGGGCCGAAGGCGGTGGTCTTCGTATCGTCATACGACTCGAGTGTCCGGCACGACGTGGTCCCTCAGGAGGGGCAGAGCGTGAGGGATGCAGCTAGAATGGCCGGTCTGGCCCCGCGCGATGGCTCTGGCTGGGAGGTCTTCGACGCATTGGGAACTGAGGTGGGCAACCGGGTGGCCATGGAGTTAACCGGTGAGGTGCTGTATGTCGGTCCACGCGCCATCGAGGCAGGGAGTATTGGCCTAGAAGAGATTACGAAAGTGCGGATAGATTTCCCCTCAACAAGGATCGTCAGGGGGTACACTCGTGGCAACTAAGTGGACCTCATACATGTGACATTCGAAGATGAAAGAAATCGGG
>CBFHQW010000098.1:0-4059 GCA_965658085.1 Candidatus Thalassarchaeum sp.
TGTAGTGATGACTGTACGTTTTTCATGTGAATTACTCCTTCTTCATCCCCCTGCGTCCAGTATGGCACTTCTCCTTCGTCATCAGTGACGCTACCACATATGTGACGGCTCCACCTCGGCCAGTACTCTCCTTTGTTCGGAATCGAAGTTCAGTATCCTAACAGTCCATAGGAATTTCCAACCTGATTCGAGCTCGCGCTGTCGCATCTTTTGGTAGGACTTGCTAATCACTGTTACAGGAATTGAAAGCTCACCTATCTGGGGGTCGAACAGCAGGAACTTGTTATCGCCTGCGCTGAAGACATTGACTAGGTCGTTCCGGAAGTAGGGCACAGCGTCACCACGGATTCTGTAGCCTTGTGCGTGCACTTTACCGTTGGAATTCTCTCGCCTCGTGATTTCGACTGCTCTGATATCCGAACCGCTTCGAGCGCCGGGCACCCAGAGTGTACAACCGTCCTCGATTACTCCAGTGCCAACGAGAGAACTTCCCGTCGATTTGTCCCACCTGACTGTGAGATGGTGTATCTTCGGGTCGAACAGCATCTGCCGTCTGCCGACCCTAGGGGCATGAGTTCCGATTACGACACTCTGCCCCGGAAAAACATCCTCACCATCGAAGATCTCGCCGCTTGTCAGGTAGCAGTTGACAGGAGTACCGTCCCTAGGCTTCATCCCGCTCAGGGTGATCACTTCTTGTACCGTCAGGGAGGAGTCAGTGTCTATGTCGACCCAAAGGTCAGGCACTTCCACGTGTCCAACTCTTATCGACGACATACCGGTATACGTTACTAGTGCCCAGTGTATCTTGTCACGGATGACAGAAGGGCGGTTGCTTACACGAGGTAGCGGCTGGGGAAGGACAGGAAAGAAGAAGCCCTAGCCATTCTTGTAAATCACCCGTGGTAGACGGTCTCCTGCCTACTATCTTGAATCTCTTTTAGCCTCGCCATCTCCCCCACTGCCAGCATGTTGTGCAGCGGCCCGCTCCTAAGCATGGTCAGGAGTTTCCCTCCCATCCTGGTCAATTTCCATTTGTCCTCCCCGGGATGAGTTTCGACTAGTAGGGAGTTCTCCATCAGTCCAATCATCCAGGGTTCGACACTGGTCTTCTCAAAGAGCATATCTAAGTCGCCTGTGTCGTCTGACAACAGAAAATCCAGATCGAGCGGATTCAGTGCCATGGCCATCTTCAGTGCATGGACCCCGGGCAGCATAATCACATCTCTGTTCGGCATTACCGCCTCCCCTTCATTGGGCTTGATTACGTAGAAGGCGTGAGCATCCAGAACTCCCGCGACCAAGCTGGCAACTGCGGCCATGTGCATGGTGCCACCAGTAATCCCGATGTTCCACCCCCAGGTCTCCATCTTGCCCTCAGAGAGTTTGTGCTCGTGTCCAGCCACACTCCAGGCGCAGCCGATGAGTGAGCCGACACTGTTAGGCTCGAAAAGGTCGGAGACAGCTTGCACTGTGCCCCTCCTGAATTTGTACTTCTGCGACCACTCCCTTAGGCGTCTGCGATACACTTTGTCATACTTGTCTGAGGTGATGATGTGCACCGCGTCTGGCACGAAGTGCTGTATTGAGGTGATTGCGTGCTCGTGCGAGCCTCCCATGAACAGGATCATCACCCGGTCGCTAATCTTCTCCTCGCCACCTACATCCTCGGCCATACCCCCTCTCACGCACGTTACGTGATAAACACAGAACCCGCATCAACCGTTGTGCCTTCTTCATCCTACATGTTGCGCCGGAACTTGCCGCCCGTCTCGAACAGAGCCTGAGTGACCTGGCCGACTGTGCAGTGCTCGACGATGTCCATCATCACCTCGAACAGGTTACCGCCCTCGCGAGCGACCTGCTTGAGTCGGGCCAGACTGGCCTCTGCCTCGACCGCGTGAGCCTCCTTGAACGCCTTGTTGCGCTCGATGACCATCTGCCTCTCTGCTTCGTCCGAGCGGGTGACGTCTACGTCGAAGTCGTCGGCCGACATCACCGCTGAACCCTCGTCGACATAGGTGTTGACTCCTACTATGGGCAACTCGCCCGAGTGCTTTTGGTGCTCGTAAACCATCGACTCGTCTTGGATACGGTTGCGCTGGTAATTGACCTCCAAAGATCCCAGCACACCGCCTCGGGCATTCATCTCTTCAAAGATCCTCAGCACCTGCTCCTCGACGTTGTCGGTCAGCCACTCGGCGATGTAGGAGCCCTGTAGGGGATTCTCGTTCTGCAGCCAACCATACTCTTTGGATAGGATCAGTTGGATTGCCACGGCATCTCTGACCGTGTCCTCGGTAGGAGTTCCGAAGGCCTCGTCACGGCTGTTTGTATGCAGGCTGTTGGCGTTGTCCGCCAGAGCGTACAGTGCCTGCAGAGTAGTGCGATAGTCGTTCCAAGTGAACTCCTGAGAGTGCAAACTACGCCCGCTTCCTTGGATGTGATACTTGAGCTTCTGACCACGCTCGCCAACTCCGTAGAGGTCACGCATCGCGATGGCCCATATCCTACGACTGACTCGCCCTATTACTGCATATTCAGGATCCATCCCATTGGAGAAGAACCAGCTGAAGTTGCGCACGAACTTGTCAGCGTCTAGCCCGCGTGCGTTGAACAACTCGACGTAAGTCAGACCGTTTGAGAGAGTCAAAGCCGCCTGACTTATCGGATTGGCACCAGCCTCGTCGATGTGGTACCCAGAGATCGAAACGAAGTAGTGGTTGCGCATGTCATTGTCGACATAGAACTCCGCCACATCCCCCATCATCCGCAGAGCCGTGTCGAGGTTGAACACTAGCGTGTTTTGACCCATAGCTTCCTTGAGTTGATCTGCTTGGACTGTTCCTCGCACGGTGGTAAGTGTACTAGTCCTAATTCCTACTCGCTCCTCGTCGGTCGGCTCCCTGCCATTTTCTTCCACGAACTTGGCCACTTGCTGGCGAATGGCGACGGTGAAGAAGGCAGCCAAATGCCACCAGTAGTTGCCATTGATAGTCTTTGAAACGGAGGTGTTAGGGGCGCACAAATCGAAACCCTCGAACAGTTTCTCCATCTCGTCAACGGTGCTGATGCTGACGCCTGACTCGCAGACCTTGCCAAAGATATCGAGTCTTTCTATGGGGTCATGCCCGTACAGGCTAGGGGAATCGAAGGCAACAGAGAGCCGGTTGAACGGTTGGCCTTTGGAAAGGAAATGGTAGCGCTTGTTGGTGCGCTCAGCGCTGCCTTCACCTGCGAACATGCGTACTGGTAACTCGTCCTCTCGCCTGAAGGGAAATACCCCTCCTGTGTATGGGAATGAGCCAGGTGCGTTTTCATTGCGTATCCAGTCAAGACGCTCTCCCCAGTCCTCGGTGTCAGGCAGAGCCACCCGTGGCAGATCTAATCCTGAGAGCGTCATTTTGGTAGTCTCGACAGGAATCTCCTTTCCTCGCACGGCGTAACTAGTCTCGCCTGAGCGATATGCTGCAGCTCTCTTATCGAAGTCGTCGAGAGCTTTCCAGGTCTCTTCAGGCACCGTCTCCCTAACACTCGCAGCCTCCTTCTCCAAGTCGTCAGCGGCTGCGTCTTTGCCGGTTGAACGCATCTGTGAGGCAGAAGCTTCGAGCTGCTGCACTAGTCTGACACGTCCGACTACTTCTTTGGTCCTCTCGTGGTAACTGCGTACCGCGGCAGTGACCTCAGCGAGGTACCCCTGTCTCTCGGCGGGAATTGGATTCGACCTGTGGGGCAGACCGTCTTTCCCAACCCTAGCTGGGGCGGCTGTGAAATCGGCGTCGTGGCTGTTCTGGAGCATCTCGGCGAGCCTCTCCCAGAGCATGTCCACGCCTGCGTCTGCGAACTGACTCGCTATGGTTGGAATCACGGGAAGTGCAGAATCGTCAGCGTCCCACATCTCGCGGTTGCGCTTGAACTGCTTACGAATCTCTGAGAGGGCGTCTTCTGAGCCCCTTCGGTCGAATTTGTTGAGTACGACGATATCAGCGGCATCAAGCATCTCAAGTTTCTCTAGCTGGCTAGGGGCACCGTATTCGCGTGTGGTGACGTACATCGAGA
>CBFHQW010000099.1:0-4004 GCA_965658085.1 Candidatus Thalassarchaeum sp.
TCGAACAAGCAGCCGAGCTAGACTGCCTAATGCATGACGATGTGGACGGGTTATTCAGAGCATGTACTCACATCTCAGTTCATTGTAACCTCTCCGAAGATACTCACCACCTAGTGAATAGAGAGAGATTGGCTATGATGCCCAATATGGGTGCTGATGGTACTGCCTGCGGGAGCCACATAGTGAACTGTGCTCGAGGAGGGATAGTAGATGAGGCTGCAGTTCTTGATGCTCTAGATTCAGAGATACTTTCGAGCGCTGCATTGGATGTATTCGAAGTCGAGCCTGCTATTGACAACCCCCTGCTACAACATGAGAGATTTCACGGGAGTCCGCACATTGGAGCTGCTACTCTGGAAGCTCAAATCAGGGTGGGAACTGAGATGGCCGGGCTTATAGTAGCGTATTTTAACGGTGAAAGGCCGAAATCTGCAATCAATTGAATTCTCATTCGATACTATGCATACGGATTAGCGAATCTTGCAATGCGGATAGCTCGTGGGGAACGACTATTTCCGAGATAGGGGATTTCAACGAAAGTCCGGAGTCTTTCTTCAACTTCCATACCATCGAATTAAATTCTGAGATTATCGGAGTTAATGCCCTAAGGCCTTCGGCATCTTCGACATCGACTATCGCGGGCAGGCGAGGGAAGGAGCGTACATCCACAGCGCTGCTGTCATAAAGTGTAGTAGACAGATAATGACTGAAGAATGGGCAAATGGGAGATAATGCACTCAACAAGTCCCTGACAACTCTATGCAGTGTCCAAGCGGCCGATTCGTCCCCATCATAGATACGCGACTTCGACATCTCTAGCCAATGACTCGGAAATACACCGGTTCCGAAGCCCTTGAGTGATTGGGCCGCAGTGTATATGTCAATCCTTGACCATGCATCTTCTACACGTGCCATCATGGCATCGAACTCTGACAAAATCCACTTATCCTCTGGGGGCAAATTTACAGGAGGTGTGTCCAAATCTTCGGGTACATCGAACTGGCTGGCGAATCGCGCTACGTTGAACATCTTGGTCAGAACACCGAAGTACTTGGATTCAATTTCCTCTGGGTTAATGTGGAAGTCGTCACCAACTTGGGCATCGCAAGCCTTCCACAGGCGGAAACACTCACTTCCAATCTTATTCGCCCTGAGCTGGACCTGTTTGCCGTCTGGCCCTCTTATCTTCCATGAACCGGTCCTACCTCCGGCTCCGCACTCTAGGACGGAGTCCGCATCTATGCCATTGCCAAGAGACTTGGACATCTTTCGCCCCCATGGGTCCATCCCTAAACCATCGACCCATATATTCTGGAATGCTGGCTGGTCGAGTAGCAACGCACTCTTTAGCAAAGTATAGTACAACCATGTTCTAACTATCTCCTTTCCTTGGGGTCTAATTGAGGTGGGGAATGCTCTTTCAAACAATTCTGGATCACTGATATAGCCTGAGACGTACAAGTTCGAGTTTGAAGAATCCATCCAAGTGTCAAACACCTTCCCTTCTCCTACTAGTTCCCCTAGATCGCCTACCATTGTATCATAGAATCCAATCGATTCACGAGTTGCCCTATCGAGCACTTCTGATCCAGGAGGTGGAGCTTCACGCCACGGTTGGACGTATGTGCCATGCGGAGGCACCACTATCTTCAAACCGTCTTCAGAATACCATATTGGCACTTCTGTGTGATACCATCTACGCCGACTAATGGGCCAGTCTATTGAGATGCCATCCATCCAGTCATGCAGGAACTGCCGGTTCCGCTCGGGTATGAACGAACTTTGGTTTGAAAGCTCGGATAGTCGCTCTAGAATGTGGGTCTGTCTGACATACCACTCTTTCAGTAGGATAATTTCGACGGGGTTCCCTCCTCGCTCGCTCACTGGAACCTCCTGCATATGTGTCTCTGCTGCTGACAAGCGACCAGCCTCACTAAGAATATCTATCGAAGCTGTTCTGGCATCTTCTGCGGACATTCCTGATAGGGGGCCGCTAATATCAGTCATGCGACCATCGAGATCCACAGCAACAAACGGCCTTAGGCCCATTTCCCGGAACACTGCGACGTCGTTCTGATCGCCGAACGAACAGACCATCAGAACACCACTGCCAAAATCCATCTTAACAGAGTGGTGAGTCACAATCTCCACTGATGATTCCCTGTCGCCGACTGGAAGGGGGAGTTGTATGCGCTTACCCACTAGATGTTTGTACCTCTCGTCTTCGGGGTTAACCACGACGACTCCGCAGGCACAAATCAGCTCAGGTCGGGTGGTAGATATCACCACGTCTTCTCCGTCTTCTGTAGTCCAACGGACATCGCATAGCAGTGTCTCGCGAGTTATCCTCTGAACTTCTGCTTCGGCAATAGTTGTCCCTTCCACTGGATCGTATATGTTAGGGCGAAGGTCCTCAACTATGTCGCCCCGCTTGAACAGATCAACGAATATGGATTGGGTCACTGCCCTGTAATCGGGGGCATCGGTTAGATACTCGTTATCGAAATCACAGGACAAACCCACACGCTTGGCTGTTTCACGCATCGCCTGAGTGTATGATTCAATGGTTTCAGCACACAAATCAAGAAATTCCCCCCGATCGTACGACCTCATCTTACGACCGTATTTCTTCTCGACTGTGAATTCGATATTGATTCCATTTCGGTCCACACCCCAGGGGAAGCGAACTTCCTTCCCAAGTAGTCGTTGGCTACGAGCAATGACATCAATCATGCTGTATTGAGCTACTGCACCAATGTGCCAAGTTCCGCTCGGGTAAGGAGGAGGTGTATCGATGATGAATATCTCTCTCTCGCTCTTCGGATTGAAAGAATATCGATCAGAGTAAGACTCTCCATAGTGGCTCTCCTGGATCCTCTTCTCGAGGTCTATTGACCATCTCTTCTCAGGAATTTTTGGTGCACCCATGATACAACCTCGGCTATTTCGCAGGCTTCCCTGAGGAACCCCATTCTTGACCGTTCCCGCATTAGCGGGTCGGTTCGATATACAGCATCAGTTGGATTACAACTGCGAGGGGTTGAATACCCGCCCTCAAGCAGGCCACTCACGAGAAGTGCATGAGTGCAAGCGACGGCAAGGGCTTTGGGCCCCGAGAAGCCTTGGAACGAGCTAAGTCAGAGGCTGCTTCAAGGGTCACCAGAGGCAGGGAAGTCGCAAGCAGTATGGACGCTGAATCAATCAAGGGTGCGGTGAGAAGAACTCCCACTGCGTTGCGCCGGGCTCTATCAGACTCAACTGCGACGGGCATCCTCACCAAGGCACCCGCATTCACAGTAGTGCTGTGTCTAATTGTCACTGGATTCTTCACCATGCACTCAGGGGTTCTGGATTGTCGCGATGGTTTCGAATACGACATTTGTAATGAAGAATCTGCACTGAACGTGAATGGGGACTTGGCGGTATATCTTCCCCAGGGCTCCCCAATTACGACACAGATTGCCGAAGTAGAAAAAGATTGGACCACTAATGTGATGGTAATCTATGTAGAGTCTGAGAACACAAATGTGACGACAGTTGAGATATTGGATGAAATTGATGCAGTGGAGGGTCGGTTGAACTACGTTAGGGATGATAGTGGAATTAATGACAATATCATCTATGTACTATCTATTTCAACTGTTATCAAAGAAGTAAACTCTAGCGCAGGGAGAGTGGCTAAGGCCACTTTCACAGCACTTGCACAGGCTACTGGAAACGATGAATTGTCAGAGCAGTTCAATGAGACCATAGACGATCAAGAAGATATTATTGGCAGCTACACAATACCAGATGAACAACAACGTGTGGACCAAATTCTAGGTGAGATGCCTCAGAATGCCCTTGACAAACTAGTCAGAGATGTGGGGAAGGATGCCGATGGTGATGGGGTTAATGAAATTGAAAAAGTCAACAGGTGGAATAGAGCTGTCATTATCATTGGTATCGAAGCGGACACTGATGGTGATGGCGTTGATGATGTTGACGTTTCAGAACTGATTTCA
>CBFHQW010000100.1:0-3949 GCA_965658085.1 Candidatus Thalassarchaeum sp.
TGGCCCATCTTGCGAGGGATCAGTTCACCGACCACACAGGGAAATAACTCGAGGTTTGCCAGTGTATCTGATTACTATCGAAGGAGGCGATGGCAGCGGCAAAGGCCTCGCTACCAAGGTGATTTCGGAAGTACTGGACAAGGAGTTCTCGTTCACTTCTGTCGAGGTCACTGGAGAGCCACGCAGGGAGCACCCTCTAGGTCGTCTAGCTATAGAATCGGTTCGCAAGCAGACGATGACTCCCGAGCAGGAGGCCGGACTGTTCGCCGCCGATAGGGTTGATCACTCGCACGGCTGGATACTACCCCGTCTGGAAGAAGGTAGGGCAGTGGTCAGCGAGAGAAACATACACTCTTCGTTGGTATACCAGGGAATTGTGGGGGGGCTCGGTGTCGACAGAGTGGCGCACATGAACTCGGCAGCACTGGTACCCGATCTCTGCATTTGGGTTGACTGCGACCCCGAGGTGGCACTAAGGAGAATCAAGGGAGGGACGCTCAGAGCGTTAACTGAGAAGGAAGAGTACTTCGAGACCTCCGAACTGCAACAGAAAATTAGAGAGGGATACACTTCGTTGCTATCCGGTGAGATAGAGATGCCTACACCGTTCGACATGGGTGCGGTGATTGGACCCATTCTGAACGAGGGGACTGAACGGGAGTTCCGACACGAACTGACTCGAAGGATAAGGAAGTTTGTACACTCTAGGCCAAAGCCACTAAATGTTGGAATGGAGATTGTCGAGAGAAACTTCCTACGTAAGTTGTTGAGGGCCTCAAAGGGACAGACCACACTCTCCGGAATCGGAGTTAAACCATCCAGTGAGAGTTTGAATTGGTCCGACGGTTCAACGCCATGGCGAATTCTCAAGGACGCCCAATCGGAGCACGATGCTGTACTGGAGAGGATAAGCGAAGAATCTAGGGTCGATGTGCCTCTCAGCATCTTTTCCCATTCCATGTCTTCGATATGCGGCACACTCGCCCTGCTGCCTTCAGCCGATATCTCCGAACTGCGCCAGGCACTTGGACCGGTGAGAGCTGTCTCCGAGCGCCACACTCAGAGGGTTGTCAAGTTCCTCCACGAGCGAACCGATTGGGTACACAAGCACAAGGCACTCGTAGGTAGGGACGCTCCTAGATCCCACTTGAAGCAGCGCTACCGCATGTTGGGGGTGACGATGCTCATCATCTGGCCACTCAGAGATGCGATTCGCCGATGGATTTCGGATAATCCCGAGACCCACCTCAGGTTCGCGATGGGCCAAATTGTCAGGTCGGGGGAGCATCCATCCGCGGTCAGGGATTCATTGGAGAGGATAGCACTGTTGAGGCCGGGAACGGAAAAATCCCCTCTTCCCGTCGGAGCTAGTGGCCTCGTTTCTTGGTGGCAGGGCAAGTAGGGATAATCACTTCATTATCAGTCTTGCATTGGCCGGCAGCAGGACCGAAGCAGGGTCGTCATCAAAGTACTTCGTTCTGGCACATAGCGCTGCGGAGACCCACCATCCCACAACTATGCCAGCGGCGATTCCGGTTATCACTCTGAGGGGGTTGTTGGACTCATACCCAGAGAGCATCTGCGTGAATCCGTCGACAGCCATCGGAGCAAGTCCAATACCAATTATGGCCAGCACGGCCAGCATCCTCCGGTCATCTAGGTAGATTGATTCTAGTCTGTCATCGGGGAACACCGAGAGAAAACTGTCTCGAACGGTCCAACGATTGAGCCCGCGCCAACCAAACAGAGCGGCTCCGATAGCCAAGCCGAGGAATATTCCAACATCCCGCGTACACACCGGCATCTGATTACCGTTAATCTCCCAAGATCTCTCATGCTTCTGATGGCAGTTCAAGTCTGCAAAGCCGTAAACGAAGGCCCATACTGGATTAAGTTCGGACCAAGAGAAAGTCCCTCCATGCGTCGACTGGTCATGGCCCAGAGCTGAATCTTCACCGTGATCCTGATTTCCCCAACTACTCTCTGTAGCGTAGTCTATGGCGTTGGCCCTACCGGAGAGCTCAGGAACACTTCCCTCGGGCATCATCAATGGAGCGATGAAGCACAGCAGCAGATATCCTCCGGTTATTGCTGCTACAGTCCTACCGACGCCCATTTCTCTAGTTCTGTCACTCAGTCCATTGGCTAGCAACGACACATCTCTCGCATTGAAGACATACTGATGAACTATGCCATGCGGCCATTTTCGATATCCTCGCATTCTTTTGAGCAAGTACTCACTCCGCTCTGCATGGGCGACCTGAACTACCGTGATGCGGCATGGCTCGGCATAGTAATCGGGTCCATGGTCGCGGTAATGGCGACTTTCATCGCTTTCTTCCTCAGCGGGTTGGACAGTCCGGAGGTCATGAGCTCTCTGCGCTCCGGTCTCGTGGCCGGGTTCGTAGCCTCTGTAGTCGTTACCACTTTCGCGTATTACAGACTAATTCAGACATCTCGATCAGGCAAAGATCCCGGGGCCATCAAGGAACAGGAAGTCATGAGAGTCAGGGCAATACTTGCTCCGATAGGGGAAAGAGATACTATCTGGGCCAAACAGTCTTGGTCAGTTGAGGATAAGGTAAGGAGGGATAGGGGTGTATTGGTGGTGGACTTGCATGGACTCGACGCCCCTTCTGCGGCCGCTCTGACGGACAGGCTGCTTGAGCGTAGATCAGACCTTGGCCGACTGAAACTGGTCACAGGCAGAGGAGAGATTACCCACCCAGGATCGGCAGACCCTGGAATCAGGCCTGCTGTGATGCAGCGACTGAAGGTTGGAGCACAGAGTGCCGAATGGCAGGTGATACAGAAGTCGAGCTCGGTCACACTCAGGCCAATGGGCAGAGCTCCCACCTCCAAGCAGTGGCTAGGACGATTCGCGATTTTCGTGGTCCCAATGACTGGTGCCATGACTCTCGCTTTCAGGGACCTAGCAGGAACGGGGATGGAATCGCAGGGGATGACTTTCGGTGCTGCAGCGGGACTTCTGATGACTACTCTTCTGTCAGGTTACAGGGACCGCTCAGCCTAAACATACTCAGGAACTCCTTCGCAGCATGCCTCGACCACCCTGTAGCAACGTGGGCACTCCATGTGTTGGCGCATGGGAATAGCCCTGCCTCTGAAACCGCATTGGCACGTGATGTCTTCGCAGTAATCAACATCCATGAGCCGGACTCCTTAGCCCGGTTCAAATCAATTACTGTCTTCAGGCGTCTGGGGTGAGCAACTCTGAGTTCAGGAGCCCGACCAACCAGTCATGCAGCGAATCACTTCCCATTTCGGAAAGAGTTGAGTTGAGGAAGGCTGCAATCAGGGCGCTTCTGGCTTCAGATGGGTCGAAGCCCCTAGATTCGAGGTAGAAAACTTGCTCCTCATCTATTGGCCCGTTGGCCGTGCCGTGTCCGCAACCAACGACCTCGTGCTCCATTACCTCTAGCTCAGGAATAGAGTCTGCTTCGGCGTTATCCGAGAGCAACAGGTTGTGGAAGATCTGAGCGGCATCCGCCCCACGTGAGCCATCGGCAACTCTGAGCATCCCCGTCCCGACAGTCCTGCTATCTCCTCCACACGCTGAGTTCCATGTGAGACGGCTGAAAGTTTCGGGGGCATCGTGGTATATCTCCACATGGTGGTCTATGTGCATCGAGTCCACAGAGAGTATCGAACCGAGAACCCTGAGACTGCCTCCCGGCTCTCCCATCCTGTAACGCAGGTCTGCCTTGGTCCGCTCGGAGCCAGAAGAGACAGTCCCTGCGCGTACCTGCGCATCCCTGTCGATTACTATCGAATCGACACGGAGCAAAGTACCCTCGTCCTGTAGGCAGACGACCACGTCATTGAGGACGGCTCCGGCTCCGATTTCCCCGGTACGCAGAAGACCGAACCACTTGCCAGAACCCCTAACTCGCGTAATCAACTCCAACTCGGACAATCGCCCCACATC
>CBFHQW010000101.1:0-3869 GCA_965658085.1 Candidatus Thalassarchaeum sp.
AGACCGTTGGTGGACTAACGGGTATTGAAATCGGAGTCAATGCGGTTTGGTCTCCCTATTTGCGAGTTCATGCTCCTGTTGAATCTCTAGGCTCTGATGCCGGTTACCTTGAATTGACTCTGACACTCGATGGAGACCCGGAGAACGTCAGCGCGTTCGCCTCACTACCACTCGAAGCCAATCGGACCCGGGGTCTTTCCCTACGGGGTCCAGATGGGACAGCAGCGAGCACAGGTTACGGCCTTTTGGGGACCGAAGCTCAGGCCTGGATGCTCCTACATAATCTAGGGAATGCCAATGAAGTGATTTCTTCCAGTTGGCAAAACACCTCTTGGGGAAACATCGGAATATACGACATGGAAGGGGTCGAACAGCCCGCTCTGAGCCTAAGTGCAGGAGAGGTGAAACTGCTGACAGCAAGGTTAGAAGTTCCGGGCAATGCCAACCTCGGAGAGTCAGTTAGCACCCCCCTGACTATGTGCGTAGGCAGTGATGATGAACAGACTTGTCAGACAATTTCACTCACCTTTGAGGCGTCAGGAGTGGTTACCGACGTCCACCAACGCAGCGTCCCGGCTAGCGGATTGAATTGGGAGGTTAGAGCAGACATGCCCTCAGCGGCTAGTCAGTTGACTTGGTCGTTGTCGGACGCAGGAATGGTAATCCAAGGATGGTCATGGAGTGCCTCGGGTGATTTGTCAATAGTGGGTGATTCAATTGTAATGTCGGGAGCTTCTTGGCCTGAGCAGGCCAGCGGCACTCTGACACTCAACCTCCCTAGTGATGCCCCCCCTGCATTCCATTCATTCTCCGATGCCAGTGACCAGTCGTCTGATTATGTCATAACCTTGTCACTTGAGGTCTTACAGATTCACAGGGCGTCAATTGTCGTGACATCTCCTACCGAGCAGCCTCACGTAGTTGAAGTCGGAGAGGATGCATTAGTCATGGTGAGGCTTGAGAATCAGGGTAATGGACAAGATACTTACCACCTTACTCACGAAGTCGTGCTCGACGAGAACATAACCGAGGACCCGGGTGTGACTGTGACATTTTCCAATGACATGGTCTCCCTTGGTGCTGGTAGCCTGACTAATATCCCTGTCACGGTGGTACTCCCTTCCAGCACTCCTGCCGGGACACCGGTCATCATAATGATTCACATGACCTCGATGGGAGACCAGTCAGTGAGTGATTTCGACTCTGTTGCTCTGGAGGCTCGTCAGGACCACCGCTGGAACTTGTCAGCCAGTTTCTCGGGCTCCAATGCTGACGGTCAAACCTTTGCTATCGCACCTGGAGATGGACTCATAATTGATGTAAATTCGACGAATGTGGGCAATCTGATAGATGGATTGGAACTCAAAGTCACCTACTTCGTTTCCCTTATTGGGGAAGACAGTTCTCAGAACTGGAACTCTAGCGGAGATTCTGTTGCAGGAATCGAAGTCAATCAATCAGCCCAGATGACTGTAGAAGTTTCTGTGCCCGATGATGCCTGGAACGGTTCAGTGATGTCGGTCAGCGTCAGTGCCGAGGTCCAGGGCGAAGTTATGGGGAGTTTTGACTTCAATGTCGAAGTCGCCCATGTCCCAGGATGGTCAGTTGTCGCCGATCAGGCCAATCTCGAGGTCGAACTAGGGGGGTCCAGTGTTGAGCTCTCTGTGATTCAACTAGGAAACTCCCCTTCTGAGGCCTACGCCACAGTCTGGGTCAGTGGGGAGAATGGATGGGGAATCGAGGTTCCCGATGACCTACCTGTTCTCGCTCCGGGGCAGAGTGCAGCTATGATTCTCAACATCACCCCTCCCGAAACGGCCCAGCACGGAAGAGCCGTAGAATTGCACATCCGACTACGTGAGGGCGACGGCAGTGGCGAGGCCGAAATCACGCTACCCCTGAGAGTCGCCATATTCCATGACTTCAATATGAGTGGAGAGGATGATTGGCTGGTATCAGACGAGGGCGGCCATCCTCTGACGGAACTGCATAACCTCGGTAATGCACCGACCACCATCAGCCTGCAGGTACTGAGTCTGCCCCTAGGATGGACGGTATCTGGGCAGACAGAGGTAGTTCTGGGGGTGGGCGAAATCAAGGGCGTCCCTCTAGAAGTCATTCCCTCAGCAGACTGGGACGGCAGTATCCAGACTATCAGAATACTAGCCGAGGACTCGGTCGGAAACCAGCGCGAAGTCTCACTTGACACCGAGCAGTCAGCGTACTCGTGGGCCTCTTCTCCTGTTATCGTAGCAGTGTCGGGAGATTATGCATTGGTCGAAATCCACGGTACCAACTCATTGAGTTCGGTAACAGACTCATCTTCTGGGCCATTGGATAGAAGCGAGGGGGGTGACTGGGCGCTTCCGGCGCTTTCTAGTGGACCCGGCTCGCTTAGTGTAGGTGGCTCGACCCTAGCTTACTATGCCCATGTCACCCAACCGTCCTTGAGAGCAGCTTTTTGCAGCATACAGGGCGATTGGGGGGGCGTGGTAGCACAATGCTCCGTACTCAATGGCTCAGATTCGTTCTCGTTCACTATTCTTTTGATTGACGACGAGGGGGCGATGCTGGACTCTTTCTCCGGTAAAGCCGCCGGAGGATCTCCTCTCGGGCCGATTAACCTCAGTGCAGAAAGTTGGAGTCCTGAACCGGGCACCCGGATTCTGACTCTGCGACTGCTAGATGACAGAGGGGTTGAGATTACTTCTGTTACTGGTGACTTCCAGATTCGGAGGACCGACTGGAACATCGGACTAGTGAAATTGGAACTAGATGGTGAGGGCTCTGAACAGCAGATTAGAGTGCTGACGAAGCGGGGTGATGGAGACAGAGTTATACTTGAGCAGTACAATGCTGATTGCAGCTTCAGTTTGGTCTCCGGTGACTACTCGATGGTACATCAGGTTGACCTGACTGGCACCTTTGCCCCCACAGTGGAGGTAGACCGACCTGCAACTATTGATGATGGAGAAGAAATCGTAGTTACCATAGGCTGCGCATTCCCTTGGGACGTTGATTCCGATCCAAATGACGATGAGGCTAGGTTGATTCTTTCAGGAGGAATTTCAGAGCCATCGAAGTACCCTGACATGGGGACTTCGCTGGCTGCAGCGATGCTGGTTATCGGGGTATCTGTGGCCTTGGCTTGGATAGTCAGGAACTACCGCGAAGGCAAGGAACTGATGGAGATGGCCATGGCCGCTGCCGAGGAGAAGATGACCGAACAGGACACTAGAGAGGTAGTCGAAGAAGTGCTTGTCGAGGAAGAGGTCGAAGAAGAAATCGAAGAACCGCGTGAACCTGAACCAATTCCAGAAGATTTTCCTGAGGATGATTTCGAAGCCAGGTTAAAGCGCCTGACACGAGAGTAATCACAAAGTCATCCTGAGTGAATGCATGCTCTTGTAGAGTGGTAGGGCCTCAGACAGAATCGCCTCGTACTCAGGACCGAGGTTGCCCAGTCGGTCCTTGTAGGGCGAGAATCCCGTAGAAGACCAGACCGAGTCGTACCAGTGCTCGGCCCATATCCCGTCGCACTCCCTCGGGCCTGACCTCCATGACAGCATTCTCTCACTGAAGGGTATCCCGACGCGCTCGCACAATAGATCAAGCATACCCCTAGGATCTTTCAACACATCCCGGGCGTCCATTATTGGCGGGACTTCTCCGCTTTCCCTAGCTACCTGCTGAAGCAGCCTTGCCTGCTGCGGTAAACCAGTCGCCCACAGCGACACCTCATCTGTTATTCTCGACAGTGATAGCAAGACCTCCCGGGGACTACGAATCAGGAAGCAATTATTCAGTGAATTCAGCCACCCAGTCTCCATCTCTGGGAGGATATGGTGACACATGTGCTTCTGGTACCA
>CBFHQW010000102.1:0-3784 GCA_965658085.1 Candidatus Thalassarchaeum sp.
CAAGAAAGCGTCGAAGAAAAAAGAAATTGGGGAAATGATGTCAGAGATGATTGCTAGCAAGGAGTCTCAGGAGGCACTTTGGAGCCCCTGGTTCATGTTCAAGACGCTGATACTTCCATGAGGTGAGGTGATGATGGAAATCCCACGTACTCTAGAGGGAATCGAGGCGGTGTTTCTCGATCTCGACGGGACGCTGTATCTAGGTGACGACATGATAGAAGGGGCCTTGGACTTCCTCTTGAGATTGAAAGAAGAGGGGGTTCAGAGGTTCTTCCTCTCCAACAACTCGAGTAAGTCTGTCACTCAATACTTAGAGAAGTTACAGGGTATGGGAGTGCCTGCTGCCTCGGAAGACATTCTATTATCGACTCATGATTTACTCGCTTGGTTGAGTGCTAATGGGATTTCAGAAACTTACCTCGTCGGTACTTCAGGAATGCGACAGATGATTGAGGATGCTGGCGTCTCAACTAATTCGGTAAATCCTCAGTATGTCGTGCTGGGCTACGACACTGAGATTACCTACGAAAAACTCAGCACGGCTTCGATTCATCTTCACAAAGGAGTCCCTATGGTAGCGAGTCATCCTGACGTCGTTTGCCCGTCTCCAGATGGGGGACTGCCTGACACAGGAGCCTACATGGATCTCTTCGAGGCAACTACAGGTGTGCGGCCGGAGCATGTATGTGGCAAGCCCAACGCTGGGATGATTCTGCATAAGGTGGAGGAGTTAGGACTTCGGCCGGACCAATGCGCCATGGTTGGAGATAGATTGTACACAGATATGGAAATGGCCGAACGGGCGGGGGTCCATGGGGTGCTGGTGTTGTCTGGAGAAGCGACCAGAGAAGATCTTGCTTCCGCGCCCCAAAGCCCTAGTTTGGTGGCTGACTCAGTTGCCGAACTTTGCCGTTGAAGTTGCTGAGATAACCTTCATGCGAAGTTTGTCTCGTGGCCAATTATGCGCAGCGCTTCCTTCGTCGTCCTTCTCCTGCTGGCTGCGTCATTAGCTGGCTGTTCTGGTAATGATGATTCGATTCCAAATACAGACCACAAAGATGAGGAGATTTCCAATCTGAATGGGCGTTTGAACGAGTCTGCGGCCACCATAGAAAGTCTAGAAGAAAAGTTAGCAGAACTGCAAGATCAGGCAGCCCAAGTTCCTTCTTTGCAGGCAACAATCGACGGACTGGGCGAAGAGATGGTATTGTTGAATGGTAATATTTCCAACCTTGAGGAGGGTCTGCAAGAACTGAACAATCAGTATTTAGAAGCGCTCGCTGAGATTCAAGTTTTGAATGATGAATTGCTGCAGGCGGAAGTGAATTTGGATGATTTACAGAATGAATTCGAATTGCTTGAATCGAATTCTTCTTCTTCCACTGAGAGAATTGAGGAATTGGAGAGTCAAGTAGAATTGCTGAATTCAACAATACTCGAATTGAATAACCAAATTACCACCTATGTTGTGATTATCTCGAATCTAGAAGCAACGCGTGATTATTACCATGACCTAGTAGATGAGTTGGAAGATCAGGTTGAGGAGCTTGAAAGTGAAATTGTTGATTTAGAGAATTCCCAACTTGAATGCGACGGAAGTACATACGAAGACAATGGAATTTGTCGTTCTCGTGGAATTATTTGGGTGGGTATTCCATTCGAGGCAGGTTTTACCGTCAATATCACCCAGAGTTTTCATGGCTACTACAGTCACAACGGGGCCATGCTATACGCAGTCGATTTTCCTGTTGAGGAGAATACCAGTGTCGCGGCGGCACTGCCTGGTGTTGCGATACAGGTGGTCGAACATCACACTGGGGGCTGTCCATCGGTTTCTTGTGTTAATCAATCAAATTACGTAATCATTGATCATGGAGATTCTACCTTTGGGATGTATGCGCACCTAACCTACAATGGTGTATTGGTCGACGTTGGTGATGTTGTGCATCAAGGCCAGCCGATTGCACTTTCTGGAAATACAGGATGGAGTACAGGGCCACATCTTCACTTCGAAGTGAAAGACATCTACGGACAATCAATGCCTGTTAGATTCCACGAATTAGATTCTTTGACTGATGGAGTAGCCTATTGGGGGGCTTCGGTGGTCTCAAACAATATTCAATCAGGGCAGGGGGTGAATCACACAACTTCCACGTGCGAGGATGATTTGTTCCTTTCGTTTGGGATTCTTCTAGATTCGGTCATCCCTTGTTCTGTTGCTCAAGTCGATACTACTTATTCTCTACAAGGTTGGACATACGGGCCCTCAGGTAGAGTTGGTGTAGCGCAATACGATATTAGTGCAGGACAATGGATCTACTGGTGTCACTACTCAAATTCAAATGGTTGGTTTAATATCGATTTGTCATTCAGTTCGGCAACCCATGACGATTCGGTTTTCTTCATGATTTACTCAGCCGATTCCAACTGTGTGTCCTATCAAGCATGGGATGCATCTATCGGACTTTGGTTAGAATGACTCATGACTCACAAAGGGTCTGAAATGATGAGTATGCGTATTGTTGGGGATGATGAGTAGCGAGATAGGGTGGAAAGCCTCAACCACCATAGCCCCACGGAAAGCCATGGGTGAGGGATTGGTGACAGTCACCGGTGCCAGCGGTTACATCGGCAGTCACGTAGTCGCTAATTTGCTCGCCCGCGGCAGAGATGTGCGAGCGACTGTTAGGGATACCTCTGACCCAATCAAGGTCGACCACCTAAAGGAGCTCGAGATTGGTGAAGGGGGCAGTCTTGAGATTGTTGAGATGGACTTGTTCGATGTGGATTCTGTTCATGCTGCCATCGCTGGTTGCACCGACCTGATACACACTGCAGCCGCGGTGAGGATCAGTGCGAAGGACTCCCAGAGGCAGATAGTGGACCCTAGTGTTGTTGGGACTCAAAACGTGGTGGAGGCGGTAGACGCTACTGGCACTGTTGAGAGGTTCGTGCACACTTCATCTACCGCGGCGATAAGGCCGATGAGGTGGAGGGATGGTGAGACACTGACAACAGATACCTGGGCCGACGATGCCACGCTCGACGGTAACCCGTACGGGCTAGCGAAGGTAGAGGCGGAGCGTGTGGTCAGAAGGTGGCATGCAGCTAAGGATATTGATGACCGTCCACACATGGTAACAATCCACCCGAGTGTCGTGTTTGGCCCGCCGATGAGCAAGATCCACCTGCGCGGCTCGCTCGCCTTCGTGATGGCATTGGTACGAAGGGAGATTCCTGTCGTCCTGCCAATGCAGGTCAATATCGTTGATGTGCGAGACGTAGCAGAAGCCCATGTTAGGGCCCTGACGAGGGGGGAGGACGCGGGTCGCTATCTGACAGTGAGTGGAGATATGCAGTTCAAGGACATCTCTCTGGCGATCAGGCAGGCCCATCCGGAGCTCAAGACACCCACATTCACCCTACCCGGTAGCACTCGTGGTCTCGATATTCCATAAGAGTCTGAGTCTGTCCTGGGCTCGCCAGCACCTCCGCCGGCGTCTATACTGGGATGCGACGCCAGCGGAGAGAGACCTAGGGATGTCATGGAGGTCTCCACAAGAGGCTCTTTTGGACTCGATGCCCGTCATTCTGGAGAATGGTTGGGCATAGGATTGGTTTTCAACGGGGCTACTAACGGAGGGGTGTGTCCAGAGTAGCTCACCTACTCATACTACTGATGTTGAGTTCTACAATCAGTGGATGTCTCTGGTGGGAAAAAGATGAGTTTGATGAAATCGAAATGGGGCCTTTTAATTTTGAACAAACGACTCCTATCACTACT
>CBFHQW010000103.1:0-3768 GCA_965658085.1 Candidatus Thalassarchaeum sp.
TGGTGCCGCCATCACCCACTATCATCCCCAAGGTGGCATCAAAGAATGACACCTCATTGAGATCTACGGACACTCCAGAATCCCTTTGCATCCAAATCCCATTGGAGTATTGCCAGATGGCTCCACTAGGGCCTACGGCTACCAGTGAAGTATCGCCGGTCATCGCCATTCCCCTGAAGTCTACGGGGGGGTTCAGAGAGATGTCCAGCCATATCTCACTGTCATCAGCACGCAGGTAAGCCGCCCCGCCGTCTCCGACTACTGCAATCGCACCCCCGACTGAGTCAGACGCACGCAGGTTGGAAGTAGCAGGCGATTCTAGTTGCACCCACGTGGCGCCCTTGTCGTCGCTCTGGAGAATCGCTCCTCCAGCACCGAAAGCGAAGACTGACTCGCCATCGTAGGCCGACGTGAAGAGGTCCCCCTCGATACCACTGTCGGCTACATTCCACCCGCTGATGTACTTAGCGCCGTCGTCATAATCGATTGCCTGGGCAGGGGTGATTAGAGTGATTAGAATCAGAAATGATAGAATTGCGATGAGACGATTGCCCTTTTTTCCCAGAGTGGGAGGGACTCTTGAGACATCCTCGGACATGCGAACCTCGGACTCCTGACGTACTTCTTCGGATATAGTCTCGGCGGACCATCAATTCTAAGTCGGCATTGCAGCCCCTCGGGCCATGAGAGGCATGCTGGCGGCCCTTTGTCTCAGCGCGTTGTTACTGACAGCGTCTAGCGTGTCGGCAGTCGGAGGGGAACAGTATAGCGTCGGCACATCCGAGGAAGCCCCCTTATCTCGCCTGTTGGAATCGCATGAGCACATTACAGAGTCGTCGTATCAGGACTATCAGATGGCTATGCGAGAGCTAATGGTCGGAAATATTGACTTCTTCCTCACTTCTCACTCGATTGCTGCTGACCCTGCCAACTCGGAGAACACACCCGGTCTGTTTGTTGTTGGGATGGTGGAAGAGACCGAATCATACGTGCCCGTTGCTCGTATTGATTCCCTAGAAGATAGGGGAAATACCGAACTGCTCGATGCCATTAACGCCGCATTAGCTGAATTGGTGTGGTCTAATTCCCTCTCCGAGAAATACTCGACTTGGTTTCTCGGGGAAACGGAACTGGATAGTTCCGACTACGAGGGCTACATTGGAGAATGGCCGGTTCCTACTGAAGGGATTCTGTACGAAATAATCGATAATAAGCGTGAGTTGGTTGTTTGCATGTACGATCAACAATCTCCTCTTTCTAGACAGGACGGTTCCGCAGAGTTCTATGGATTCGAGGCAGATATCGCCGACATGGTGGCAAAACGGATAGAGAGTCACTATGAGGTTACTATTGCACACAGGCCTCATGACAGCGGCGGCGAGTTTGAGGCTATTGAGGATTTGAAGAGAGGAGATACATGCAGCTACATCATGGCCTCCATAACTCCTCAGAAAGCCGTATCGAAGGGCTTGAGGGGAGGCCTACCCTACCACATCGATGGAGTCGTGCTAATGGCCTCGGGAGAGTCTCCTGACCTACAGAGAGTTCAGGACCTATTCATGTCGGAGCAGGACAATCAGTCTAACGAATTTGACCAGCGTTGGATTGCTATTACCTTCCTTTCACTGTTCATCGCCTACCAGCTGGTTCGCAGGGATTGACGCTTAACTAGTCCTAGCAATGTTCATCGTCGGTATCGCACCAAACGCAGACATGGGAGAGCTTCTCTACCAAGGTAAGGTCAAGCAAGTATGGAGCACAGAGGACCCAGACGTCCTCGAATTTAGGTACACAGACCAGATTTCGGTCTATGATCAGATTATTCCCTCGCTTATTCCGCGTAAGGGAGAGAGTCTGAACCGGACCACCTGCCACTGGTTCGACCTAGTAAGCAAGGAAGGGGTCTGCGAAACCCATCTCATCGAGATGAATGCTCCCGACCGCTGTCTGGCCAGACGCTTTGAGGTCATCAAGGAGCCAGGCGCCATACCTCGTGATATGGAAAATGTCTTCGTCCCTCTAGAGGTGATTTGCAGGCATCACCTATCGGGCTCGGGCTGGCGTAGGTACGCTAAGGGTGAGGTCGGGGCCGAGGAATTTGGCTTCGAACCCGGGACCGAGATTAAGGAGGGCTGCAAGCTACCTAGTCCCTATCTCGAAGTCTCAACCAAGTTCGAGTCGTTCGATAGACTTCTGGATAGAGAGGAGGCACTGCAGATATCTAATCTCACGGAAGAGGAGTTCGACTCGATTCTCGATGTGGTTCTGAGAATCGATGCTATCATCGAGCGTGAGGCAGGCAAGCGGGGTCTGATTCATGTCGATGGCAAGAAGGAGTTCGCACTCGGTGCTGGAAGGAGACCGGTTTTAGTAGATTCATTTGGTACTCTAGATGAGGACAGATGGTGGGATGCCGAGACCTACGCCAATGGTCAGATAGTATCTCTGTCTAAGGAGTTCGTGCGTGAGCACTACATCGACATAGGCCATCATGAAGTGTTGTATGACGCTAGGGAACAAGGGATCGAGGAGCCTCCGATACCGGCTTTGCCTCAGGATATGATAGAAAGGACCGCAGAACTCTATGCATCGATGTATGAACGACTGACTGGAGCCGAATTCTGAGGTGCACGATGGGCACTCACGACTACGAGGAAGATTCTCGCAACCAAGAAGTCCTTATTTCGGTGAACGGGGAGATTACTCCTCGCCGAAACGCCAAGGTCTCAGTCTTTGATGCTGGGTTCCTATTGGGTGATGGGATATGGGAGTCGTTCAGGCTTCACAAAGGCACCATTGCATTCTCAGAGGATCATCTCGATAGGCTGTTCCGAGGCGCCGAGTCGATTTCACTTGACATAGGTCTGTCCCGCACAGAGATTCTCGAGGAAATAGGCCGTGTGATTTCAGCCAATGGCATGCATGATGATGTCCATATTCGATTAGTAGTCTCGCGTGGTCTCAAACCCACGCCCTATCAGGCTCCGTGGGTCATATCTAGCCCTCCGACACTGGTCATCATCCCAGAGTACAAGAGAGCAGACAAACGCAGGGCAGTGGATGGAATTAGTTTAGTCACCGTTGATATCAGGAGGGGCGAGCAGAATGTTCAAGATCCCAGAATCAACAGTCTTTCGAAACATAACTGCATCGCGGCATGTATTGATGCTGCATCTAAGGGCGGCGATGAGGGACTCATGCTCGATCCTTCGGGAAATGTGGCGACATGTAACTCGACTCACTTCTTCATCGTCCGTAACGGTGAGGTTTGGACCTCGACAGGCGAGCACTGCTTGGATGGCATCACTCGCCGGAAGGTGCTTGAGTTGTGCCGTTCCAACAAGATTCCCGCATATGAGAGGGACTTCACTACAGAGGAGGTCAGCACGGCCGACGAGGCATTCGTGACAGGGACGTTCGCCGGCCTAACTCCTGTTGTGGAGTTTGATGGCAAGCCGATGGGCGAGGGGCACAGGGGGCCTATGTGCGAACGCCTTCAAACTCTCTATGTGGATTTAGTCCGGAGTGAGTGTGGTGGTTGACGGTGTCAGCATCGCTATGTGGTCAGGGCCACGTAATATCTCCACAGCGATGATGTACTCGTTCGACAATCGAGAAGACTGCTTCGCCAGCGATGAACCACTCTACTCTCACTACCTGGCGACGACAGGCATCAATCACCCCGATGCAGATGCCGTGATTGCACACCATGATGCCGATGTTGATTCAGTGGTCGATTACCTCACTGGCGAGATTCCGGGGGGTGCA
>CBFHQW010000104.1:0-3709 GCA_965658085.1 Candidatus Thalassarchaeum sp.
AACGTTGCTGCCAACGACGGCGTCAATGCTCAGACCAAGGAGCACGCCTTCTTGGCCCGTGTTCTTGGTGTACAGCAGCTGATTGTCAACGTCAACAAGATGGACATCAGCGGTGTAGACTGGTCACAGGACAAGTACAACAGCGTGGTTGCTGAGGTTACAAACCTCCTGAAGATGGCCGGATTCAAGACTGATGAAATCCCCTTCATTCCATGCAGTGCATTCGACGGTGACAACATCTACAACAAGAGCGACAAGTCACCTTGGTACACCGGACCGACTCTCTTTGAGGCTATTGATGCAATCAATATGCCTCCGAAGCCCACCGATATGCCTCTGCGACTACCTATTCAGGACGTCTACAAGATTAGTGGAATCGGAACCGTTCCGGTCGGCAAGATCGAGACCGGTGTTCTGAATGCTGGTAAGACAGTTGTATTCAACCCAAGCCAGCAGTCGGCCGAGGTCAAGAGCATTGAGATGCACCACACTATGGTCGATAAGGCCGAGCCAGGCGACAACGTCGGCTTCAACGTGCGCGGCCTGTCAGCTGATGACATCCGCCGAGGCGATGTAGCAGGATATACTGACAACCCTCCAATGTTCGTGCGCCATGACGAGACTTTTGTCGGGCAGATTCAGCTCATGGACATCCCGAAGGCTATCGGCGTCAACTACACCCCGGTGTTCCACGCCCACACCTCTCAGGTAGCAGTCCGCTTCGTCGACCTGTTGGAGAAGACTTCGAAGGGTGTGAAGGAGGCCAACCCGGCCTTCCTGAAGACAGGAGATGCGTGCCTCGTACGCTTCGGACCAACCAAGCCAATGGCGATTGAGCAGATGGATGCGTTCCCACAACTCTCTCGCTTCGCTATCCGCGACATGGGTAAGACTGTGGCCGCTGGCGTCTGCATGAAGGTCGAGAAGAAGTAATTCAGTTAGTGGTGAATTGATGCCAGTCGTCACCACCATCAAGCTGACTGGAGAGAATCACTCTGACGTAGACGGCGTCTGTGGACAGATCAAGGCGATATCAGAGGAGACCGGTGTCAACCTGCGTGGACCAATACCGCTACCTACACGTAGACTAGTAGTTCCTTGCCGCAAGAGCCCGGATGGAGAGGGCGCCGAGACTTGGGACCACTGGGAGATGAGAGTCCACAAGCGCTTGCTAGAACTGGTCACAAACACTGCGAAGGATGAGAAGGCGCTGAGAAAGGTCCTCAGGATTCCTATTCCTGACTCGGTGACTATCGAGATCAACCTGCGCAATCTAGGCTAGACTGCCCATCGGGTCCCAGGCTGGCAGCACTACCGGTTCAGACTCCAATCCTGCCTGCATCTTCTCGTTTAGGTACGAGGTCGGAGCGGCAATCTCGAACATGTATTGGTCATACCAACTGTCGTTCATCGTGTAGTAGCCCTTCTGTCCGGTATCTTGGCCCCATGAGTTCTCTACGCGCCAGCGGCGTGGTCTGCCGTTTACCACATCGACTCCGGTGAACAGCATCGCATGTGTCATCATGGTCTGGTTGTGGCGCAACCTGTCGGCCTTGTCCATACCATATTCAATCCCGTAAAGCCCTTCGACATCGAACAGATCAGCATCCCACAGTCCTCTCTTGCGATCCATCTCTTTGCCAACATCACACCCCATCCATACCGGCATTCCGTCCTCAAGCAGTTTCTGGGTGATTGCCTTCATCTCCTTGCTCGGCACGTTGAGGTAGACTACCGGGGGCCCGCCAGCAACATTCTGTAGGAAGTCCACAGTGTAGGTCTGGTAGTACTCATTGCGTGGATCGTTGACGATACAAACGTAGTCCTCCCAGTCGATGTCGACGAACTCGGCGGCGAACTGCTGCGGCGTCATCCTACCATTTCGGTGGAAATCACCATCCTTGTCGCGCCACTGCCAGTTGAATGTCTTGGGAGGAGTTCCGAGATGGATGCACAGCATGTTCCAGATATCCGCAATACGCTTCTCCTTGTGCTCACGAGCCTCCTCGACGCTACCACCACCATCGACAATTGCTCTGATTTCGCACGCCGAACTCCGTAGTATGTTCTTCAGCTCGGCATTCATCCAGCGCGTTGCGCTGCTAGAATTCGACTCAGGGTAGGCCGACTTTGGGACCAGCCCGTGCTTGCGAATCAAGTTCGTCGCCATGTTCCACTGGCCGCCGTCACCTATCGGGTCAGAGAGTAGGAAGTGGATAGTGCGGTCATCAACCGGTCGATCAGAGGTCTCGATGATTGACTCGAGTAGGTGGTTGGCGCGCTCGAACTTGTCCCAGAAGTGGATGTGAGCCTGACTAAACTCGAAATTCTTGAGTTTCATCTTCTTCATCGCCCCGACCCTGAGCAGGTTCAGAGTGGCGAAAAGCCAGCACCGACCACTCCTCATTTGAGCTGTTACCTTCCAGTCGTCCAACTTGGTGCTGAATGAGTCGTCTATGTCCTGGACAAGGTCTCTATTCAGCGTCAGGTCTGGCAACTGGACGTTAGTGACCGCGTTCTGAGCGACTTTGTTCGATGATTCAGCATCGAATCCTTTTCTGAGTTCTGCTACTTGCTTCCTAGTGATTGTCTTGCCCATTGGCTCACCTCTGGTGAGCCACTTTGAAATCTGGCGACACTAAGTCATTCGCCTCATAGTGGAGCCGGCTCGGCCAGACCAGCGGCGATGAGGTTGTCAGCAATCGGGGCCGGACATGATTCCACATCGCCAGCAGTTAGGGTAATCTCCGAACCGTTCTCGGTGATGATCGGCTCGGCAAGATCCTGCAGGATGAGGATTCGGCGCAACCCACTCTCCTCTGGAGCCGGCTCCGGTGGCGGAGCAGGAGAGGCTGCTCCAGTGGCGCGGTCAGGAAATGCGTCAATCTGACGAATCCTATCTTCCTCGTCGAATTCAGGATCCCGCCAGTTACTACTGTCGGGTGTGTTATCCACAGTGGGTGTCTGCTGAGGCACCGGTTCTTCCTGTTCGACAAATTCGGTCAGAGGCTCGTGCCCACCGACCTTTGGAATACTTGGAATCTCCACACTGGAGCCACGTAGTAGGGCGTTCCAGGAGACTTCGTGCTTGTACTTCTCCACGAGATGACCTATTCCTGAGTGGTAGGCTCTTTCGGAGGAATCATGTCTCTCCCAGTCAAGGCTCTGAAAATTCGCTGACATGCTCATCGCATCGCCTTGTGGTGACTTCAACAGGTTCGAGAGCACGGCGTGCTGAGTGAAGGCGTTGAGGCGTAGGCGAGTCAGGTCACTGACACAGGTCCGTATGGTGCCGAGCCTGCGTGACTTGAGCTGGGCCTCGGCAGTCATGCCCCTGTCTCTAATGGTCTCGGCCAGATCGGCTTCCAAGTGTTGCAGGAGTTGACCGACGGAGGACCAGAACGCCGGGACTGGAAGATCGACCGGGATGGCTTGTGACTTCTGCTTGCGAGTGAGTTCAAAAAGCGACTTTTCAATCGAGAGCAACTGATGCTTGTTGAGCCTAGGTGCAGCACCTTCCTCGTCCATCAGAGCAACCCGTCACGAGTGGGACGCAGGGGATTATTGAACAATTCCTCACACCCCACCTCAACAGCCCCCGAAGCGCGGGTATCAAGAGCCAAACTTCCCTAGCACCACCGCAGGTGTACCCGAGTGGTCAAAGGGGTCGGGCTCAAGATCCGATGCGTAGTGCTTCGCAGGTTCAAAT
>CBFHQW010000105.1:0-3692 GCA_965658085.1 Candidatus Thalassarchaeum sp.
CAGGACTCTGCCAATCGGGAAGGGTCCTCAGGTAGATCAGCAATCATCACAGTACGGGCACCCTCGAGTTCGCCAAAGGTCATGCCCGCGCCCCAAGCGAAACGGGCTGCCTCTCCTTCGATAGCGGTGGAAGCGGAAGTCACGAACCAGTGCGCCCCATTGAGCGCGCCCCTCCAGTCGATGGAGCCGTGGTCCATACTGGAGAAGTCCTCACCCTCGGAGCTAGTGACAAGCCTAGTGGTGGCCCCGAGGGCGGAAGCTGCCAAGAGCACGTGAGACTGGGCGTCATCACACTCTGGTCTACCGAAGGCGACGATGCTTACGTCGCTGCCAGACATGCGCATCGCTGATGCTCGACGGTGATGAGGCTTACCTACTCTGTCTTCCAGCGCAGCAGGGCAATGGCTCCGCCGAAGCCGAGCAGATGCTGGCCCGAGTCATGGTCAACCGAGGCTTGGATGAGGCTACCGCCTGAGGACTCTACAGTCGCAGCTATCCCTGCCCAGAGCTCCCGGACTTCGCTGTCGGTGCTGCGCAGCATCGAGGCTTCAATGACGAGTGTCTCGACAGCACCCTGCTCGGCTGCCCCTGCTATCTCGGTCGGGCCGTAAGAAACTGCGCCATCGGTGGAGATGCGCTTCAGGCCGTCTTCGATGGCGCGGACCTGCTGGATTAGGGCATGCTCCCCTAGGACTGAGTCTGCAAGGCCCTCCGCTAGAACCTCGTTAGCCGCAGGCCGACCTCCTATGGATGTCGCTGTGTTGAGAATCTGGTTCTGCGCTCCCTGTCCCCTAAGGTGAGTCTCGAACTGTTCACGTGCCATTCCCGGCCCGCACAGTACCAACGGCATCTGATCCTTGAATACAAGTCGTGTCTCCTTGGCGACGCGTTCGAAGAAGCCTCTGCGAACACTCGTCGAATCGTCTGCCTTCTTACCACCACCACGCATGGTGAACTGTGAGACATCGCGGATACCGTGCGCTGCGACTTCGAAGATGAGTATCTCATCGGACTCCACAACCACTAGGCCACACTTGGCGCGCCGCCCGGCCGACAAAGCCCCTTTTAGCAGCGATATATCAGCTCGTGAGAGCCCGCCAACGCGGGTCAGCTCAATCTCAGACCCGGGATTGATGAGATGAGTATGATGACTGCCTATGTCGATCTTAGCCTCAGTGATGATACCGTGGATGCGGAGGTTGTCAGTGAATGGTTGGAATGCGGTCTCCTGGACCTCCAGAACTATCCACATCGGTTTGCGCTCAGCGCTCTTCGCCCTGCTATCCGTCTGCGTCCCTGTTGTTGAGTCTCTACGGTGTGACAGCATGCCCACGTGCGCGCCAGCGCTGCACAGCTGCGCCGCTGTCCACAGGTCATCCTCGTCCTCGAGTCGCAGTCGGACCCCTTCATCGAGGCGCTTTATTCGGCGCACACAATCACAACCTCATCTGAAGGCGCCTGTCAGTCTGCCTTCGTCGTCCATGTCCATGTCGAGGGCGGCCGGTCTTGTAGGTAGCCCAGGCATCGTCATCATCGAGCCGCAAACGGCGACGACAAAGCCGGCACCGGCGTTGACGCGAATCTCCCGAATTGGAAGAGTGAATCCAGTGGGGGCGCCGAGAACCTTCGGTTCATGGCTGAATGAGTACTGGTTCTTGGCCATGCATACAGGTAGAGATCCCATACCCCACTCATTGAGGGTCTTGAGGGAAGCTTGAGCCTTGTCACTGAAGTCCACGGTTTGGGCCCCGTACATGTTAGTGGCCACCCTCAGAATAGTCTCCTCAATGGTCATTCCGTGCTCCACTATCGGCGTATATGGCCGGCCTGCCTCGTCGTGAGATGCGCAAGCCGCGACCACTGCGTCTGCCAGCTCGGTCGCTCCTTCACCTCCCTTGGCGAAGACCTCGTTGAGAACTACTTGCTTGGCTCCGGCCTTGATTGCCTCATCCCTGATTGCCTCAATCTCAGCATCAGTGTCGTGCTCGAAGCGGTTGATTGAGACAATGACTGGGATGCTAGTCTCTGCTAGGTTTCGGACGTGGCGGCGCAGGTTGCTGGCTGCACCAGCCCTCGTTGCCTCAACATTCTCCGTCTCTAGCTCCTCGGTGGTGGGCCTTCTACCACCTCCAGAGGCAAATCCCTCGCCGTGCATCTTCATGGCTCGCACAGTGGCATTGAGAATCAAGCAGTCGGGTACCCTGCCGGCTGCTGGCGCCTTGATGTGAAGTGCCTTCTCGGCGCCCATCTCGGCTCCGAAGCCAGCCTCAGTGACTACGTAGTCCGCGCACGAAAGTGCAATCTCGTCAGCAATAATCGATGAGTTTCCATGGGCGATGTTCGCGAATGGGCCGCAGTGGATGAAAGCGGGATTGCCCTCAAGGGTCTGCACAAGGTTAGGCATCAGTGCGTCTCTCAACAAGAGGGACATCGAACCGGCGGCTCCGAGTTGCTCAGTGGTAATCGGCTCGCCCGAGTTCGACTTGGCGATTACTATGCAACCAAGGCGTTCGCGCAGGTCGGAGTAGTCCTTTGAGAGCGCAAGTATGGCCATCACCTCACTTGCAGCGGTGATGTCGAACCGGTCGGTGCGGACGACACCGTTGAATGCCCCGCCCAGACCTATGGTGACTTGCCTTAGGCTGCGATCGTTCATGTCGATGGTGCGAGGCCAGTAGATACGGTTGAGATCGATATCGAGCTCGTTACCTCGGTGCAGGTGGTTGTCGATAATGGCGGAGCACAGGTTGTGAGCCGAGGTGACCGCGTGCAAATCACCGGTGAAGTGGAGGTTGATCTGTTCCATTGGTAGGACCTGTGAGTAGCCACCGCCAGCAGCGCCGCCCTTGATTCCAAAGACCGGTCCCATCGAGGGTTCACGAATCACACAGCACGCGTTGTGCCCGCGCGCGTTGAGACCCTGATTGAGGCCGATGGTAGTCACCGTCTTTCCCTCGCCGAAGGCGGTCGGACTTACGCTAGTGACGAGAATCAGGTATCCTGACTTGCCGTTGCGCTTGGCTTTGATTGTCTCCCAGTTGATTTTGGCGATGTGCGGACCGTGCAGAATCAGGTCACTGCGAGCCAGTCCTAGTTGTTCAGCCACTTCCTCTATGGGGCGCATCGTGGCATTTCGGGCGATATCGAGGTCGCTGTCCATCACTCGCGGCGAGGACCCACCTCTCTTGAAACCTTCATTTCGTAGGATTCGGAGCGGCCCATAGGGATTCCATGCCGGACTACTGGGGCATCACGGGCTATCCCATCTCACATTCACTCACACCGAGGCTGTTTGCTGCGGTTGGCAAACACCTAGGAATGAACGGTGCGCAGCAGGTGTTCCTCGAAGCTGACAGCATTGACGAGTTTGAGAGTAGGGTCACCGAACTGGAGGGCGAGTTGTGGCTGTCTTGCACGGCACCCCTCAAGCACGCCCCACAGGATAGATTGGGAGTCAAGGGGCCCGAAGGGGTGAACGCGGTCAACCAACTGAGAAGGGACACTGGAAAGTGGTCTGGGACCAGTACGGACGGATTGGGCTTCGTTGCCGCCTGCAGACACATCGGTGTTGAGCCATCTGGGACGGTGCTGAGGATGCGCGGTGGCGGTTCGGCTGCCCGGGCCATCGCTGCCGCGTGGGCTGCTGAGGGCGGTCTAATCATCTCAGAGGAAGGTCGGCGCCCACTTGTGCG
>CBFHQW010000106.1:0-3664 GCA_965658085.1 Candidatus Thalassarchaeum sp.
CGCCCAGGGCCCCATTCCTCAGCAACGATAGTTCCGTCCGCGAGGAGTTGGTAGTCGTAAGGCCCTAACACAGGACTTGATTGATCTGGAGTAAATCCACGATCCTTGGAAAGCAGTCTGAGAAAGGCACCCGAACTGTGATTGGCCAACCTGTGTGCGGCTAGATCGATATGGGCCTGAGTGAGGTTCTCGTCGTCAAATGCTAGACACTCAAGAATACCGCAGTCTATCCAGTCAGTAGATGGCGGTGCCATTGTCAAGGTCTCGGGATCGATTCTAGGGCTAGTCAAAGCAGATTGGCCCGACATGAATGCTCTGAAGTCAGTAGCGAGGTCGAGTATGCCGATTACTGGCTCGCCGGTAATCTGAGATGCGAACGAGAGGTAAAACTCGGAAATCTCGTGCTGCCTCAGGTACTCGGCCTTAGTGTCAATCTCCCTCAGCACGGTGAGGTTGAGTACTCCCCCTTTGGGGTCGGCCACACCTAGACCGTGGCCAGTGTAATCGGCAATCATCGTGACATCGGAATCTGGCTCTCCGAAGTAACTTGGGTCACGAATGAAGATTCCGAAGGCCTCTATCCCTCCAGCTGATGAGAACTCCTCCATGAGGACCTCATCTGCGTCGAGTTCCGGTGACTCTAGATCGTAGGATTCTATGTCAATTGGACTGAACGTGGCTGAGATTCCTGGGAGCATTAGTATGGACAGTAGGATGATGACGATGTGTGCCTGCCTGCGCCTCGGTACGAGGAAGTCGGCTACATGGGCAAAGTCGCGCATGTTGTGGGCCGCGGAAGACGGGTATTTGACAGGTTGTGTGTGGTTCACAGCCCACTATCCTTGAGTCTCTCCAGCGCTTCGCGCTGGGATTTGTTCAGTGCCTCGGGTTCGGCTAGAATGAACTCGATATCGAGTGGTCCACCAGAGTGGCCATGGCCCTGCAGCCTCCTGCGGTCGCCTATGCGAGTGCCTTCAGGCACGTCAATTTGCACCCTCTTACCAGCTGGTGTTGAGATTCGTACATTTCCGCCAAGAAGCAGTGTCGTGACAGGTATGGGGACTTCTTGGACCAACCTGCCTTCCTCCCAACGCCGCCCTTCCTGAGCATCCAACCTCAAGGTAATTCGCAGGTCTCCCGGTTCTCCCTCGGGATGCTCGTGCCCCATACCCTTGAGGCGGAGCAACTGACCGTGTTCGGCATTAGGTGGGACCTTCACAGTGAGTGTGCTACCCTTGGTCTGAACTCCTGTTCCATTACACGGTGCGCAGCGCCGTGACTTTCCGAAACTCGAGCCTTTGCACTTCTCGCATCGCCTTAGCCTGCGGTGGCTAAACTTCACCTCAGTCCCCTGTGAAGCCTGCTCGAGCGAAATGTCGAGTCCTGCCTCGATATCAGCACCTCTTGTTAGTTGGGCGGGCTCGTTGGAGGGGGCTTGAGTCTGGCCGCCGAAGCCACGTGAGGACCTCGTATCGAATCCTCCCGATGCGCCCCTACCTCCCATGAACTGCGAGATTATATCTCCCAAATCGGCGCCGCCAAAGCCCCCTCCGAACGGGTTGCCCTGGAAGCCACCACTGGCGAACATGTCCTCCATGCGACGACTCTGGTCATACTCTCTGCGGGCTTCGGCAGTTCCGACATTCTCGTAGGCAGCCTGAATCGCCTTGAAGCGTTCCTCGGCCGCTGCGTCATCCGGGTTCCTGTCGGGGTGGTACTGCCGAGCGAGTTTGCGGTAGGCCCGCTTAATCTCGGCATCACTGGCGTCGCTGGAGACGCCTAGGACTCGGTAGGGATCCTCGGCCATCGATGCGGCTCGGCCGAGGGAGAGTCTTCAACCTGCTTAGTTCGGTAGCGATGCGATAATGGGATTGCGGGTGTTGGAAGTGTCATGGCGGTCGGATGGGCGGTGTTCCGCAACTATGTTGGTCATGCCAAGGAGATCTACGGCGACATCACCGACTACCCCCGCTTCTTCCTGATGCCGCCGACCGCATTGGTGGAGGCAGATGAGCATGGTAACAACGTGGTCGCGCTGAGCTCAGCCGAGGATCACATTGACCATGAGGTGGAACTAGTCATCCGGCTCGGCGAGGACCTCGAGCCGGTGGAGATGTGTGTTGGCAACGACACCACCAACAGGACTCGTCAGACACTGGCCAAGAAGAAGGGTTGGCCATGGCTCGAAGGTAAGGGGTTCGCTGGTTCAGGGGTGCTGGGAACTTGGACTGCTTGGGACTCGCGGCCGGTGGAGATTTGTCTGTCGGTAAATGGCGAAGTTAGGCAGCAGGCATCGACTGAACTGATGGTGCACTCTGTGGAGACCATTCTTGGGCACCTGCATGATTGGTACGAGCCTTCGCCTGGAGACCTTGTCTGGACCGGCACCCCAGAGGGTGTCGGGCCGATGCACGAAGGGGATTTAGTAGAGTGTTGGATGCGGAACTTGGAGGGAAAAAAGGTGAGTGTGCTCAACGCGAAATGTATTATTTAGCACATCACCGTTCATTTGAAAAGTTGGACCTTCAGCACACACTCATGGATGTAGATTACGAGTTCCAACCTGCCTTTACACTGATGACTGCCAACCTCGGTCCAGGAGAGTCGATTAAAGTCGAGCCTGGTGCAATGGTGGCCCAGTCTTCTGGTTTGAATGTCGAAACAGGCAGAGCTTCGAAAGGAGGTCTGATTGGTGGGCTCATTAAGTCCGCTATGGGGGGAGAATCTTTCTTCATCAATACATACACGGCAGGATCTTCTGGCGGATGGATTTCGATGGCTCCTTCGTCTCCTGGAGATATCTGCACATTCGACTTGGAGCCCGGTCAAAACATGTACATGCAAGGAGGGGCCTTCATGGCCTGCTCGCATAATATTCAGTATGATACAAAATTCCAAGGCGCCAAGGCACTATTTTCCAGAGAGGGTGCCTTCTTCCTGAGGGCTTTCTCAGAAGGTGGTCCAGGACAGGTCTTCTACTGTTCATATGGGGCCATCAAAGAGGTCGAAGTGACTCCTGATGCACCAATAATTGTCGACAACGGGCATCTCGTGGCATTCACCGATGGAGTATCCTATGATCCGCAAAAGGCAGGATCTTGGAAGACTACCATGTTCGGAGGAGAGGGTGTTGTCTTGAAATTATCAGGATCTGGTAAGGCTTGGATACAGACTCGAAACTTTGAGGCTCTTGCTAACAAGTTGATGCCTTTCCTACCTAAACCAAGTAACTGAGCAGTTCTCGCATAGAGAACCTTGAGATGGGCTAGCCGTTGGCGATTCCATGGAAGAGGGAGTGCGCCGAATCACCGGCGCTCGACTGATAGACCACGACGGTGTGGTTCAGGACGGCAACTTCCTGCTGCATCCCGATGGTTCGTACTCGAAGAGCAAGGGCGACGAGGACGTTGTTGAGAACATCGACGGCTCGACTCGGCTGGTCACGCGCTCGCTGCAGAACTGGCACACCCACCTCGCGATGATACTCAATCGCTCGATGGGCGAGGGGCTGCCTCTGATGGAGTGGCTCGAGACCTCGGTCTTCCCTGTCGAGAAAGGGCTGACCGCGGAGTTCGTCGAAGTGGGCACCAGAGCGGCTGTTGCAGAGATGATATCCACTGGGACCACCTTCGCGTGCGACATGTACTACCACCCTGACGTGGTG
>CBFHQW010000107.1:0-3625 GCA_965658085.1 Candidatus Thalassarchaeum sp.
CACATCTAGGGCCTTGTCGACTGAATCATCTTGCTTGCAGTGATGTGTCGAGCGCGACAAATCTCCCATAGTGCTGGAGTAATCATCCACTGCCGCGCGCCTCAATATCTCACTCCTCAGTACCATTCCTTTCACGTCGTCAATACTGTCCCCAGTTACTGGCATGCGACCGTAAATCATGATTGGTATTCTCTCAATAATTGATTGTACTGTTTCATCAGTTCTCACTGTGCTCATGACAACACGCGGAGTCATGACGTCACTGACCATGATTTCACGTAGGCGCAATACATTCTGAATTACAGCCTCCTCATCTTCTTCAATCTGATCAGATTCTTCAGCAATATCCGCGAGTACCGATAGTTCTGATCTTGTGACAGCTTCAATCTGGACCTCTGGTAATAGTGATCGGAGCATCTCAATCGGTCTGACAATTGGCCAAAGGAGAATCATTAGTATCCGTAGTGTGTGTGCTGAGGACACTGTCAACTTCCTCCAATACAACGCTCCTATTGTCTTAGGAAGTATCTCACTGAGCAACAGTATAGCAACAGTTAGTACAGCAGAGGCAATGGCGACTCCATACTCCCCTGGATTCAGCTTCTCAACCTCATAACCCACCCCTAAGGCCCCAACTGTGTGTGCGAAGGTGTTCAAAGTGAGTATAGCTGTAAGCGGCCTCTCAGGGTCTTCTTTGTACCCCAACCAGACACGCTTGATCTTCTCGTGACTATCACTCATTGACTTAATGTGAGCATGCGTAGTCGATAGCAGAACAGCTTCGAGAATACTGCATAGGAATGACGCCCCTAGTGCCAAAAGAGCATAGGATACAATCAGTGTATAATCACTCAATTCTGATGCCTCTTAGAGTTCATCCAGGAGATATGGACGATTACCAACGGTATGCACGAGTTGCGGCTCCACTACAGGCGATGGGCGATGATGACATAAATATGTGGCTCCGCCTTTCCCATTAGGGGAGGCGGAAATGGAGCGTGTAGCGATATTCATGGCTTGGCCATATGCAAATGGCCCTCTTCATTTAGGCCACGTAGCTGGCAACTGCCTCCCTGCGGATATACAATACCGATACGAACGTGCTCGAGGACGAAGTGTACTGATGTGCAGCGGTTCCGATGAACACGGGACCCCCATAACTCTCACCGCAGAACAGGAAGGCGTAGAACCACAGGAAATAGTCGATAAGTTTCACGAAGTGAATATGAAGGCATTAATTGACTTGGGTTGCTCATGGGGGAATAATGTAGATTCCAGAGGAATAGAGTTCGGAGGAGCGCTATACAACAGAACATCTGATTATCGCCATAAGGAAATTGTTAGAGAGGTATTCACAGAATTACTCAATGCGAATATGTTGTCCACAGAGATTATGCAACAGTATTGCTCTATTTCAGAAGAGGGAGCAGTACGATTCCTTCCTGACAGATATGTAGAAGGAGACTGTCCCGTATGTTCAGCTTCTGGGGCCCGAGGGGACCAATGCGATGAATGTGGAGCTACTTACGAGGCCAACGAACTAGTGAATCCCCGTTCCAAACTGGATTCTTCTTCAGCAATTGAAGTTAGAGATACTGAGCACCTATTCTTCAGATTAGATATGTTCCAGGAATCATTACTATCTCATTACGAAGATCGTAAAGGAACATGGAGGCCAAATGTGCGTGCGATGACAAAGAATTGGTTAGACATGGGCCTTCGACCGCGTGCTGTGACTAGGGATATAGAGTGGGGAATAGAATTACCCCTGGAGGGAGAGGAGTGGAGTTCAAAGAGAGTGTATGTGTGGTTTGAAGCGGTTCAGGGATACTACACATGTGCACGTATCTGGGCTGAGAGGTTCGCAACCAAGTCCGGGCATTCTGATGGTAATGATGCATGGGAGCGTTGGTGGAAGATTTCTGAAGATGGAAATCAACCGAAGCATATCTACTTCATGGGTAAGGACAACATTCCGTTTCATACAATTATCTGGCCTGCAATAATTATGGGGATTAATGCTGCAAATTCGGGTGAGGATATCACGCACATACCCGAACCGGGACATTTGGCCCTTGAATACAACGTCCCTGCAAACGAATACTTGATGTTACAAGGTGGCCAGTTTAGCAAGAGTCGGCGACACGCGGTATGGTTACCATCGTTTTTGAATAGGTTTGATCCCGATACGCTGAGATATTATCTCTCAATCAATATGCCCGAAAGTCATGATACAGATTTTCGATGGAATGAGTACGTAGATAGGGTCAATAATGAGTTGATTGGAACATACGCAAATTTCGTACACAGAGTCATGACATTGGCACATAAATTACCTTCCGAGGAGGGAAACCCACTCTCTCGATTCTTCAATCCATCAGATTTTCCTCAGTATTCATCAGATATTGACGAACTAATGTCTGCAGCAATTGAATCGATGGAGCAACAGAGGTTCAAAGAAGCACTGCGTAGTATAATGGGCATTGCACAGTTGGGCAATTCAATACTGCAGATAGCATCTCCATGGAAGTATTTGGATAATCATGATTCCGAAGAGGCGAAATCTGCATTGTCAGCATTAGCGTTTGCTTGGTCTATGTGCCGAGGTTTAGCAGTGGCCCTGAGGCCATTCCTGCCCTTCCAGTCTGACCGACTATGGGTGATGTTAGGTGAGGAAACAGATATTGATACAATACTCTGGGACGAGGCGTTTTCATTGGATAGCTTGGGTTGGAACTCCACAAAACCGAATCCTCTGTTCAAACGATTGGATTTAGAGGAAATTATCGCAACCGAAATGGCTGTAGCCGAGGAAGGGACAGATAGTAAGGTCAATGAGACCGACACTGCACCCAAAGACTCAGGGGGCGATTACATCGATTACGAGGATTTCCTGAAAGTAGAGATGAAGACGGGGAAAATCACTTCTGTTGATGACCACCCTAATGCCGACAAGTTATACATTATCACAATTGAAGATGCCCCCCAATCTAGTCGCACTATTTGTGCTGGATTGAAGGGGGTGGTGGATGCTTCCGATCTCCTAGGTCTCAATGTAGTATACGTAGCAAATCTGAAACCAAGAGATCTCAGGGGCGTGATTTCTGATGGAATGCTCTTAGCAGCTGAAGATGATAATGGAAAAGTTTCGGTACTGACAATATGTGAAGACCTGGCACCCGGCTCAATTGTTCGTTGAATCAGGCTCGTCGAAGAATTCCCACTGCATTGCTGCTAATTCAGCGTTTGTCTTGGCAGTTGAATAGGCCTCCAATGGATTGCTATTCAGATTCAAGAACTCATTCCCGAATGCGAATGGTTCGATGATTTTCCGACCTTGCTCCCACCTTCCAGATATTATGACAGAGGCACATAGGGCTTCAGCGGTAGTCAATCTACCCGGTTTGCCCCACGATACTGGGTTAGCTGCGAGTAAAACGGGCAAAGTCCTTCCTCCAAGTCTAGTATGGTGAGATACTTCCTTGATTGCACTGTCGAGGGATTTCCACGAACAGTCTAATGCGACAATCGATCCTCCTCTGTATAGCAGTGTGTTATCTTCTGGTCCCTGCAACGTTCCAGATTGTGGGTTAAGTAGAATACCTCTCTTGGGTGCTTGGCGCGG
>CBFHQW010000108.1:0-3554 GCA_965658085.1 Candidatus Thalassarchaeum sp.
CGTAGACCGAGAGGATGAGGACTTCGTGGATGTATGCAAAGAGATGACAGAGGGCAAGGGAGTTCACCACGCTATCGACCCGGTCGGAGGAAGTCACGTGATGCGTTCCTACAAGGCACTGCGTCGTGGTGGCAAGTTGTACTTCTTTGGCGCCTCGGCTGCAGTAAAGGGAGACAAGAAATCGACTCTGACGGCCCTCAGGATGTGGGCATCAACGCCACGCTTCGACCCACTAAAGATGATGAGTTCCAACAAAGCTGTTTTCGGAATCCACATGGGACTATTAGACGACGAGTCAGTGTTCCGAGGCCACCTTGAGGCGCTCTCAGAGATGCTCCTCAAGGGACAGATTGAACCGGTTATAGACTCAGTTTGGAGGTTCGAGCAGGTAGCAGAAGCTCAGAAGCACATCCACGACCGGAAGAACCGGGGCAAGGTCCTCCTCGACTTCTCCTGACTACATCCCACCGGGAACCATCATCGCGAGGACGTCTCCATTGCAGACGAACTCGATATCTTCCGAGAGGTCGATTCCACCGGCACCCCATGATGCGCCCACTGCCTCTCCTATCACCGAGTAGTGGTCGCTCTCCACGACTGCTTCCAAAGTAGCCATATCGGGCCACATCGAGACTGCGATGATTCTCTCATCATCTGCCACCAATGCTCCCCTCAGGCATCCGTTCTGCATAGCGTATTCTAGGAAGTTCTCCTTCCAGACATTCGCCATATCTTCTGTTACTTCATTTCCGCCAGTCTTCACGACCCAGTACCTTGCTATTGGCATGGCACTGCTTGTATCGAATTCGGTATAACGATTTCTCCGGTATTCGGCAATGGGGCCAAAGCAGTCCTCAGACTCAGAGCCTAACTGGCCTGGTTGCTCCGCAGGCCTGGCACTTGAGCAGACTAGTTCTGCCCTCTTTGATAAAGCGGGTATCGGGGGCGCGACACTGATCACACAGGATGAATGCCTTGACGTATGCAACCAGTTTCTCCTTGATTCTAACAGGAGGGACACGCCCCTTGAATAACACACGAGTTTGCTCGCGTGTACCCGAGGTACCGAGCTCGTTGAGTAGGAACTGATAGACATGATTAGCATCACGGTCCATCGCGTTGACGATGTCCGCAAAGTTACGCAAGATAGTCTGACTACCCTCAATGAGTATGTCCGGCTCGGGCATGGTCCAGCGTGAGCGTTCGCTGATGCCCTTGGGTATGCGCTCACGCGCACGGTCGATTAGAGCATCATAGTCGTAGTCAGTCATCGGCCTGCCGAATCATGGCCCCCTTTTCACCCCACCGGGGGTCATTGGCCTCTTGCGAACGGTCAAAGACTGGAACGGCGCACGAAACTCATGGAGGAGGGACTTGAGGTCAAGGTGGCTCGCACCCACCCCAACGCAAGACTGCCGACTCAAGGCAGCAAGCATGCTGCCGGTTGGGACCTGTACGCCCTTGAGGACTCGATTGTGCCATTCCGACAGAGCATGAAACTCAGGACAGGGTTGCACGTCGCCATACCTGTTGGCTACGAAGGGCAGGTGAGGGCACGCTCCTCACTCGGCTCCAAGGGACTTATTCTGCCTCACAGCATCGGGACTATAGATGCTGACTATCGTGGCGAGTTGTTCGTGCTGATGACTTGGATAGGAGAGGGGGACTCGTACACGGTCAAGGCAGGGGAGAGAATTGCTCAGATGCTGATCTCCCCGATACCAGAGGTTGGTTTCCGTGAAGTCGACTTCGAGGACCTTGGTGAAACTGAGCGCGGAGAGGGCGGTTTCGGCAGCACCGGGCGCTTTTAGAGGCTCAAAGTCAGTATTTACTCATATTCTACCCCCGGTGAGTTCATAGATAACCAGCGGTGGGGCGGTTTGATGCCACTGAGCGTAGATGAGTTGCGAGGCAAGGTGGATGCATTTCGCAACAAGGGCCTGAACACCCAGCAGATAGCAGATGAGCTCTCCCTGTCCCAGACCACCATCCAGTGGCTGTCCTCAAGTGGAGTCGCCACAGAAGACCGTCCTTCCGACATCCAGGTAGGCTGGAGATCGATTGCAGTCAAGGCCGGCAGGATAGAGGCAGCCTCCTACATCTTTGCCGACATAATCGAGGAGGAGATAGGTGACGAGGTTGATGCGATAGTAGGCATCAGCCTCAACGGAATTGCCTTCGCCCAGGCCATAGCAGGGCAGATGGATCTCGACCTCTCGATTAGCAGGAGCATTAACGCAGATGAAGGAGGCCACCTATCCGAGGTCTTCGCCGGCGTAGCAGGGAAGCGCGTTGTAGTAGTCGATGATGTCGTCTCTTCTGGCACCACGATGCGCAAGACCATCAGGAACCTCAGGTCAGCTGGAGCTGACGTCAAACTCTGCATGGTGCTCGCCAACAAGTCAAACAACAACGAGCTTGAGGGCGCGCCCCTTCGTGGATTGGTCAGAGTAGTCACAGTCTGAGGAAGTCAAATGCACTGGGCGGACCATACCGCGCAGACGTTGCAGAACAGAGATGGTTCGCAAGTCATAGCTTCGGGAATCACTCCCTCAGGGGAGTTCCATGTTGGTCACCTACGAGAGATTCTGACTGCTGAGATGATACATCGGGCCTGCCTCGACGCTGGCATGAAATCTCGATACATCTTCATCGTTGACTCGATGGATCCTCTTCGCAGAATCTACGACTTTCTCTCGCCCGCCTACGAGCAGTACATCGGTCACCCACTGGCCTACATACCGGCACCCGGATTAGACGGGGAGCCAAATCCAGATGGTGGTAACTATGCTGACCACTTCCTCGCACCATTCCTAGCCGCGCTCAGAGAGATAGGTGTCGAGCCAGAGGTGGAGATGAATCACCAGACCTACGAGAGCGGTGCCTTCGCTGACAAGATTCATTCTGCCATAGAGCAGAGGGAAGAGATACGCCGAGTCATAGAGGAGGTGTCCGGCAGGGAAGTGCCCGAAGACTGGTTTCCGTACAACCCCCTTGGCTCTGACGGCAGCATCGACGGGGTCAGCGTCACCGGATACAAGCACCCGAACGTGCACTGGATCGACAGTCACGGTGTCGAAGGCTCTGCAGACATCAGGACTGCGCAGGGCAAGCTGCCCTGGAGAGTCGACTGGGCCGCCAAATGGGGAATTCACGGCATCACCTGCGAGCCTGCCGGCAAGGACCATGGTGCGGCCGGAGGCAGCTACGACACCGGAATACCGATCTGCGAGATGTTGGGTGGCACACCGCCCCACAAACTGGTCTACGAGTGGATTCAAGTGAAGGGCATGGGGCCGATGTCGAGTTCAAAGGGACTGACTGTCGGACCTATGGACGTGCTCGCGCTCGTGCCTCCTGAGATCATGCGCTACGTCATCGCGCGTAGCAAGGTCGGCCGGCACATAGATTTCGATACTGGAGGTGCTCTTTTCCAGATTGCAGATGAGTATGAGAGGTTGGTCGCAAAGCCGCCGGTAGAAACCGAAGAGATGGGGAAGCGCAAGTGAGTGTCAGTGAAGAATAGACAAGGGGCGCTGAACCTGAGTCAGGTG
>CBFHQW010000109.1:0-3372 GCA_965658085.1 Candidatus Thalassarchaeum sp.
TCTGGCCGGATTGTTTGGGATTGCTAACCTGATTGACATCTATGTTACGACTTCTGAGATTCCTCCTCAGGAGGCCAACTGGGAGATGCCTCCGATGAAGCCCCTTGCAATCCCTACTTTCCTGTCCGCCGTCGTCTCCTCAGTCATGGCCATCCTGCCAGGAATGACCGCTGCACAAGCCACAGTTGTCGTCATGAGCATGCGCAACCTGTGGGGTAGACTGACTGATCCGGATTATATCCCGGCTGACTTTGAGCACGGGATTCAACCGGATTTAACGCCAAAGTCATCGCCCCTCGATCTCGACGATCTCGACGATCTCTCGGACGAGGAGAGGGAGATCTTTGAGGAGGTGTTAACAGAAGCCGGAGTCAGCCCCGATCTCGACTTGGGAGCTCAGAGTCAGCAACAGGACCTCGAGGTCATCGCCGTTTTGTCCTCAGTCAACACCGCGGTCACGGTGATGGTCCTCGGCTTCCTTTACATGGTAGGCAGACCACGCTCAGGGGCTGCCCTCGCTCTCAACATGATGTATCCAATCGATATGTGGAACTCCGTCGAGCCCCCGGCAGATTTCATCAGGTTGTTGGGCATCACGATTGCTTCCGGACTGTTTGCAGTTCCAGTGATGATCAAGGTCGGCAAAGGGATGCTGAAGATGCACGAAATAGTGCCCCTACGCACAGTTGTTTTCACGGTCACAGGATTCATCTCTATACTCGTCTGGTTATCAACCGGATGGATAGGTTTGGGAGTCCTAATCATCGGCACCGCGATGGGGTTGATGCCGCCGCGTATTGGAATCCGACGCAGCCACGCGATGGGGATTATCCTAGTCCCGATAATGATGTACACGTTCGCTCGCGAATTCGACGGATTTGGCTTTATTTGAGCCCAGTATACCGTTTTGTACATCTTGAACAGCAGTGCAACGCTTATCTCACATACCCTAGTGTGCGCACGTAGAGAGTGTAACCATGAACCGCAACAAATCGATAGCAATGATACTCACTGGAATAATTCTAGTCAGCCTAAACATGTTCGTCCTGACCGGCGTAGTGGCAAGCAATGTCCAAGCCGGAGTCGAGGATCTGATTGTCGCTGACAGAGATGGCGTGATAGAAGATGGACAGGAAGAACCGGACAAGTGGGAGAGAGATGATTGGCTAGTCCAGACAAGCGAGAGATCGTACTTCGCCTACAACTTGACTAATCCAGGTGCTAGCCTAGATGATGAAGTCGCGGTGTTTGAGAAGATGGGGCCGTTCATCTACACCGTCACGACGACCAAGGAACTTCTTGACTTCTACGCCAATAACGGTACGATCACTTATTCTGAGTACGATTCCTTTGACTGGTGCGAAAACTGCACATGGACAGATGATAATGGCGACGAGCATGCATCGGTCTCGGGAGATTACGAACTGACCAATGCAAACATCCTCTGGAACACCCAGAGGATGGCAGGTGTGGCTACCGGGATAACCTACGGCGAGACCTTCGCCAAGGCCGGCTTCACACAGATGATGTTGATCAACGACATGCAGAACAGGGCACCTAGCATCTGGGCATCAGAGGAGATTGATCTGATGGTACTTGGAGTATCGGTGGCACTTCAGCAAGCCGGGTACGATGAGGCAACTGCTGACGCCATGGCGCCCGCTACTCTACTCAATGGAGCCTATGACGAATGGCTCTCGCTCAGTGGAGCTGAAGATTCTGGCCTTGACTTCGGGGCGTCGGCCCAGAGCATCCTCTATGATGCTGTAGACCCTTCCACAGGGATTTGCATCGCCCTAACTTGCGACATAGGCCCTATGCTTGTAGCGGGCATGGGAGAGCCTAGCGAGACGGTTACTCCGGATCGTGCTGAAAAGTTCGATTACGGCAGCACCGACCCAGTAGTTCTCACACACATGGACTGGGCTATTTACGCCCTCACTGCGACAACTTTTGTCGCAAACGGCGGAGGAGAAGATCTTGCAACTTCCTCTAACGCTTCCTTGAGGGAGCGTCTAGCAGAGGTCAGTGGGGTCGACATAGCCAACCCCGTAGCCCTCAACAACCTCCTTTGGGGCTCAGAAGGCTCCAGCCCCAATAATGGAATTCTCTCGGTTTCAGACTTCCAAGGAATTCCACTATACGGGGTCGCGTTGTTTCTCCTCGGTGCGCAGAGTAATCTCTTGGACACAATGTTGACTTACGGAATTGGGCTGACTCAATTGATGGGTATTGCCTATGATTGGGCAGGTATCTGGATCGACATGGTGGGAGGCGTTCCACTTGAGTTCGAGATGATTCTCGTTGGAGGCACTGGTACAATGGATGCAAATAACTGGTGGCAACTCGCTCTTGGTTCTGAGGAACCGATAGCAGGAGGTTACATCGAAATTGGCCTTAACAGAGGAGAATATGAAGGAACTGTGGACCTCAGTGCTGAGAAAGTACGAGAAATTCTGTACGATTCTGAATACGCGCTGACTGGCGACTTCGCTACTGCATTCGTCTACGGTGAATTCTCAGGAGTATCTCTTCCACTTAGCTCAGAAGGCCCTGTCATGGGAGGCACCGAACATACTTGGGACGATGCCTATGTCGGCGGACTATACGGCATCTCAGATTCTGAGGCCGCCGCTCTGAGGAGTTGGGTCAAGGACTTCATGTTCGAACAAGTAGTAGGGGCCCTTCTGGGTTTCCAATATGGTTCCTCAGCATGGACTACCCAACCAATAAACAACTGGTTGTACGGTTGGAGTGATCCTGTATTGGCTGGACTTTATGGAGAGGAAAACAGCTGGGTGAAACTTGAGACCAATGAGACTTACTACGGCTCTGGAGGCAAGAGCACTGGGGACTTCTCGGTCTACCAGATGAAGATTCCAACTAGTGTTGGCAATTTGAGTACTGCCGAGCATGCCGTCATGGAGGGTTACATCAACTCCGACGGAGACGGATTTTGCGACTTCAAACTGAATTCGGATGGGAGCCTAGCTGTGCTCTCTGAAGACGACTGGGATGGGACGTATCCGTGCGAGGCCAACGAGACTTATGGGATGACAGAACACCTACCGTGGAGAGCCCCTCACAGAGAAGCAAGTGTGTTTGGGCTCCTCTCAGACCATGTCGGAAATGGCAACACCGAGATTACTGGAACTAGAGGTGGCATCGCAGACGCCGATGCGCCATTCAGTGTCAATCTAGTTGGATACTCGGTAGCACAGACCGAAGTAGGCGAGACCGTGACCTACAAGGGAATCGAGATGATCGAACACCACATTGAGTTAGATCCTGCTGAAAACCAGATCCAAGCCAAGTTGGTCGGATTTAGCTTAGGTGAGGTAGCAGTTCTTCCTGGTGCACTACCGGTCTATT
>CBFHQW010000110.1:0-3362 GCA_965658085.1 Candidatus Thalassarchaeum sp.
AGCCCCTGAGGGGGCAGTACCCGCCGTCTTCACTGCTAGTTCGATGAGCTCGCGCGGCACCTCTCGGTCCGAGAAATGACGTGTCGTTCGCCTCTGACCCATCTGCTCATAGAACGCATGCGCACGTGAGAGCATCTCGTCAGTAGGTAACTCTTCGAACTCGAGGCGGATGAATCCAGGCTCCTCGTCACCCTCGCCCATGCCCGCGCTCAGTCGCGTCGTGCCATCAAGGCTGCCATCGCTATGGCTGCTGCTGCAATGGGGGTTGCGAAGCCCGGTAGCCCCTCATCTTCCCCTTGGCAGTCGGTAGAGGAACCGCCCCAGGTCATGTTGTCCCACCAGCAGTCCGACCAGACCTTCCAGCCGAATCCAGTATCTGGGACCGAAGCTTCGGAACCGTCTTCGCTATGCATGACAAACTTCCAATTGATGTAGGTCGCAGTATCATTGACATCCACCGTGGCGGAATAGGTCAGTCCGTCCTCGGAGCCCATGTCATTTGTTTCGGGCGGGTAGCATACACCTGAGTTGATGCAGATCTGAGTAATCCACTGCATGGATGTGATATTGGTGCCTTCTTCGAGGGTCAGGGACATGTCGAACTGGCCGTTTTCGTGGATGACATCGGCGTACTGCGAGGATGCTATGCCAGTGTCATCGAAAACAGTCGACTCATTGACTCCACTCTCTCCTGCAGCACTGAATGATAGTGCGAGTATCGAGACCAGAAGCACTGCCACGACTCTTCGCATACACCAGCGTCACACTCATGACAAATGAATGCTAATGCCTCAAGTTTCGAGCTCCCACAGCTCGTCGCCCACCCAATGTAGGGTCTGGATGGCCTTGCCCTTGGCCATCGAGACCATCTCGTCACCGCTGACAAGAGCTTGACCCACCGCCAGCGGCTTGCCGTGCTCCTGGTCGCGCACCCATACCATGTCACCAGCCTCCAGCAAAGGGTCTGCGAGGTGTATGCCGGCCCCCATACAGTCGGCACCGTTCATCAGGAATGGAATAGCGCCGTGGTCAACTGCCGCCCAACTTCGCTCGGGTTGCCAGGCCACAATCCCGCGCAGTGTAGGAAACCAGACCATACCCTCTCCACTGTCTAGATGAATACCGACAGGTACCCTGTCGACCAGTATCAAATCCTGACCCTCAAAGTGACCTCTTTCGAGAAAGCTCTCGGAGAGGTCCAACTCCAATCCGACCGACTCTGTGAGCATGTTGATATCGTCGCGTAAGTGCTTGTATCTGACTGGCGTGCGTCGACGCAATCTCTTCTCGCTCACGCCTAGTCGTGCTCGCTGTCCGAGAAGAACATACGCATCCGCTAGCGACGAACACGTTGAAGACGCACCCCGCAAGCGTCGGGCCGATGCTGGTGGTATGTCTCGACCTTGAGGGCGTCCTGATGCCTGAGGTATGGGTCGATGTGGCAGAGCGCACCGGAATACCCGAGCTGCGCAGGACTACCCGCGACGAGCCTGACTATGACAAGCTGATGAGGTATAGACTCGACATTCTGGATGCTAATGGACTGACAATCGACGACATCACCGACGTTATCGATGGAATGCAACCGCTAGAAGGAGCAGTCGAATTCCTCGATTATCTCAGATCGAAATGGCAGGTCATCATCCTTTCAGACACCTTCTCGCAGTTCGCTGGACCAATGATGGACAAGCTGGGCAGACCGACCTTGCTTTGCCACACTCTAGAGATTGACGAGGAGTCTCGCAGGATAACCGGCTGGACCATCCGGCTCGAAGACCAGAAGCGCCACGCTGTAGAGGCCCTACGCGGGCTGAACTACAACGTCATCGCTGCCGGCGACTCGTACAATGATACCTCGATGCTGACTATAGCCAATGCAGGCATCTTGATCAATCCTCCAAGCAATGTCGTAGACGAGTTCCCACAGTTTCCAGTGACAATCGATTACGTAGGGCTGCTAGCCGCCATCGAGGCTGCTGCTTTCGATATGGGCGAGTAGCCCTCCAATCCATTGAAATAAGGGCGGTCGGTCGGCGGGACGCATGGCAAAGTGGCATGGCATTTCTCGTCGCAAGTCCACAGGCGGCCGCATGAAGCACCACCGAGGCAAGCGCAGGACCGAGATCTCCAGCGAGAACCAGTTCGCCTACGTCGGTGAAGTGGAACAGCGCAAGAACTACCGCAAGACGGCTGGATCTCAGACCGTAAGACTCCTTTCCGCTCACGAGATCAATGTCAACAACCCCAAGGAGGGCAAGACCGTACGTGCGACTATCAACGGCGTCATCGAGAACGATGCAGATCCCAACTACGTCCGACGCAACATCGTCACCAAGGGCGCAGTCGTTGATACAGACATCGGCCGAGTACGAGTCACCAGCAGGCCAGGCATGCACGGAGTCGTCTCCGGTGTGCTCCTAGAGGACTGAGGCCCGCGAAGCCCTCAAGTCACCCCTCATACGGGGAGGTAACGATAGCATGCCCCACGACCCGAGCAAGATGAGCATCTGGACCGGATACTTCGACTCCCGACTAAGCCGCTCCGCCGGACGCAGAGTCCCCAAGGAGGCAAGCGCCCCTAACCCTACTCTCGAGACCGTCGCGTGGGCGGCCAAGGCAGTAGGGATATCGAAGATGAAGCGCGAGACGGATGCCAGCCATCCTTCGCGTCCGCACCTGAGTGAGGGCAGGCTTGTGTTATCGACCCAAGACGCCCTGAGCGCAACCAATGCTGAGAGTAAGGAAGGAGTCATGCAAACCATCGGATTACGCCTACGTAGTCAGGCTAAGGAAGCCAAGGAGCAAGAAGGTAAGGAGAAGGCTAGAGGTCCCTCAAAGGGTGATCGCCAGAGGCGCGCCCAGCGCAAGTCGTTCAAGCAGAAGGGCGGCCAGCGGCGCAAGAAGTTCGGCCGCTAACCACAATCACCTTGGCTATCCTCCTCCATGGCGTCTCATGGAGTATCGTATCGTCAGATCGAAGACCCTTGAGGGCCTAGAGGGAGATGTCAACGCAGCGATGGCCGAAGGATGGATCGCAACTGGAGGGGCAATGAACCAACCATTCGGCTTTGCTGGCTACTTCCAAGCTATGGTCAGAGATTGATTACTCGATGGACACAGTCCATTCACGTTCGTCGGGGATACGTCTCTGCTGAATGCCAGTGAGTTCGTCGTATAGGATACGAGTAATCGGCCCGACTTCTCCATCACCGAAGTTAGCTACCTTATCACCGTGCTGAATCGATCCGATAGAGGAGATTACTGCTGCCGTACCAGCACAGAAACACTCGTCAGCGTTCAGCGCGTAGTCAACATCGACCTTCTCCTCGCGGACATCGTAGCCCATGTCCTTCGCAATCTCG
>CBFHQW010000111.1:0-3304 GCA_965658085.1 Candidatus Thalassarchaeum sp.
CGGCACTGGCAGCCCGTCTCTCTCAAGGTGAGCGTAACTATCGAACGACTTCAGACCCTTGATTTCATCAAGACCAGTTCCGGGTACTTCGATTCGCTCCTCTTGGCCGCCGGGAAACCGCTTGTTCTCCGCGTTGTAGGTTCTTACGAAGGCCGAGCGCCCTAGAGCGCGCTCGACGGAAGCTCTGTTCATGATGACGGCGTCCTGCATGTTGTATCCATGCTGACTCATGATGGCAACTACGAAGTTCTGGCCCCCTGGCCTGTTGTTGAAATTAGTCGACTGCATTGCGCGCGTGCCGACGATTGACTGTTGAGGGTAGTGCATTATGTGGGCCCGGGTATCTGGGCGCAGTCTGTAATTGGCACTTGGCAGGCCCAGACTCTGCTTGACCATCGCTGTCCCACCAGTCACTCTCGGAGTGGAGTTGTGCTCAGGATAGGGTACGAGAGACGCGCACACGCCTAGGATAAGTTGAGGATCTATCTCAACGTGAGTGTAAATCAAAACAGTGTTGTCCTTTGTCTGCTTCCTCTTGAGAGCATCAGTTTCACTCTGGTAGTAGTTCAGGGGACTCGTAAACTCCTCGAAGACTGTCTCGCCATTGGGGAGATGTACCTCAGCCCTCAGTTTGGCTTCGGATATCTCCTCATCACCGAGGTTCATCCACTCCACCTTAGCTGGATTGATTGGCCTACCGTGCTTGGGTGATACTTGAGGGAGATCGAATGGCCTAGGGGCGATGAGAAGATCCTCCTCCTCTTCGGCATCGACCCACTCGACAACGCCAGAAGAAACCAAGTCGGCGAAGGTAAGCTCGCCGGATCTCAGGCCTTCCAAGTGTAACTTTGTAAGATTCAGACTACCGTGCTCGATAACTAGCAGAGGACGGAGAACCCTACCTCTGTCAGTGTTGATGAATACGTCCTTATTAGCGGTGTCATGACGAATGCAGACCTCTGGCCTTAGTCGACCCGAGCGTCGACTTCTCTTGATTCTAGAAACCAGTTTTGCCGGCCTCTTGTGTAGACCGAAGATGTCACCATTGACGTGAATCCTTGAGCCGTCAGCCCACTGGTCAGGAGAAGCGTTGACTCCGGCCTCCATCAGCAGTTCCTTAACATCGTCCTCGGGAACCTCCTCTGAGACGTCAATCATCTGAGCTGCATTCTTTACTAGTCCGCAGTTTTGACCCTCGGGAGTCTCGTTAGGGCAGAGCCTGCCCCAGTGAGTAGGATGAAGATCACGGGCCTCGAAGTGTGGCTGACTGCGTACTAAGGGGCTGGTTACCCTACGCATATGTGAGAGTGCGGCGATGTACGTTGTACGGTCCAGCAACTGGCTGACACCAGAGCGGCCCCCAACCCAGTTGCCAGTCGCTAGAGCATGCATAATCTTGGATGTCAGGACGTCCGGCCTAAGACACGAGTTAATCTTCAATTCTCGCTTGCGGTTGTGATGTCTCTCGAGTTGGTACTTGAGGTCCCTAGCCAATTGCTGTAGACTGACTCTGAACAAATCTTCCATGAGATCACCGGCAAGTCGGACGCGTTTGTTGGCGTAGTGATCCTTATCGTTTGGATCGCGGTTGGTGATGGCCATTTCTAGGACCTGTCTGACGATACGGCCAAGGAAGATAGCTTTCTTCTCCCGGTGATCGAGTTCGGAACCCAGATGAGGAAGGAGTTCCTTGTCGAGGAGGTTCTGGATTCGTGACTCGCGGTACTCCTTCTGCTGACCAGCTGCGAACTTCTTCTCAAGCCAGGCAATCGCCTCATCCTCTGTCTCGACGGAATACTCATCGTTGTCCTTGACATCATTGAGGTTGGCGACGGTGTACTTCATCGCCTCGACTGGGCCTGCAATTGCTGCGAAGATCTCCTGATCGTTCTCCATGCCCAGCGCCCGCATTAGGAGCACGACTGGAATCGCCGTGGTGCCGGCGCTTGGAATCTTCACCATCAGCATACCGTCACGTCGCTTCTCGACGTTGATTGGCTTGCGTACGCCGTCTCGCTGAGAGAAAATTTTGGCGACCTCGGTCTCGTGAGCGTACTTCTTATTCTTCTCTACGGTGACTCTGTTAGGAGCGAGATCTTCCATCGAGATGAGTACACGTTCAGTGCCGTTGATAATGAAGTAGCCACCTGGATCGAGGGGGTCCTCACCCGCCTTCCTGAGAAGCTGGGTAAGGTACTCGGTATCTTCGACTGAGGTCTGAGGAGATAGTTTCCTGTTCTCGTCTATATGGTCGGAGTGTACGTTGCACCGGGCCGAGCGAACCATGATTGGGAGGTTGCCTATGTGGACTCCATCTTCCTCGATGTAGCCAAGGTCACCATCTGGTGTCGCAGGCTCTATGTCATCCCTGTAAATCCGGAAGTCCATATACACGGGCGAGAAGTAGGTTAACTTGCGAATCCTGCACTCTAGAGGAGTAGCGGGATGTTCAGCGCCGTTGGCCTCGCGGATGGTTGGGCGTCCCAGTCTGATTCCCTTGAGGCGCACTATAATCTCCTTGTCGAGGACGTCGAGTTTGATGCAGCCACCAGCCTCCGCTCCGCCAGGCAGATCCTCGACTGGTTCGTCCGTCCCTACCCTGATGTTGCGAACTATCCGCTCCATTCTGCTGAGGCGTCCATCGCCTGAGGGGATGCAGTCATTGTATGACATCAACTGGTGATTTACTAGACTTCTCTGCTTGAAGTAACTCTCAACTATTTCCTTCATCTTATCACCTCAAGCGCTCTCTACAATCAACCTGTACGCCGTGCTGGAACCTGCTGAACGACTGTACCTGACTACTCTGACAATCCTGTTTGTAAGCCAACCTGCAGGGAGTTCATCGTCTCCAATCTCGACCGCTTCTTTGATTGCCTGCACAGCAGGATCAGTGATGAGTATCTTTGGCAGTAGTTCCTTGGCCAATCGGGTGGTGCCGTCAGGGTTCTCCTGAGACAGATCCCACGGAGCCAGCGCGGCCTCTTCTTCATCATGAGGAACTAATTCATGATGCGGGACTAGGATGTGATTGAGTACGTTGAACCTGTCATCACCTTGAGGGATATCAGCATCGAGCAAGGCCTTCCTGGAGATAGTTACCCTACCAGTGCGTGTCCTCTTGCGTGAAGCCATCTGCTCTCTGATTACAGCCATCACATTCTCAAGATCGGCGTCACTGGCCTCGAGCTCGAGTTTTTTGGCGACTTGATCGACTGACATGCGCTTGATAGCATCCATGTTCGCATCGTCGGCTAGCCGGTGCGCGTGAGTCTCGGAAACACCGAGCTCCATCAGGCGCTTT
>CBFHQW010000112.1:0-3241 GCA_965658085.1 Candidatus Thalassarchaeum sp.
ATCCCAAGGGCAACAGCACCCAAGGCGCATATTAGCAGTTTCAAACTGACATCAGCCATGCCTACAGAGTCTGCAATCATTGCTACGAGCAACCCCAGAGGCTCCTGCATCAGTGTGATTCGACCCATCAACCCGTAAATAGGATGCCCTCACCGGCAGTTATGGGGATACCTGTGAGTTTCGACTTTGATGAGTTCACAGACTCATATATTGCAGATTTGAAGCAGACCCTAGATGACCTCCCCAGGGGTCCATTGAGAGAATTCTGGCAAATGGTTGAGAACACCCGTGCCAATGACGGCAGCATTCACTTCATCGGGAATGGAGGAAGTGCTGCTACGCCGTCTCATAGCGCTGGCGATTGGTCGAAGGAATTAGGCTTGCGAACAATCGCCCATACTGACAACGCCGCTTCTGTAACGGCATGGGCAAATGACACAAATTTTACCAATATCTTTGTTGGACAGTTGTCGACTTTCCTGAGAGAGGGTGACTTGGTCGTTGCATACAGTGGTTCAGGTAAATCTGCCAATGTCTTGAACGGTATGCATTACGCCAAACAACAGGGTTGCTCAACAGTAGCAGTAACTGGCAATATTACCGGCTCAAACCGAGAGAACAATGGAAATATCACAGATATTGCAGATATCTCAATTGTAGCCCCTACTGGATCAATGGAGAGAATTGAGGACATCCAACTGGTGATTAACCACATCATCAAGGAGGCTGTCAAGGCCCATAATGGGTTGTGATGCCATGCTCACACCCCACCGAGACGATGTAGAATTAACTTCGCCACTGCAACTACCTCAACTTCCGAATGACGTTGTATGGGATGGGAGCATAGCATATCTGGATCGTGACGGCGTCATCATCGAAGGTTCAGAGAACTACGTGAACACCGTAGATGAAGTAGTGCTTCTACCCGATTCGGCTAAGTCCGTTGGCGACCTGAGGCGAGCAGGGTACAGAATCTGCATAGTGACGAATCAATCTCCTATCAACAGGGGTCTTTGGAGTAGCAGCAATCTATCAATGATTCATGATAGGATGTGTCAGTTGTTATTACGGGACGATGGTGATGCACATCTCGATTTGATTCTGCATAGCCCCTATGCCCCATGGGAGGGGGCTTGGGCACGCAAGCCGTTCCCGGGTATGCTTGAAGCAGGCAGACAATTGATTGATACCGCATCTTCAGATACCTCGTTGAAGGATATGAGTCTCAAATTCGGTGATGATTGGTCTGACAGGCCAGATGAAAGTACTTCTGTAATGGTTGGAGATCGAGGAGTGGATATGTCCGCAGCAGCTAGATTTGGCGTCGTTGGATTTCTGTGCGATCCGGATACAGGTATCTCAAGTGTCATGGATAGAATACTGGGGGACTCCTATTGAAATCGGGCCATCTAACTCTACGAATCGGGTTGGATGACACCGATCACCCACTCTCAGGATGTACCACCTCGACGTTTGACGAACTCCTTAGTCTACTAGTGGCGAGAATTCCAGATTTCCACATCATCGAGAGGGGACTGGTCAGGTTATGGCCATTCGCAGCACGCAGGACTCGTGGCAATGGGGCATTGCGTGCCGAGGTTAGTATCTCTCAGAGTAGCAAAGGAGAATTTAGAAGTCTATGTTGTGAATGGTTTGAAGATGTAATGGAAGAGGTGGCGAATCAGCCAAATTCTCCTACTCCTGCAGCACCTGTACTCCTAGTTTCAGAAAACCCCCCTCCAGAGGAATGGTATTGGGAAGCAGTGACCGCTCACGTAGAACTACAGTCTCGTATAGCATCGATTCACGACGAAGGATGTTGGATGCTGTCCGGCGAAGAGAAGTGGGGTGCTGTAGGGGCCAGTGCTGCGATAGCATGGAGTCCAGGGATTACATCAACTTGGGAACTTATTGCATGGAGAAATCACGAATTGATTGGGCAACCCAGAAAGATAACATCTGAGGCTGTTAGGATGATGGAGGAGGAACACCCCTTGACCTTCGTTAACAGAGATCCGACAGCAGGACGAGGGCTAATTGCACCCAGGACCCCCTGTCCAGTGCTATACGGCATTAGGGGCGCCACATCTGAATGTGTAGAGGATGCCCATCACTGGATGCAAGCTCGTAATGACGTAGAACAATCAGTTCGATGGGGGGTGCACAGAACGAATCAGTTGACTGACGACCATCTAGGCATGGTGACATTTGGTACCGTAATCAGCAGTCCGGAAGAGGTTAAAGGGGCCCACTCAAACATTTCAGTTTTCTCTGAAGGAAGTAGAGTAGACCTAGTCGCATTCTCTGAGGGCGGACCTGTAAACAGGCTTCTCAGGACATTGCATATTGGAGATCGTGTCGCGTGGCTTGGTCTTGCTGCCCAAGACGCCGCAATCCATCTTGAACGCTTGACTCTAGTTGATCAGGTGCCTAGGGTGATTGGTAGGCCGACATGCTGCAACAGATCAATGCGCAGCGGCGGCGCGGGCCAACAACTGAGGTGCCGTGAATGTGGAAGTACGTCCCAAAGAGAGTGGAATAGTGAAGAAGCGGACCTGAGTGGAATTGAATTAGTCGAAAACTGGTCACAACCTCCTCCTTCTAATCGTAGACATCTGGCTATGCCCCTAGAACTAGGAATTCCGGGGGCATAATACGTGGTGTCAACAGATGTAGTCGCAGTGGCACTGGCCGCGTCAGCAGCCCTCTTGCTAAGGGAACTAATACGAAGAAGGAGGTTTGGGGACAACCCCGACGAAGATTCTGAGTACTCTGGAGCGGCTAGGAATCCTGATGCACTGAAATCTGCTGATGACCAAGCTCTAGAGGAATTAGACAGACTCCTGGGGATTTATGGTGCGGACATGGATGAGTAAGCTGTACGTCCAGACTCTCTGAATGCAACAGTTTCTATCGAGAATGCTATACAATGCCATACTGCCGCAAGACCGTGACACAGCATAAGGAGAGGATACCACGGCGCCCTCCGGCAGACTATGAGGAGTCGGAGAAAGGCATGATGGGAGCGATCTCAGATGCTGGATTCCTCAGTGTGGCATTGAACGATGCCAATCAATACGGCCCTCACGCGATGGTGATGTTGCTGGGAATATTCGCATCACTGACAGGACTGATCCTTCTGGCATTAATGGCTCTCTAGTCCAGCATAGTGCGCGCTCTAGCTACCGCTTCGTCTACGATACGCCCACTGTGTCCCAAATGGCCTTCTGGGCGGAATAAA
>CBFHQW010000113.1:0-2947 GCA_965658085.1 Candidatus Thalassarchaeum sp.
GAGATATTCGTTTGGGAGGACGGAGTGAAGTTGGTGGGCGACAGGCTATACTACTTCCAAGCGATACACCAAGAGAGCGATGTAATTCCTGAAAACATCGATTGCATTCGCGCTCTGATGGGGACTGAACCTGATTGGCGTGCTTCTGTGGCAAAAACTGACAGTGCAATTTCGGATTACTACGGGCTATGAAAACACCTTCATGTTGGCGAACATCTGTGGTACACCTAGTATGAACGGTCAAAAAGCCCCCTCTGGTCGGCCGATGCATGCTCAGGGCTCGCTCTGTCATACTAGTCCTCGCAACACTGCTCTTGTCTACGTGGACTGGAGTGCTTGCGAGCACTTCGGAAGGCCCCTCTACAAATAGTGATGAAGGAGAGAGTGCGTCTGCGTCTCCAAACTCACAATGGTCACAGATTGATGCCTCAATAACCTCCTATCCACTGCGTGAGGTATCAGGTCTCCTGCACTCTCCGTTCGGTTCGTTTGATCCACTGAATGCTCCCATCCCACTCGGCCCTGAGAACCTGTACGATCCGCAGGCCCTGAGGCGCACAGGGATGCTTATCGTTCAATCCGACAGTTCTGACATGACGGCCATGATGAATGCCTTCTCTATCATGGGAGTCGATGTTTTGGATGTGATTCCCGATGACGCCGTAGTGGTTCGCGTGGATCCGCTGAGTGATGCCGATGTAGTCGAATCAATCAACAGGATACCAAGCGTCAGATGGACTGGTGCACTGCCAGTGGCATGGCGAGTAGCTTCCGAGTTGACTCATCTCTCAGGGAGGAATGGAATAATAGTCGATTTGGATGTGTCGCCGGCTCCGGATCTCGATTTCTTTGAATTGGCAGAGCTCTCGTTGGATTTGCAGTTAATCTCTGGAGAAATAGGGCCCCGAGGAGTTTGCGATGCCTATCTGTGTCAACCTCGATCCGTTGATGCAAAATGGATTCCAATTCTAGCTATGGATGGCAGGATTCTGCACATTGGCTCAGCTTCGCAGATAACCATCCACAATACCAATGCTAGCTCAATCAGTGGCATCAACGGTGCGCTAATTAGTTCAGGGGGGGCACTGAATGGGAGCGGCGAGGTCCTTGCCATATCTGACACCGGCCTAGACGGTGACCACGGTGACTTCACGAATCGAATCAGAGGAATCTATGATCAGTTTGGACCAGACAACTCAAACGCCGACATGAACAGCGGGCACGGTACTCATGTGGCAGCCACTCTGCTTGGAGATGGTTCTGGTGACTTGACGGCTATGGGTATGGTGCCTGCTGCTACCTTCCACTTCTATCAGCTTGAGGCTGACAGTTCCGGGGTCCTCGCCCGTTGGGGTTCGCTGTACGAAATGTTCACTCACTCGTGGCAAAACAGCGCGCGTATACAGACCAATAGTTGGGGGAACGAGAACCTCGTCGGTGAATACAGTTCTGACTCTAGATCTGCCGACTCGTTCCTAGTGGATTTCCCTCGTTTCCTGGTTCTCTTCTCGGCTGGTGATTTGGGTTCGAGTGGAGTCAGCAGCGTTACGCCACCAGGGACTGCCAAGAATGTCCTGACGGTCGGAGCCTCAACCACTGGGGCGTACGGCAGCACTGCTGAGGGCACGGTCCCTGGATTCTCATCTAGAGGGGCGACCCTTGACGGGCGCATCAAACCAGACCTAGTCGCTCCTGGTGTGATGATCTGCTCGGCTGTGGCCGAAGAAGCGCAGTTCGCCAGCGGCGACTCGTGTTCAAGTGCCACTCATGATGATGGGAGTACCCCTCTATACATGACACTCAACGGCTCGTCGATGGCCACTCCCGTCGTCGCTGGCGCTGCAGCGATGGTCAGGCAATACCTCAGGGAGTCAGAGGGCATAAGTGAGCCCCGTTCGGACCTGATTCGAGCCGTCCTGATTAACGGTGCGGAGGACCTTGGTACTCCTGACATCCCCAATCCGGCTGAGGGATGGGGGCAGGTTGACCTACAGGGCAGCCTATACCCGTCTTCAGGCGGGCAGAATCAGTCAGTCCTGTACGATTACTCGCGCGAGTTACTGCCTGGCCACGCCTTCCTCTATACCTTCGATATCGATGCGAGCCAAGGCATGGATATCACGCTGGTATGGAATGATAGAGAAGGGTCGGCAGTAGCAGACCAGAGTGCAGCCCGGCTGGTAAACGACCTTGACTTGAGGGCGACCTCGCCTGATGGGACAGTGTACATCGCTAATCAGTTCTCTAACGGATTCAGCATCTCAGGCGGTAGTGAAGATCGGCTGAACAACGTGGAGAGGGTACGATTGCCTTCCAGCATCTCGGGCATATGGACAGTCGAGGTCGGCCATGCAGGAGGGACGCTGCAAGATTACGCCATCGTACTCAGTGGAGTGGCCACTGAATTGGAACAGGCGGATCTTTCTGTATTCGAAGGCTCTCTCTCAAGTTCCGTGGAGAGCCCCCTACAGGGAGACACCTTCCTAGTCGAGGCCGCTTGGAAGAATCAGGCTACGGCTGATACAGGTACCTACTCAATAGAGGTCGAGGACCTCACTGCAGGATCGATGATTCATACCTCACAGCGCTCCTCTCTGGGCGGAGGCATGCTCGACTCGTTGTCATTTCCCCATTCGTTCTCGACTACCGGTCTACATGTCCTTGAGCTAAGGCTCGATTCGAACTCAGAGGTTGACGAACTCAATGACGAGTCCATTGGAATTGACAACAACCGTATTCTACTGCATGTCATTGTCTCTCAAATAGGAGTCAGACTTACTCCTCTTATGGAGGACGGCAGTACGCCTAGTAACCCCGCCGAACTCTCTCAGGCCATGACGAGAACGTTAGACCCAAGGACAGCTAGTTGGGTCCTTTTCGAGCTTGAAATGCGCAATGAAGGAACTTCGGAGATTTCAGTAGGCCTGAGTGTTTCGCCTGTACAACT
>CBFHQW010000114.1:0-2926 GCA_965658085.1 Candidatus Thalassarchaeum sp.
TTCCATGTTGGTAGCAGAACAGATCCGGGCTCGTTAGGTGGCCTATCCATGAGTCCCTCGACATCTCCCAAAAGGAAGATGCATGCAGATACATCGGGTACCTCACACCCGAGACGCACCATGATATGGTCTCCTGAAAGAATTCCAAATCTAGTATCGTCCTCTGTATCTACTACATCGCCAAATGTAATTGGAATTGGTTGTTCTGGATCTCTAACAAAAGAATTCAAATTACCTTGGAATTCAACACCCACCCCTGTAGCCCACTCTCTTGGCGGCATCACTTCGCACTCAATTCCGACATTCATTAGAGATCTCACGACGTATTCATTGAGGTCGTCCATGTCTGAGCGGACTCTAGATATTGCATTTGACTGCTCTTCGGAGATTTCTTGGTCGTAGCCCCCGGATAACTTCCACTTCCTCGCTTCCAAGTGTCCGAATGAACCTGCTCCGTGAACTATGATTACAGAGTATCCAGAATCCTTCATTTCCTTGATAACAGCAGATACAGCATCGACGTGGCCCATTCTGACCTTCCTGTACTGCGACTTGTCGGTTATGAGTCCCCCACCCAGTTTCACTATCACTCTGGGCATATGACTCATTGTTGCTATGAGGTGTATGACTTAGCCTCTCCCGTAGTTTATGACTGAAGCCCCCGTGAGGGTCATGTGGGCGACGGCGAGGCAATAGAACAGTTCCAGAGATGGTTGCAGGCTAGGTTAACCATAGTTGAGCAGATTGAGGACCCAACTGAGAGAAGCAGGGCCATCAAGCAAATTGAATCGGCAATTCAACTGACAATCCAATACAGGCAGATTATCATGGTGGATGGAGAAGATGTACCTCCTCCATTCGCTAAAAGAGACTCTCCAGTAAGGTTGGTTGAAGATGAGAATGTCACTAGCACTACAGTTTCAAACGATTCAGTTTGCAGGAACTGCGAAGTTGCTGTTAGCGAGGATTTGGACTTCTGTCCCTCATGTGGCGAGTACCGCTGATCACTCTTCTTCGTCCCAATGTACCCTAGCTAATTCGTACTCAGGGTGGTCGTTGGCAACGGCCGACAAGTACTCTGCTGGAACCTTGTCCACCAGGTACACGGTAATGCCAGCATGCCATACGGTCTCACCTGCTGCAACCATCCTAGCAGTATCGACTTCAAGCAGTGTTGGAAGTGTGTGATGAACGTGTCCCGCTTCTGCTGCAGAGCGAATGGATGCCGACAAATGTACGTGTGAGCGACCACTTGGCTCCAAGCCTAACTCTAGTAAATTGTCGCACTCACCTGGTGAGCAGGGAAAGTACAGTGCCTCTGGTATGTTATCAGTCGGTAAGTCCAACTCGATTTCTACTGTGTGCGCGTATGTGGCTCTCATCACATTCCCTCTGACTTCATATCTGCCCTTTGGATCAGTCTCTGAGATTGCTCGGAAGTGATGAGGTCTGAGCCAATGGTATCTCTTCTCATTTGAGCCTTTGAACTGCTTGATCATATCCTTGACATCTATCCAACCGTTAATGTCCATTTCCAGATTGAACTTCTCAGGTGCATGTCTTAGGACGAGTGCTAAACGCCTTGCCATACTGTCTCTCTCCCCTGTTCTCATGATGAATTTTCCTTCAGAATTGCATGCAGGGCACAGGTGGTCATCGGCGTAGTAGCCGTGATTGGTACATTCTCTAATCATAGTATCATAACTTCGAGAGTAATGCCTCTCATGAACCCCTCGGTCGAGCACCATCTTTCAACCTTCACTGGTCAATGGTTATCTGTGAACACTCAGCCGTCAGTCCGTGAAAGCAGTAATCGTGGATTGGGCTCGCTCTCCCTTTCATAGGGCTCACAAGGGGGAGTTGCGCGGACTCCGTCCAGATGACATGGCAAGCCAGGTAGTCAAGGGCTTAATCGCTAGGAATGATATTGATGCAGCCGATTTTGACGATCTTATGATGGGTTGTGGTTATCCAGAAGCAGAACAGGGATACAACATAGGCAGATTAGTAACATTCCTAGCAGGTTTACCCGACAGTGTGCCAGGAATGACCTTCAATAGACTGTGCGGGTCTTCAATGCAGGCCGTACTTTCTGCCGCGGCAAACATCGAATCAGGTTGGGGTGATTGTTACTTGTGTGCGGGTGTTGAATCAATGAGTAGAGTAAAGCGTAGAGGATTCAACTGGAGTCCACACCCCGGTCTTGAACTCGGTTGGCCCCAAGCTTACGTCACCATGGGCCAAACTGCAGAGAACATTGCGAATAATTGGGAGATAGGGCGTGAAGAACAGGAAACTTTCGCACTTGAATCCCATGTCAAAGCTACAACTGCTCTGGAGGCAGGTGCATTCAATGACGAAATTATTCCGGTAATTGACGGAGAAACAACCATCGAAGTGGATGGTTGCATTAGGTCAGATTCAACATTAGATACAATGTCCGGACTAAAACCGGTATTCTCCGAAAACGGTACGGTTACTGCTGCGACATCCTCTCCACTCACTGACGGTGCGGTTGCTATGATTGTCTGTAGCGAGGAATTTGCTTCTGAAAGAGGACTCACCCCCATGGCGAGAATTGTTTCGGGTGCAGTAAGTGGATGTCCACCCGGGATTATGGGAATCGGACCTGTGGAAGCCACTAGGAAGGTTTTGGAGAGGACTGGGTGGGACAATGAATCTATAGATTTGTACGAATTGAATGAAGCGTTTTCTTCTCAGAGTCTAGCTGTAATATCGGAGTTGGCCCTGGATCCATCAAAGATAAATATCGATGGTGGCGCTATAGCGCTAGGGCATCCCTTGGGTGCTTCGGGGGTGAGGATTACTGGGAAAGCAGCGTCTCTTCTAAGGCGAACAAATTCCAAAAGGGCAATCGCCACGATGTGTATAGGGGGAGGAATGGGGATAGCCATCGCTTTGGAAA
>CBFHQW010000115.1:0-2841 GCA_965658085.1 Candidatus Thalassarchaeum sp.
GACGACGGTGATGGCTGGCCTGACAATATCGAGGTATTATGCCTGACTGAGGCGCTGTCTATCACTTCTGTGCCCCTCGACACCGATGGCGACGGCTCATGTGATGTGATAGACGCCGATGACGACAATGACGAAGTGGGTGATCTGAATGACGTATTCCCTAAAGATTCAACGGAGTGGGAAGATCGTAACGGCGATGGGCTAGGAGATAACGCAAATCCCCTCTCTGTAGTCGATCATTCTGAGCGTGTTGGTAATCCTAACAGCGATTGGAGGCTCAGTGGCCTTTACTCTAGGCCGCCGCAAGGGCCAGTCAGATGAATCTTGGAAGGACGATGACTACCGGAGGTACGGAGATTCGCCCGGGGTGCTTTTCGAGGAACCTCCTTCCAATCCTATTGTCCCAGAACCTCCGGAGATGCCCCCTGAACTGGCTCCTGAAGCACCTGAGGAGGAGGTCCTCGAGCCTCCTGAAATGGAAATCTCAGAGGTAGAGCCAGAGGAAAAAGTCGTTCCACCACCGCCTCCAATGCCTACGAAGTCCCCGCCTCCGCCGCCACCGGGCTTCGAAAACGCATCCCCGAGTGAGCCCACCGTCCCCGTCAGGGTCGACAGTTGGGAAGATCTACCTGACGGTGGTGACTATGTCCAGACCGAGCCGATGCAGTATGTGGGCGAGGAGTGTGGTACATGGGTCAGGCAGGACGATGATAGCTGGGTCGAACAGCAGTAGCCCCAAAGCGGCTGATAACATTCTGATTATCGGCCACTATGGACAAAAACAACCCCTTGGGCAACATTTTTCGAAACCCACCCCTATAGGGGGTGTGATGAGCATCTTGCGGCATGATTATATCATTTACATTGTCTGATGCACGTTAGTGACACCCATGAATGAGAATGCCCCACGCTCAATCTGTCTAGCCATACTAATGATTGCATCTATCGCACTGCCGCTGCTTGACGCGCAAATGGAACCGCCCGAGTTACGGGATTCCAAGGATAAGATGGAAACCATCAACGGTGGTGCCTGTACAGGTCACGACGCATGTCGTGGGACTGATGCAGGCAATACATACGCCACAGCGATTGACCTAACGGGGGACTTCGATTGGACAGGGTCCAACGAGACTAACGTTTACTTTGGGGATCATTCTACTGCTACTGGTTATTCCAGCACATTGGACGCCAACAATGACTTCTACATCATTGATGCACCTCCAGGGTATGGGGTAAGCGCCACGTTGACATGGAACCATACGGGGCAGGGTTCCTACGTCTACGCAGAGACCTATGCATACAGGCTACATATGGGTCCAACCTCAATGCTAGGATACTACTACACAGATACCTCCACCTACGGCGGTGCATGGGCATACTGCTACTACAGCAACATGGGTCAGTTGCAAATGACCACTGAGAACTGGGAGATGTACGAGGGCAACCCGAATACAGGAACTGGGTATTGCAACAAGGCCTCAGCTTCCTACAGTACGTATACTGAGGTTCCTCATGACCTCGTAGGAGAACCTATGATGGTTGGAGTCAACTGCTACAGGTGCTACCAGAATACCTACACTGACTACCAGTTGGAGATTACTGTGTGGCCAGGAGACGCAGGTCTACCTGGAGATCAGACCCAGACCCTCACTGGCGCACCAGTTGCCGAGATTGGTGGCGGCTACGGCCTCACAGGCGGACCGCACGGCACCAGTTGGAACTCGATATCCGACACATTCGATCTTAACGCAGGACAGACCGTTGGTTTGGACTACCAGTGCGACTACTGGTGCCCATTCGAGACCGCAGCATCACTAACCGCTCCTAACGGAACCACGTACTCATGGGCTATTGGCTCATTCGCCAGCTATTCCACAGGCAATCTAGGCTCTTATTCAGGTGCGGGCACTTGGACTATAGCTGCTACAGATTCTTATGGCGACGGAGGCATCGTACTGACGGTAGCTGAAGCCTTAGGTGATTTCACAGGTCTATTGACAGGTAGCGCCTTCGATATGGAAGACATGAAGTCCGGAAATGTGGGGGCTTCAGATACCTCCGATTTATGGGCGGTTCAGATTCCAGAAAACATGGCGGCCAATATCACCTTGGACTGGGCTGCCAATGCTGATCTCGATTTGTATGTCTATTCTAATGCCGATGGAACTGGTACAATCGACTACTCTTGGTACGACCAGCCAGAGTTCATCGACCTAGGTGCGGCATACGCTGGCACTACCGTATTCGTCAAGGTAGAGTACTGGTACTGGGGCAGCGTAGATCCGGCAGCTGGTTACACCTTGCAACTACAACTCGCACCTTCTGTAGACCCTCCTTGCTGGACGCAGGATGACGGCGGATCAGGGGATGACGCAGGCGACTCTATCACTGATGCAACTAACGTATCATCAAGTGCCATGCAAGGAACTCTCACTGGAATGGTTTGCGACGGCTACGATGAGTACGATTACTACCTCCTAGACGTCCCTGCCGACTACGGCGTATGGGCGCGACTCGATTGGGGTGCAGATGACGGAGGTGGTGGCTCTATTTACGGCTACAACCACATGTGGTTCTACATGTATACCTCGTCTGGCTCTTACATCTACGGGAGCACATCAACTCTGCGTAATCCGCACGCCCTGTCGACTAACAACTCTTACACATGGATTAATCAGTTGTCTTCGGCTTCACAGGTCGTAATACAGGTCCGACAGTATGATTCTCCTGAGGATTGGGAGCTGAATTACACGGTTCAATACTCAATTTATGACCAAACTCTTGAGCCTACACAGAGCTCGAGTCCGAATGATGGCGGCTCCGGTCAGGACGCTGGTGACG
>CBFHQW010000116.1:0-2335 GCA_965658085.1 Candidatus Thalassarchaeum sp.
GAACCACTCGGTACCATCGAAGGTTAGGGTGCCGCTGTCCATGTCGAAGGTGCCTATGCGACTGCGCTTGCTGCTGCCCCTCACCCTGGCATCGACGTGGAGCTGCCTCCTGTCCTTGCCAAAGATTTCCAAATCGTCCCTCAACTGCTTAGCAGTCTTGCGATTGAAGAACCTCATTCAAACACCGCCTTTCCGTCCATGGTCGAAGTAGGACCATGGGCGCATGGTTGGTGCAACCATGGAGGTCGCCGACCACCATGGTAGAGGGGGTTGCAAGCCAAATGGCCCCTTTTTACAAGAATCCGCTTGGCAAGAGCGAGGCTGGTCCCTATGGTGGCCATATAGCTCACCTCCCTCTCCCGCTGAGCAAGCCCAACAGGGCCTCGGCCAGGCCCGCACGGCCTCTCACAAGCTCATTGAGAGCCTCGGCTGAGAGATCCCTCAGGAGTTCCCGGACCCTGGTTCGAATCCGGGAGGGACTACCATTACCGCATCACAGAGAGCGGTAAAGAATGTCAGAGACCCAACTCACCATGATGATTATCATGAACCACCCTAATGCGGCCCTAGCCCATTTGCTGGGTACTTTCTCAGGAGGGAATGGATCGATTCCGGCCTCGATGGCCTCGGCGATAATCGCGAGTTCCTCCTCAATTGTCTCTGGGGGCTTCATGGCCTCACGGCTCCGAAGTAGGATCCCATCCCGAGACATATGACTCCTCAAGAGCAGCAAACTCCTCCTCGGTTCCCGAAAGGTCGAACTCCAGAGAATCCAGATTCTCGGAGATTCTGTTTGGCTTGCTAGACTTTGGAATAGTGATTGCACCGACATCAAAGCACCACTTGATGGCGGCTTGCGCTGGCGTGCAACCCAGAGAAACTGCAATCCCGGATATCCCCGGATCTGTCAACTTGTGACCACGAGCGAGTGGAGAATAGGCCATTACCTTCGCTCCTATGCCTTCTGTAGCTGCTCGTAGTGCTGGCCGCTGCAGCCACGGGTTGATCTCTATCTGGTTGACAGAAGGCATCACCGTGGCATACGAAATCATCGCATCTAGGTGATGTGCCCCGTAGTTACTAACTCCAATTGAGCGAGTCCATCCCTTGGACAGGCACTCCTCCATACCTTGCCAGACTGGAGCCCTTGCATTGAGATCCTTAGGTGGTGCGTGGACCAAATATAGGTCCATGTATTCTAGACCGAGGTTCTCAAGGCTCTGCTGGCATCTCTGGAGTGTCTCTTCATGACTGTTGGCGTGAGGTTGTCGTAACTTCGTCACTACGAAGATGTCCTCCCTGGGGACTCCTGACTCTCTGATGGCTTGGCCTACCTCATCCTCGTTGCCGTATGCCATTGCGGTGTCGATTAGCCTGTAGCCCTGCTTGAGCGCGTACAGCACGGACGACTTGCATTCTCCTGGCTCACCCATCAAGTAGACACCCAAGCCAAACCTTGGCATCTCGGCCTGATGCAATCTCTCACCTGTGCTAGTGCTGGTGTTCGCGATGGTGAACGAGTCCATGCTCTGCGAAGGTTAGATTATGTATTCAATCGTTATTGTAGCGAGGTTGAAGCGTCACACCTCGTCGAATGGATATGGGAGAGTTGCCAGAGGGCATGGATATGCCTGAATCCGAGATTACGACCCCTCATCCGTCAGCCTCCGTAATCCTCAGCAGAGAATGTGTCGACGGTCACGAGATACTGCTGGGGCACCGCGTCTCCGAGCTTCCCGCCTTTCCCGACGTCTGGTCGTTCCCAGGGGGTGGCATCAGCAGAGTTGACAGGGCTGCAGCCCAATCTCATCCAGAGTGGCTCTCTGAAAGAGGGGGAGATCGGGTCTCTGCTTTTGCACTACTAAGGGAGATAGTTGAGGAGTTGGGTGTCGCTCCTGACGGCAGTGGCGGTTTCTGTGAGGTCAACGACGATGTGCGGAAACTGGTCTGTAGTGACAAGTCAGGCTGGCTGGAGTCGATGGAGTCGGGCGAGCTGACCTCTGACGGGTTCCACTGCGAGATGATTACCGAGAGAATTACTCCTCCTCAGGCGCCAGCAAGATTCCACAATCTGTTCTTCCACGTGCCCACTGGGGACCCCGGTGTCACTCCGACCTTCCCTCCCGGCCGCTCCGAGTTCGACGAGTTCCGTTGGTGGAGGCCCGCTGACCTGATTGCTTCCTGGGAGAGCAACGAGATTCGTTTGCCTCCACCCCTCGTCACACTGGCGCGCGACCTAGTGGAGGCCATCGAGAATGAGGGTGATTTGCAGTCCGCTTGCGACGCTCTGGCAGCCGACCCGCCCTCCGGCAGGCATCGCTTCGAATACGGCCCG
>CBFHQW010000117.1:0-2212 GCA_965658085.1 Candidatus Thalassarchaeum sp.
ATCTGTTTGGCCGTAGCCGCTATCCTTGGCCATCTCTCGACCGCTTCCCTGCTGACTGGCCCCTTGATATCGGAACCCTGGACGTCTCCTCTCTCGTTTGTGATGACGCAGGCGTTGTCCTCGAACTGTACCCACGTTCCATCCACCCTTCTGAAGGGCCTGGATTGGCGTACTATCACTGCAGTGTATATCTGGCGCCTCGTCTCAGGAGTACCCCGTCTGACTGTGACTCTAATCATGTCTCCAACCCCGGCTGATGGGTACCTTCTGGCCACCCCTCCCTTCTTCAGAACGGTGATCAGCTGCACTACCTTTGCGCCTGTGTTGTCGACACATTCCAATCGTGCCTGGGTCGGCAGACCGGATGTCACTCTGCCGGCAATCCCCTTCATTCGCTCGCCTCCTTCTCTATTACGCAGAATTTCACGGTCTTGGAAAGTGGCCTGCATTCCATGATACGGACTCTATCACCAGGATTTAGCTTGCCTATGCAGGTGGGGAGATGGGCGGAATAACGTCTGGTGCGCTTCTCGTACCTCTCGAACTTCTTCATGTAGCGAGTAGCCTCTCTCTCCACTACAACTGTGTCTGTCATCCCCTGTGAAGAGATGACTCCGCTGATGATCTGCCCACGAAGCCTTAGCGTGCCGTAGAACGGGCAGTTCTTGCTACCATCCCACTCTCCTTCTGGCTTATTGACGTCTACACCTATGTCTCTCATTTCAGGACCTCCTGTATGTCTTGCCGATTCTGTCCTCGGGCCTCTGACCGACGGCAGAGCCGTCTATCTCCTCGTCTTCGATGGTGAATATGATTGTGCCCTTGGCCATTGTGATGTCTTTGCTTCCGGCATTGACTCGTATGGTGCGCCTGGTTTCATCCATCACCATGCCTGACACGCCAACTAGGGTTGGATCGGTTGAATCGACGACTTCCAGAGTTCTGGAGAGCCAAGGGAGATTGATCATCTGACTCATTCAGCGCACCTCCACCTGGTAGCCATTCTGCTCAAGCACCTTGGCTGCCTTCTTCTTGTGATCTCCTTGAAGTTCGATTGTCCTGCCCTTGACCGTGCCGCCACTGGCGCATGCCCCCTTCAGTATCTTGGCCAGTTGGCCTATATCGATTGCTGTGTCCTCTATGCCCTCTACCATAGTGACCATCTTGCCATACCTTCTCCTAACCACTGAAATCACCGCCTTCTGCTGTTCTTTGGCTATCTCCTGACAAATACATAGGTCATCTGGAAGTGCACACATGTTACAAATTCCCGCCAAATCACTCCTCCTTTTCCTGATTCATCTTTGTGAGGAGCCTTGCAATGCTCCTTCGAGTCTGTTTGTAGGCTCCTGCATTGGAAGCAGAGCCGCCTAGTGCCTGCTGAGCCCTTAGTTGGAGCATCTCGTCTCTGAGTTCCACCAGGGTGATCTCGCGCTGCTCCTGGTTCATCTCATCGATATCCTTAGAGCTGACGTGTGACATTTCACTCCTCCTCCCTTATTGCTGCCCTCGCTAGGGCTTCCTCTAGATCTAGAGGTACGAATCCGGGCGACTCCACGAGTTCGGGTAGTCCGGACTCGCTTCTTTCCTGGATTGTTATCTCATGTGGGAGCTTGGATCCTGGCCTCATAATTCTCACAGTGCAGCCTACTGTCCCGAGCTTCTTCACAGCCGTTGAGAATCCGACATCCATCAACTGTAAAGCAGTCTCTCCGCAGTACTTGATATGCCCCTTCTGGAACTTCTCGACACGGTGCCTAGCACCGGTAATCTTGCCGCTGAGTGTGACGATGCAGCCCCTGGCACCGGCATCCATTATGTTCTGCACGGTGCTGTGTCCAGCTCTTCGGAAGAACCATCCCCTCTCGAGAGAGCTTGCGAGCCTGCTGGCCATAACCTGGGCATTGATTCGAGCTTCCTCAAGCTCCTCCACTTCAAGCTGGGGGTTGGTGAGGTTGAAGTCTTCCTGTAGCCGGCGTTGAAGGTCGTGGATGACCTTGCCCCTTCTTCCTATGACCCTCCCTACTTGCTCGGCTACCAGGGTGACCTTTGTCCCCTCTGGGGTCCTAGTGAATGTTAGTCCGCCGAAGCCTGCCCTCTCAGTCTCCTTGAGCAGGTACTCTCGGACGAGTTGCCTCTCGACATTGCGGTTAATCATCTTCTGAATCGTGTTCTCCTTCATGCGATCACCTCAGAACTCCTCTTCCCCGAT
>CBFHQW010000118.1:0-2191 GCA_965658085.1 Candidatus Thalassarchaeum sp.
TCGCTAGATCCCAGGGCATACCATTCCCAGGGGGCCCTGAGATAGAGAGACTAGCTGGTAATTGGTTGTCCAGAAATACTCAATGTTCACTTGAATCTATACTATTGCCATACGGAGTCCAAGGTATGGATCTTGGTTTCTCTGGCATTCTCACAGCCGCCATCAAAAAGACTGCTGCCCATGAACTAAGTGAGGTATGTTGGTCCCTCCAAGAACACTCATTCGCCGCCTGCATCGAAGTTGCTGAGAGGGCAATGGCCCACACAGGAAAATCTGAGCTCTTACTTGGTGGTGGCGTTGCTTGCAATGAGAGGCTCAGAGAAATGGCATCTATCATGTGTCAGGAAAGAGGAGGGGAGTCGTATTCTCCCGGCAAGGGGTATTGTGTCGACAATGGTACAATGATAGCAGAATTAGGGAGAAAAATGCTAGAGTCTGGTTCTCTGACTGCATTGCAAGACAGTGCGGTATCGCCTGGGCTGAGAACTGATCAGACCATAGTCACATGGCACTGATGTAGGTGTCCTGAGAAGCCTTATGAGACCTTGTTGCGCGTGCCCGGCTGGAGTTTGGTCATCTAGTGCAGAAGCGTCGTCGTTCCAAGGCAGTCCCAAAGGACATATTCGGCAATGCACCTAAGCCAGTTGCTTCCAAAAAAGAGGTAATCAAACAGCCTCAATCTAGCAAACCACTACCTCCCCCTGAGCCTGCTCCCGTACCTGAAATCAAGGATGAAGAAGAGCCTCCTGTAATCGAAGATAAGGTTCCCGAATCTACAGAAGAGATTTCTCAATCACCCGATGAGGATGTTGTTCAGAGTCAGATACTTGGAGTCACTAGACGTAAGTCAATAGGACTACAGCCGAGACAAGAAGGGAGTGTAGAAGATTCATCCGCCAACGTCGTCAGTGATAAGGCACAGGAGTTGATTGACGAAAGTAAACTACGTGCTAAGGATGAAAAAGGAAGTGAAGAGCCAGTTAGTCAACCCGTCAAAATTCCGACTCTCCAGAGGGAGGTACCCAAGCCAAAACCCCCTACACCTAAGTTTAGACGTAGGAGAAATTCGTTCCAACCTGCAGCACGCGCCAAGCGATTAGATCGTAGCCGGCACATGGAATACAAGTACGAAGTTCGGAGACTCATGGTGGATATTGGGGTAGAGGATGAACACCGTTCCAATGTCCTCGGAACCATGTGGGCTAAGGGCGAGAGGCAGAACACTGCCGAAGCAAAGGAGTTCCTCGAGAGCAAACATTCAGAAGGAATCCTCACAGAAGAGCAGTTTAACAGACTCTGTGATGTTATAGACAGGTACACAGTCAGGAGATAGAATATGTCAGTAGTAGAACAAAATTCAGTGGTTTCAGTAATGTATACGGGTACATTCCCCGACTCCGGAGAGGTATTCGATTCAAATGTCAACCAACCGCCGTTAGTATTTCTTGTCGGCCATGGGAACATCATAGAGGGTTTCGAACAGGAGATGCTCGGAGCAGCTGTGGGGGATGTTAGGGAATTCACCTTAACGCCTGAGAAGGCTTACGGGCATCGTGATGAAGCAGCTGTACAACCAATTCCCAGAAGTCAATTTCCCGAGGGCATGGAACTGGAAGTAGGAAGGGTTGTGGGTGCGCAGAGCGACCAAGGACCTGTGCAGTTCACAGTAGTAGAGATTAATGATGACATTGTTATTGTAGATCTTAACCACCAAATGGCTGGATACACGTTGCATTTCAACGTCGAAATAGTCGAAATTCGTGAGGCTACTCCAGAGGAGCTTGATCATGGACACGCTCACGGCCCAGGACACCATCACCACTAGCACATTGTTCATGGTGCAATTCGTCCTCCCCGGACTATGCGGAAGAGTCGGTCCAAGACCATGAGTGGAATGGACAGGTCGGATATATCCACTATTGAGGCCGCCAGAGCCGCTGGTTACCCTCCAGAGGGGCATCCAATGCCAGGGGAGCCACCATACACTAGAGGGATACATTCTGATATGTACAAAAGCAAACTTTGGACTATGAGGCAGTACGCTGGATTTTCCTCAGCAAAGGAGACTAATCAACGATTTAAGATGCTGCTTGAACAGGGGCAGACAGGACTTTCGGTGGCTTTTGACTTGCCTACACAACTCGGACTAGACTCTGATCACCCGCGTTCACTCGGTGAAGTTGGCAAGGTT
>CBFHQW010000119.1:0-2136 GCA_965658085.1 Candidatus Thalassarchaeum sp.
TATGTGAGACCCCCGCAATGCCACTCGTCACAATGTAGTAGAGTATAGCGAGCAGCATGAAGGTGGTCAGCGCGGCAGTCTCGAGGCGACGGTCACTCTCGCCGTACTCGCGTAGCCAGTGCATGCTGGTGCAAATTGCACACTGGCCTTGAACTATGCCCCGGACAGGACAATTCTACTCACTGCTTGGCGCGCTTGCGCGAGGCCTTCCGACGTCGCAACTTCTTCTTACGCCACTTCCAGCGCTGCTTCCCCTGCTTCTTCCATGCACGGGAGCCTCTCTTCATGTGCGCCGCCGACCTGCTCTCCCTATTTGAGCGATTCGCGATGCCATAGGAGGGATGGTGGGCGATACAGGATTCGAACCCGTGTCACCGGCTTAGAAGGCCGGCATGATATCCAGACTACACTAATCGCCCGGTTATCCCCGTAGGTCTCTCGCTCAAGAACCCTGCACATCATCCGAGACGTCTTCGAGCAGCTCTCCGACTGCATCCTCCACTGCCTCCTGCATCTCATCGGCGTCGGAGCCGGCACTCATGTTGAGAGAGCCGTCGTCCCTGATGTCGTCCCTGATGTCGACTACACTCCTGCCAGTCTCTTTCGAGATCTCCTTCTGCATCCTCTTGCGCTTCCAGCGCTTGGCGCGGATTCTCCTCAACGTGCTAACGATTCGCAACAATGTCTCGAGGATTGCCAGTAGCACAAGGCTACTGAAGAACGACTTGGCTAGTTCGGGTAGACTCTCTAGAAGTTCTATGAACTCGCTCCACTGGACCGAGGTTGAACTGACGAGGTAGACACCGAGGACAGCGAAGGGGAGCATCTTGGCAACGTCTCTTGAGAGGTCCTCAGTCCAGTACGCGAGAATTCGCACAGCACCGACCACTGAGGTAGCGATGAGGGCATTGCGAGAGTGGTCGGAACTATCTGAGAGCAGAGTCAGGATGACTGCGAGTACCAGCGTCCAGAAGGCTATCAAAACGGGGACGACGACGATGTATTGGACGACGAACAACATGCTTCTCAGATATTTCTTGACTTTGCCACCGAAGTCGTCAGCATACTTGCTCAAATCTAGAGTCAACAGGTCCTTCTTGGCGAGGATTCGGTAGAACATAAAGACAAATCCAGAGTACACGGCGATTGCGATGATAGCCATCAGAGTAGGATAGGTCTCGCGACCGAAGTCAACGAGTAACTCAAGCAACTCATCTTGGGTGGTCGGAATATCCACGTAGCTCACACTACACTCCGACTCAAGGTAGTTGCCCTATTTGGAGTTGAATGGGCGCGCACACTTGGGGCATCTTGTGGGGGCACTAACTCTGACTCTCTCCCATGTGTGCCCGCAGTTGCCGCAGATCCACTGCCTCTCAGGAAGGCTGTCGAGCACCTCCTGACGCAACCTTCTGAGGACAGGTGACTCTGCCAGGCTAGGAGCAGGTGCGATTCTCTTGACGAGCTCGGCGTGGTTGCCACCGTGCTCAACCATCCCCGCTGCATGCAGTAGCTCGTGTACGAGAGTATGGCGGAACAGCATCTCATCTTCAGCAAGAACAGGATTGAGGCCGATAGTGACAGCACCCGGGGCAACCCTCAGGCGGCGCCGTCTGAACAGCTCATTGGGGTCGAATTCGAATCTGGTCATACCAAGGCGACTCTCCTCATCCGGGAGCCACTCGATTGTCAGGTGCTTGCCAAGGTGCCGCAGGAATGGAGCATCGTCCTCTCCGAGCACCTCCTTCAGTTCGTCGAGAAGCCCCTCGGGTAGCTCAGGCTCGCTTGCTGCTCTCGACCCTCTTCCGTCTTCGACCACGCCACAGCGTGCCCCATTCTCCTTAAATGGCCGTCGTCGGTGGCCCGGCCACTGGGCGTGTGGCGCAGCCTGGAAGCGCGCTTCCTTGGCATGGAAGAGGCCCCGAGTTCAAATCTCGGCACGTCCACCATTTCTTGTCGCACCTGCAGAGAAGGATGCTAGCAGTAACTCGATTCATAATATCATGATATGAATTCATTCAAACTAGTCCAAATGGTGTTTACAGACACATTTTACATTGATACTAAATAGTCTATACTTACACGCACGACGTATGAAGTCTAAGCTGAAAGCAACACTTCTTTGCACGCTAATGA
>CBFHQW010000120.1:0-2135 GCA_965658085.1 Candidatus Thalassarchaeum sp.
AGATATTTTAGAAGATGATTCGATATGAACATGAATATCTAATCTTATTTCGATAGCTAATCGTGTTATGTAGAATATATGAATTAAACATTCTTAGTAAACTAATGATCACACAACGAAGAGTTCACCTTTCGACTGGAAATGAGAGGGATGGAGCGGTTGCCTGATGAAAGATGAACGATACGCCCCCCCATGGTCCTCTATACTCCTGGTCGTACAAGCACCTATCCTGATGAGCCGGTTAAGCATGGTCTGAGAGCTTTCTTCCTAGGAGGTGGAGATGAAGTTGGCAATGTCGGCTGCATCTTGGAGGACTCTACAGGAACGCGCCTTCTAATTGACTATGGATTAGCCCCAACACGTCCCCCAAAATATCCTGCAGAGTGTCCTAGTGTGGATCATGCAATAATTACTCACAGTCATATTGATCATATTGGAATGGCACCTTGGCTGGTTGGGCACCTTGGTACTAGATTACACGCCTCCCCTCTCACCGCATCTCTCTCAGAAGTAATGTGGAGAGATACATACAAGGTCTCAAAGATTGAAGGATATCCTTTAGCATGGGATAAGCGGGATTTAGGAGAAGCACTCCAGGCTTGGACAACTCATCAGATAGGTGAGTGGTTTGAAATCGGAGCATGGAAGTGCAGATTTCACCGGGCTGGACATATTCCTGGTGCGGTAATGGTTGAGATAGAGACACCGGAGTTGCGCATTCTTTGGTCAGGGGATATGGATACTAGGGCCAGCCCAAACGTTTTGGGGGCATTACCAGTTGAATGCGATATACTATTCCTTGAGGGAACTTATGGTAACCGAATACACCCACCTCGTATAGAAGAAGAGGAACGTTTTGTCAGAAAGGTCCTCGAGGTTGTGGATCGAGGCGGCACCGCCCTTGTCCCCGCATTCGCTTCTGGCCGAGGTCAGGATATCCTTAGGATTCTCCGAAGAGAAGCACCCAATCTAGAGGTACATTACCATGGGATGGGGACGAGAGTTACACAGCTATGGATGGAACACCCCGAATCGATACGAGAGCCGAAGGGACTCAGTAAGACCTGGCGTTGGTGTCGACGCGTCTCGGGAAAATCTGACCGTCGAAAAGCCTTGGATGCAAATGTCATTGTGACTACGAGTGGAATGCTCGATGGGGGCCCTTCAATTTGGTATGCCAATAGACTCAGGCACCAAAGGGCCAATGCCATTCTACTGACGGGGTACCAAGCAGAGGGGTCTGGTGGCCGCTTACTCTTAGATGAAGGGAAATTACGAATATTTGGAAACATCACACCAATCGATCTTGATGTTGAACAATTCTCCCTATCAAATCACGCGGGACAAAAAGAACTCACTTCCTTCGCACGTGCATGCGCGCCTCGTCATGTTGTTATTTTTCATGCGGATCAGGAGGGTAGAGAGGCCCTTTCCACAGCATTTGCAGAGGAAATGAAGGTCCACCTCCCTACCAATAGAGTCGAGTTAATCCTAGAATGAGCCTTTTTTTCTTCCGAACCATTCATAGGCCGCTCAGGGCATCAGTCGGTCTACCTAGGCGAGAGCTGTGGTATAGTAGAAAATAAGGTGAAAAAATGGAAGCATTAGATCAACAATTTGGAGTGACAGAAGCGGGAACTACTGTCGATGCAGAGATTAGGGCTGGGGTGACGACATTCTTGACAATGGCGTACATCCTTTTGGTTAACCCAGCCATGCTCTCGGTTGCAGGGATCCCCTTCGATGACGCACTGTTCGCGACGGCAATTGCCGCCTTCGTGGGCTGTACGATAATGGGGCTTTACGCGAACTTACCGTTCGCACTAGCCCCTGGAATGGGACTGAATGCGTACTTTACGTTCGCAGTGGTCCTCGGCATGGGTATATCTTGGCAAGTAGCCCTAGCCGCTATCGGCATGTTCCTGGCAATCATAGGTCTTCGAGAGATGGGTTGGATCCAGGACGACGGAGCTACTTTGGTGAATCTCGGAGCAACCGAGACCTTCCAGTACGACCACGGCGCACTCATCTCCATGGTCTGCCTCATCGCGATAGCCGTGATGATGGCAAGGGGAATCAAGGGATCGATAATCATCGGAATCGGTATCGCCTCCGTCTGGGGCTGGTCTACCGGA
>CBFHQW010000121.1:0-2010 GCA_965658085.1 Candidatus Thalassarchaeum sp.
ATTTACCTCGCTACAGCCTCAGGCGGTCACTTTGGACGTAATCCCACAGACCGGGATGACTTCCCGTGGGAACGAATCCACGAGCAACGCATCGTGGCACTGCAGTCCTAAAAATACCCCTGAAATCGTGCTTTGTCGGACCTGTCCGGCGACCCTACTATGGGTACTTCTGACTTTGGCCAAGCATGGTTCGACAGCCCGCCCAAGACAGATACAACCGGCCGACTAGGCATGTTAGATACGAGAGTACACGGAAGAAGCAGCTTACGCTGTTCCTAGCATTCGTGATGATGGCCTCCTTATTCGCACCCTCAATGTCAACCGATCTCTCGTTCCTAGAACCAGTCGAGAGTCGTCAGGACACGGCCAACAACACACTCAACAACACAGCAACACAGACCATCATGTCCAATCTTAACACATCGAATCCGGCCGAGGTCACCGGCGTTATGGATGATCTCAACAGGGTCCATTTGGTGTGGATTGAGAACGGCTCGCAGCCGCTGCTACAGTACGCACTCATCGCAACCAATGGTGTCGACACTGTTCTAATTTCCAACACTCTGATTGGGGCAAATAACTCCACCGCAGTCTCGAGCCCTTCTCTAGTAATCGACTCAAATAGACGAGCCCACATTGTCTGGGCGATAACCGATCTCGAGATTCTCTACGTCCTGCTAGACCCGTCGCTGGATGACCGCGACGGCGACGCCGGTGACACCGCCAACATGACACTAGTATCGTATACGGTTGCTGACGGCACTGGTGTTCGCAGCGACCCGGACATCGCTATCGACTCCTACGACGGCGCCCACGTGGTCTGGGTCGACACCTACGACCCGCAGATGCTGTACTTCGGTACACCACTGATTTACTACACCATGCTGACCTACGACTCATCAGGCACTTTCGACGTCATGATCAACAATTCAATCATCACCCCCGCTCTTGGTTTCAAGGGCAACCCTGCTATTTCGATGGGTGCAAACAACACGGTAATTGTGGTTTGGGAGGACACTCGTGGTAGCCTAATTGAGTACGTTGGTCTAATCGACTCCTCTGGTTCGATGGGCACCGAGTGGGAGGATATGTGCGCCGTTTTCTACGGCGGCAATCTGACCAGCGGCGACTACTTCCAAGGCGTCAAGCCCTTGCTTGAGCAGGCGAGCATAACCGTACTAGAGACACTTTACGCTCTCAGTGGGCAGATGTCCTACGCCGCTTCACACAAGAACTGCGAAGATGGCTACATATCCGGTGGCAGTGGCTCTGCGGGTCCAAGAACCACCTCACTTGGCCAGAACGCCTCGGACACTACTGGCGGCATCCGATCTCTTGGTGCGGTGATGTACAATAACTCGTCCCTGTCTATTCCAACGGATTGGAGCTACAACAGCGAGATGTGGGGCCCAGGCTCAACTTGGGCATGCTTGTCATGGCGCGATAACTCTGGATTGACCCCCGGTAATCCACCAACTCAGTTGGATCACCACTGGAACCCCAACGCGACCAAACTCATCATCCCAGTCGCTGATGAGGGCCCGTACGGCGGCTCTGGCAGCGGATCCACCCAGCAGTCTCAGGCGCCAGATGACTACCAAAGCATCAGTGAGGCCCACGACGCCTGCGTCAGCGCTGGAATCATACCAATAGCCGTGGCTGGCACCCTGTCTTACGGCCCAAACACAATCTGGGGCAACGACACCCACGTACGCTCGCACATGATGGATCTCGTGCAGTGCGCAGGCAACACCACAGGCATCCAGGAAAGGACCTGTGACGGCTCCTCGGTCAACACCACAGACGCTGGAGGCGACATGTTCCTCTACCCGACCGACAACATGGCCAACTTCGAGGGCGACTTCGAATCTGGGTACCTTACCAACGGCTGGGGGGTATCAGGAACCTCATACAACACGTGGCACGTCGAAGCGGCCAACAATGGCAACGTCTACTCTCAGTCGAACCTGTGCGACATCGGCGGTACCACGGGCAACCCATCGTTCTACT
>CBFHQW010000122.1:0-1888 GCA_965658085.1 Candidatus Thalassarchaeum sp.
CCTGCCCAGAAGAATGAGTCGCATGAAGGTTACTAGAGCCAGTACCAACTTTCGGAATCGACCCGGGATAGGATACCTTCCATCTCGGCCTGCCCAATGATCTGCTCTGCGGACGGTTCGGTATAGCCCTCTTTTTCCAATTCTGAGGAGAGCATTTGGATAGTCAGCCTACCATCACTTCCGGTTGACTGTCGCATTATCCTTCGTATGGCCTCCGGGCCGCCTCTGGCCTTCTCTCCTGCAACAGCCCTTCGGCTCTGATCAGCGGCGATACGGGATTCTACCTCTTGACTGATTTGTGAAGGAAGGTTGGATGCGGCTACCGCCTCGGCGAGATTCTTGGGGGACTGAAACTCCCTCTGCGTCTTACCCTTTGATGAGCCACATCGAGGGCATGATGAGAACGAGGCTTTTCTAGAGCCAAACGAGTTGCCACAGATGCACTTGACTAGTATCCAGACTTCATCCACACTAGAGCCACAATATCACGGTACAATAGTTTGTCCCGAACTTTACTGGGCCGGTTTGATGTATCCCAGACCTGTGCGGGGCACATGGCAGGGCTCAGAGTGGTTGTCGGTTGGGTGCTCGCTGTGCTCCTAGTAGGGATGTCGGCGAACAGCTTCGTTGCCGAAGGGACGCTTACCGCCGAGGCTTGGGGATTTCTCCTGCTGACTCCGCTGGCTCTGGCGATGGCGCTCAGTCCCACAGCGCCTTGGGAGGGCACTGATTCAGGGGAGACTGGGGAGTGGTCGAATGACGAAGGTTCCGATGAGGGAGAGAAGGATGTCCCAGATCCAATTGAATCCGGTTTCGACATCCCTGTCCTGTAATTACGTGAGTCTGAGTGTCTCCAGATTAGCGGGAGCATAGGTCTGCACTCTGAAGCGTTCCCTCAGACCCTGTCGGAAGGCATTACAGGTCTGAGGGTCACCGTGATGACAGATGATTTTTCGGGGGGTCGGATTTAGAGCAGCAACATAGTCGAACAGCTGGTTCCTGTCTGAATGGCCACTGAAGCCGTCTATAGTCACCATGTTGCACCTGATATCTATCATCAGAGTCTGCCCCTTGTCCATTAGAGGAACTTGGGCATGGCCCTGCTGTAGACGCCTACCCAATGTTCCCGAAGCCTGGTATCCAACAAAGCACAGAGTATTGCCGGGCTCCGGTGCCCAGTGCTTGAAGTACTCAACAATGGGGCCTCCAGTCATCATTCCACTGGTAGCGAGGACGATACAGGGGCTAGGATCGAGGAGTATCGTATCCCTTTGCTCGCGCGAGTCGACCTGCTTGAACCATGATGAGTTGAAAGGGTTCTCTGGACCTCCCTTCAGCATCTGACGGCGGAGATCTCTATTGAGGAAGTTCGGATGGCTTGAGTGAATTGCTGTGGCCTCGGATATCATTCCATCGAGCCAAACGGTAACAGGCTTGACATTGCCCGATTTGAATAACTGGTCTATTGCTATCATGACCTCTTGAGATCGGCCAACTGCGAACACAGGACAGAATATCTTGCCCCCTCTCCCAAGTGCATCGATGATGAGATCCTGTAACTCTTGGCTGGCCTGCTGCCTTGTGGGCTGGATATCCTGAGGCCCGCCGTAAGTCGATTCTATTACTAGGGTCTCGACCTTGGGGAACCTGACTGTTGCCGCATCGAAGAGCCAAGACTTCTCGTACTTGATGTCGCCTGAGAACAGCAACTTGTGTTCACCCTTGCCCTCTCCAATTTGCATGTAGACGCTGGATGAGCCAAGAATGTGTCCGGCGTTCTCCATTGTCATCTTTATGTCCGGCGAAATATCAGTCTTGTCGCCCCAATTGACATCGACAACGTGCTTGATACATTCTTGTATGTCGGCTTTCGAGTACGGCGATTCGT
>CBFHQW010000123.1:0-1833 GCA_965658085.1 Candidatus Thalassarchaeum sp.
CACAGTGGTTAACACCGATTAGTGGGATCTCCCAAGATTTTGCTAGTGCCCTGGCTACAGAAGCCCCCACTCTCAGGCAGGGACCAAGCCCCGGGCCTTGGCTGAACGCTATCGCAGTAATGTCCGATTTACTGATAGAATTTTTCGCCATCACTTCAGATAGTAGTTCTCCAGCGACATTGGAATGGTGATCAGCAGCCTCACGAGGGTGAATTCCCCCTTCTTCGGGCCTAAACAGGTTCGACACGGAAGGCTTAGCGCGACCATCATTTTCAACCACTCCAAAAGACAGGGTGTGGGCAGTGCTCTCGATGCCTAGTATCATATTCTACATCACTTCCAAGCAGGCACTGCTTTCAAGCATCGTGTATGTCGGGGCTCATGGGCGTACTGATACTCAACTGTGGTGAAGTCGCACATATGGGTTCTGGAGACACTACCCAACCACTTGTTGGCGCAGGGATGTTCGATAGGGAGGCCAACATATTACCTGCCGGACATGGCATTATGATACAGGATACAAAATTCCATATTTTAGGGGACTCCGAATCCCTCCAGTCGGAATTCGCACCATGGTGGGATGGTTCAGAACAAATATCAGGGAATTTGACAGTTGTCGATGCTAAAGGCAAAGCGATTATCCCTGGGCTAGTTGATTGCCATACACACCTACTTTGGGGTGGAGATCGTTCATCTGAGATGCGCCTCAGACAGGCAGGGATGACTTATCGCCAAATTGCCGAAGCAGGAGGTGGTATAGCAAAGACAGTTCAGAGTACTCGCAGTATGTCTTTGAGTGATTTATGTCGAATCGGGATGGCAAGGGCAAATCAAGCCGTCTTGACCGGCACTACTGTTATTGAGGCCAAGAGTGGGTATGGGTTGGAAACCGAGGCAGAACTTAGATTACTAGAGGCAATGAAAGCCATCGATGATTCTAGCATAGTCAAGTTACTACCGACATGGCTCGGTGCACATGATTTCCCGTATGGACGCCAACGTAGTGAGTACCTCGAAGAATTGGTTAATTCACAATTACCTGCAGTAGCGGAGCAGGGTATTGCAAAATGGGTCGATGTGTTCTGTGAGGAGGGATGGTACACAAATGATGAGACTGAAAATATTGTCCGAGCATCTACTGAACATGGAATTCCATCACGATTACATGTGGATGAATTCGAAGATTCTGGTGGACTGGCCTTAGCAGCGGAACTGGGATCAGTTAGTGGAGATCATGCGGCCAAGTCATCTGTGGAGTCTAGGCAAGCTGCATCGGATAACGGTACAATGCAGACTTTCCTCCCGGGAACGCCCTATGTGCTAGGTAAACCCCTAGATTCGCCATTGAATCAATGCATTGAGAATAATTGGGCTTTTTCGCTTGCAACAGACTACAATCCCAACTGCCGCATTTTATCGATGCCTTTCATTGGCAATTTAGCCACAACACGTATGGGCCTCGATCCGTTTGCTGCACTTGTAGCTGCTACGAGGAACCCCTCGACAACTTTGGATGACCCGACCATTAACGGCACTATTGTAGAAAGTAGTCGAGCCGACCTCAACATACTATGGTCTCAATCAGTCGATGGGTGGTGCCAGACTCCAGGAGAGAACCCAATAGTCACAACGATTATTGGTGGGTCCATTGTAAATTTGAATAGATAATTTCAAATCTAGTTTCATGTTTCTTACATTATGAACCTATTTATGGTTATTTTCAATCTATAATCTCCGGTATACAGGTTGAATGGCATTTACACCTCCAAAATCAAGATACAGTGTGTCCGATAAGAGTGGTTATCGGAATCATCGTCTGAACAGATTACGTAT
>CBFHQW010000124.1:0-1813 GCA_965658085.1 Candidatus Thalassarchaeum sp.
AGTAGAAACCGGACAGTGAAAGAGTGATGTTGATATCACTATCCGTTTCGTTCGAAAAATACCACCCATGTATGCCGTCAAAAGGTGCGACCAGATAGCCATTTGATGTCTCGCCTCGGCCTTGCTTGAAAAGCATGACATTTCCAGGTTCTTCAGAATCTCTGACCGTGTGACCATGAAACTCCGCAAGGAGCATTTCAGGATTCGAGATGTCTATCGATCGCCACTCATAAGAAACTGAATGTCCTTGTTTCATCTCCAGCATGTATTCCAAGTCTGAGTTGGCAGGAACTGGAATTTCTATCTGGTCCGTCCGATAAGTAGGACGGGTCTCAAAGTAGACATGATCCGCCAGCGGTACATCTATCCACGCGACAGGCACTGACGCACAGGCGGTCAGAATTAGACAGAGACATAAAGAAACATAATGAAAGCCGAGAAGTCCGATTCTGGATGTCACTGGGTGAATCAAGAGCGGTTCTCCACTGCTCGGTATCCTCGCATCAGTTACCTCCCCCGCTTAGAATAAATCGCTCAAGTTAAGTTAGCACGAAGCGTCGGGTGGTTCAACGGGAACGGGGGTGAGCGAGGGTGTATGGTGTTCCACTCCTGGACCAAATTATGGAGAGGAGCCATTGGTTGCTCCGGTTAGACAGCTCGAAGCACTCGGTAGAACAGCGTGTCGAGACCATGGAACAATCGCCGACGGTATCCATCACGGGTTCGACTCAGTCGGTGAGTCATCTGCGACCGGCCGGTCACCAATGTCTCTCCAACGATGGACGACGACCGTCCAACTCAAGTATTGTGAGCGTGTGAAGTTCGCTGTTACACGGTGGCGGCGACGTAGTGTGACCATTGCGATTCTACCCATCGTGATTCCCGTTTGTCTGATTGCATGCGGCCCCGCGGATGCAATAGACCTCGCCGCAAAACATGATTCGCTGCCGAACGCCACGCACTGTCCGGCTCATCCGGACTCGAACGATTCTCAGGACTCTCAGCTCCCTGACCGGGCTCCTTCGTGTGAGCGGACGCATTTTGGTGTTCGCGTAACCCCTTCAAGCACATATCTCTCAGATTCAGACAATCTCCAGCTGGTCGTGCCCCACCTGACGCTCGTTCAACTGGCCGTAGTCGCCTTCCCGCATTCGTCCACACTCCCGATACAGGTAATTCACTCGTCGATTTCACCAGCAGCTAAAACCCTCCGACTTTAGGTGTAGCATCTCGGGTTCTCACCACCCACTCAGCCTTAGAAGTATTTCAAACCCCGACGATTTATCGAGGTGCTACATGGAAAAGCGTGTCTACTCTGCATCAACTTGCTGGAAATGTACCTTTACTCTACTTCTCGCAGTCTCGCTGGCTGCCACCGTTGAGGCATCTCAGGACCCCGCTGGTCCGGCGTCTCACTCTACCAATCAGGAGTCTCACCAGACGCAACACGCCACCCCACCTAGCCGGTGGAGAATCATGCAGGATGGAGTCGTCTTTCTCACACTCACCGATCAACCTAAACCACTGGACGGACAAGAGTTTGTCTCACAAAACTGGTGGATGGGCATGGCGAGTCGGGCCGGTGGCAACGGCACCCTCACGTTTCGAGGCATGCTCAGTCTCGAACCACTCACATTGGGCGGTGACGGCTACAGCGAAATCTTTCAGACTGGTGAGACCTACAGAGGACAACCTCTCACAAACCGTCAACATCCCCACGAGTTCGTGACGCAATTGGTGGCGGCGTGGCGCCGCCCATTATCCTCCCGCACCAGCGTCACTCTCGCCGGGGGACCCGTGGGGGAGGCCACAC
>CBFHQW010000125.1:0-1653 GCA_965658085.1 Candidatus Thalassarchaeum sp.
TAGGCCAGCTTCCATGTAACTCTTGGCCTCAGACCCCATTTCAGAGCCTGAAGCTACAGCGGCACGAAGCATATCTCCAGTCGATACCTGGGGCTTTCCAGTAAGGGATGAAATCCTACTGGCCTGAGTACCTTTGCCTGCACCAGGGGGGCCGAACAGCACAATCGAGTCACTCATGGTACTTCGAGAGTGGTCCGAGTGATAAGCAAAGCGCAGACTAAGGCTTGTTCTGCTCCCACCATAGGTGACCGTACGAAGTCCATTGTTCCATTGACCAGCCATCAGGTAGACCGCCAAGGGGCAAGGGTGGGGCTCCCTCATTGCTAGAAGGTGGTTTGAGCATCGGAGACGACTGGGCTATGGCAGCTTGGATCTCATCGTCGCTGACCCCACCAGTCAGAACCTCTCCTGAGGCTGAAGTCTCCAAGGCGGCTGCCTTTCGCTCGGATTGAGTTCCGGCCAGTAGTGCCGAACCCTCGGGAATCAGTTCCTCCTCGGGGCTTAGGGAAGTCGTCGAGGATTTACGCATCCTCGCTCCCGAGATTACGATGGATCCCAACAAGATAAGGAAGGTCAGTGCTAGGGTCCAATCAGGAAGTCCGAGGCTGTCAAGTATACCGCCGAGTCCGCCTCTGTTGGAATCCCTAGCCTTGCTTATACTCACTTCCAGGGTGCCTTCCGTAATGGTAGGGAGTCCGCCACCTGAGTAGGTCGAGTTGGTAGTGAATTGAATGTAAGTTAGACCATTCGAAGCCCCTTCACTGGGGGTTGCGGTAACTGACACTGCGGAGGATTCTCCTGCCTCCAAAAACATTGGTTGGGCCTGACTAATTTGTACTTCCCAGCCCTCTAGGTCGTCAGACCGGATGATTACCTCGGCCGGAGAGTTTCCCAGATTGGTTACTATGACTTCGAATGTCCACCCATTGGTCCCGATGTCCTCAAACGACGGTGAATCACAAGACACGCCGATCCATATCGAGGAAATTACCTCGATTTCCATCTCCACCGTGTAAATGTATACGTCGTCACCAGAAGGAGGGGTTACTTCGATGATGACTGAAACCGTTTGACCTGCGGGCCCAACAGGGAGGCTACCAGGAAGATCGATGCCGACAGCTATAGTGGCCTCTTGGTTCATCTCCATTGAGAAATCCCTGCCCGAAAGGAACCCTCCCGACCAACCGTCGGGAAGGGTGCCCATTGTCAGACTGATATCGAGTTCGACATTACCCGTGTTGTGGGCGTATATGTTAGCCGTCCCCGGAATTCCCAGAGCGATGGCCATGATGGGGTTCCACGAGAGGTCCAATGTAGCAATCTCTTGCACCACTAGACGTGTAGCGTTGGTGACAGTGGGGCCACCGTCGAGGGTCGTGCGTATGGTGATGGTATTGGATGCCCCCATGTCTGCAGCAGGAGGAACTATGGTGACGATAGTAACAATGGAGGATGCCCCAGCAGGAATATCAAGTGCGATTTCTTCCGATTGCACGTCCGAGCCCTCTGAAATCTGGATTGGCCATGTGTTTAGAGACGAGAAAGCCTGTACTACAAACTGCATCGGAACGTTGCCGTCATTGGAGACGACAAGTTCGGTTGTTACTACGTCGTTATTCAAGACGGGTCTTGGTTCAGCTATCGCCAGAGGTC
>CBFHQW010000126.1:0-1649 GCA_965658085.1 Candidatus Thalassarchaeum sp.
TGCAGACCTACAGTAGTGCCTATCGTCAGGTGACGCTTGCTACCGTCCAGATAATCCAGAGCTGCAGGCAGCATCGGCGCACCGGCTCTCCGCTGCATTGCCATTAGTCGAGGCAACGAGAGTCCGATGAAATAGGGGGAGGCAAATACTCTCTTGACAAAACTGCTTCCCCACGGCCTGAGGTATGGCACCAGTCTGGCGAATCGAAGTTTGCTGCTGGTCCTAGCAGCGGCTTTGAGCAGCCGAGGCTCGAATGAATAGACCACTGCTCCGGAAGAACTGAGTTCTAAGGGAAGAATTGACTCGTCGACAATCTCTATCATTCTCTTCATGTGGTCGATTTTCATTTCTCCTGAGAACATCCCACCTACTTTTCCACTATTGGGATGAGGTATCTTGAGTTCTATACACGCAAACTTCCCCTCACTCACCCAAGGTTCTACGAATCTAGGCTCGGCTAGAAGATCGTCTAGGTTGCACACATAGTCAGGCATCGATGATGCTTCCTCACACTCGGGATAGCGTCCGTCGGCGGTCCGTGTATCGTGATAAACAACCAGTTCACCATCGGCAGACAGTCGCAGATCGAACTCAACTCCATCAGATGTTTGCATCCCATGGACCAAGGACTCTAGGGAGTTCTCAGGTGGCTGCTCCCAACTCATCTGGATGATTCGAAGGGCAATAGGCCCAAGAATGCACGGACTGGTTTCCTTCGATGCCTCCCCAATGCTCAAACCCTTGTTCCCTCACCGCCGCGTAGGTATTACCATGTCAGAGACAGTAGAATTGGACCGCGCGTCGGACCCACAAGCAGTCAAAGGGTACGCATTCTATGATTGGGGAAAGTCGGCTTTTGAGACCAGCGTCACAGTAGCAATACTGCCTGCTTGGTATGCATATCTGTTCCTAGAGGCTAACGGACTTACCACCACTATTGGGTCTATTCAGTTGACGGGAGATGCTGTCTGGGCTTATGCTGTGGCTGCTGCCACCCTATTGGTGGCTATTCTGGCCCCAGCTTTCGGTGTAATGGCAGATAAAAAACCGATCAAAATGAAGTGGCTCAGATATTTGACCTATATCGGAGCAGGCGCAACTTTCCTTATCGGATTTGACTTCCTTTACGGGGGATCTGAATGGATTTGGCTAATGGTCTTCTTCGTTCTTGCTAACATAGGTCTGAATGGAGCTGGTGTGTTCTACAACGCCATGCTACCTCACATGGGTACCGATGATGAGATGGACGACATTTCCAATCGTGCTTTCGCATACGGGTACCTTGGAGGAGGCATTCTTCTTCTGGTACACTTCATCCTTGTCTTGGGGATTGGTGGTGACTTCGTCATTCGTCTTTGTCTAGCATCTGCTGGAATTTGGTGGTATGGCTTCGCGCTATTGACCTTCAAGTACGTACCCGAACCACCTCTGGAAGCAGAGGAAGAAGCCATTGCTTTGGGAGATGCTTACAAGCAGGTAGTCCAGACTCTCAAAGAAGTAAGCAAGTTCCGCACACTTTTCATCTACATGCTAGCCTTTTTCTTCTTCATAGATGGGATTAACACTGTTACAGCAATGGGTGGTGTATTCGGCTCCACTGTATTGGGAGTTACAACCACGGAGCTAATGATAACCATTCTAGCCATACA
>CBFHQW010000127.1:0-1640 GCA_965658085.1 Candidatus Thalassarchaeum sp.
CGGAAGAGCTTTCCACAGCACCGGCAAAACAAAATACGTTGACCTTTTAACAGAATTTTTAGAATCCTTTACTACTCTCCAGTCAAATAACTTATGGTGGCATTGCAAGACTTCCCCGTATTTTTGGGGGCGTGGCAACGCATTTGCTGCATTAGGGTATGCCGAAGCGATGACCTATCTCCCGATAAACCATCCTTCTCGCTCAAAGTTAATGCAAACTCACCTGCAACATCTTGAAGGTCTGGTAACGCACCAGGATGAATCAGGGATGTGGAGGCAAGTCATCGATAGACCCGAGACGTATCTCGAGCACAGCGCCACTTCCATGATTGGATGCTCTATCGCCCGGGGTATTAGGCACCATTGGCTAAGTGATGTTTGGTTGTCAACGGTGGAACGGGCATGGGACGCTGTCTCTCAGCGAATCGGTGAAGATGGCTCGATAAAACAAGTTTGCGTCGGTACCGGACCACTCGGATCCCTCGAAGAATATATCCAGCGTCCATACACTGATGGAGTCGATGAAAGAGGCGGAGCAATGGCGCTATGGTTTGCTGCTGAAATGGTGCGAATGCAATCAGAGAACTAAATAGCTAAAAATCGTTCCATACCGAACTGCGTAATATCGATATCACTTTTGCCAGTAGAAATCAGGTCAGCCATAGAACTACCTATTACGGGTGCAAGTAAAATTCCTTGACCGCCAGTTCCTGAAGCGATAAACAATCCTTCTTTACCAGGGATCTTACCCAATATAGGATCGCCATCAGGCGTAACAGGTCTCATACAAGCTGTCTGCAGCAACATACGTTGCCATTCCAATTCGGGCATCATTCGGATACCTCGCAGAGTCAGAGACTCACGCGCATCCAGGGATGGGGTCACATCAAAACCAGTATCGTCCTGCACTGTTGCCGCCAGCCAAATCGCACCATCAGCTTTTTGGAGAATGGAACACGAACTCCCTAGAGTAAATCCATGAATGTGAAAATCAAGCCTTGGACTCAACCCTTCAACTCGAAGTATTTCCCCTTTTTGAGGTACAACAGGAATATCAATGTCGACCCATGCACTCACAGCACCTGACCATGGACCAAGCGCCAGTACTGCAGTGCCGCAATTTATACAATCGTCACCGACCATCACTCCCGTCACACGATCTCTGTCATAAACCAATCCGACCGCTTCATCCAATACATACTCAACACCTTTAAATTCGGCAGCTTGCACAGTCGCCAAGGTAAAGTTGTAACTATCTATAGCAATCACTTTATCGATAAACAATCCGCCATAAACTTCATGCGTGATTCTGGAATCGAGTCTTCTGATTTCATCGGGCTGAATCCAATCACAAGTAAAATTTGGAAAAGCAGCGATACGATCATGTTCTTGCGTCATTGCAGGAACCTCTGACTGCTTTAAAGCCAACTCAATGTGAGGCACGTGCAGTGCCTGCACGTCAACACCAGATTCTTGTTCAACCTCTTCCAGCATTTCTTGATGCATAACGAACGATTGATGACTCAAGTATTCTATGCTTCCGGTGCCACTAGTTGGATTAAGGAGTCCAAGGGCATTCCCAGAAGCATGACTCCCTATAGAGTCGCGCTCAACGACCGTAACACTCAACCCCACGCTCG
>CBFHQW010000128.1:0-231 GCA_965658085.1 Candidatus Thalassarchaeum sp.
TGTAACCTTCAGTAGCAATTGATAGTTTGCGATAACTCACACCGTCCGTAAGTGGCATGTGTTTGCAATGCACCTCAAAAATCAATTCCCTTGCTTCTGAATTTGGACTATTTATGGTGATTATCCTATCGAATCTACCCGGTCTAAGTAGCGCCGCATCAAGTAATTCAGGGCGATTTGTAGCAGCGATTACCTTGACATTATCCAGTGAATCGAATCCGTCAAGTTCAG
>CBFHQW010000128.1:241-1600 GCA_965658085.1 Candidatus Thalassarchaeum sp.
CTCTGAACCTCCCTATCTCCGGAGGTAGCAACATCAAGCCTCTTCGATCCAATTGCGTCAATCTCATCGATGAAAATTATGGAAGGAGATTTGGCTCTTGCTAATTCAAACAACTCGCGGACCATACGCCCACCCTCTCCGATATATTTCTGGGCTAATTCAGAACCAACGAGGCTTAGGAATGTGACTTCTGTGGAATTCGCTACAGCTTTGGCAAGCATTGTCTTTCCTGTTCCAGGTGGGCCCGTGATGAGAACTCCTTTAGGCGGATCAATGCCAAATTCTCTGAATGCCTCTGGTCTAGCCAATGGTAATTCGATGCACTGCCTCAGTTGGGATATTTGTTCATCGAGCCCACCCAGATCTGTAAATCTTGTTTCTGGTCGATCTATAATCTCCGCACCAGATACCAGTGGGTCCCACGCGTTGTCAAGAACTTCGATAATCGAAAGAGTATCTTGATTCATCGCTACCCTTGCCCCGGGTGCTATGGAGGCTTCATCAATACGCCTATTGACGGTAACAAGAAAGACTGTCCCATTCGAACTTCTAACAACAGCATTGTCGCCAATACGATCCTGAACAAAACCAATTACAAATGGAGGGGATCGTAGATTTCTAAGTTCTTCGTCTAATCTGTTTACTCGCTTCTTTAATTGAGAACACTCGTTCTCAAGAAACAATTTCTCGGTAAGTAACTGTTGGGCACTGTCCGAGAGCTCCTTCAGCTCTTTCTGTACTGATGTGAGAGCCCCTCTAATGGAATCACGCGATTCACGTATCGGGCTATTGTCGCCCTTGGGTGCATCCTCTGCCTCGCTCGACACGAACTTCTACTCTCATCAGAGTTTTTGACCATTCCCACCCGAAGGGTAATCCCGTATTCCCATTCTGCCGGGTTATGGGAACATGTGAGTTGTGCGGTTCCGATGCCCATCAGACGCAACAAGCAATTGCTTCTGACGTCAATGTTGAAGCCTGTTCACGATGCATAGATTCCATGAGTTTGGAATTATTTGAATCTCCATTTAGAAGCTCTCGAGCTGAAAATCCTGAAACTCGACAGAAGCATTCTGGTAGTACTCGTAGACAACACATACCTTCTGTTAAAGGGACATTATTGGGTGACTTTCACGTACGAATCAGAAATGAAAGAGTCTCCAAAGGATGGCAGCAGAAAGATCTGGCAATGAGGATGAATGAGAGACTTAACACAATACAAAGAATTGAGAACGGTTCAAGACCTACAGATGAGTTGGTAACAAAGTTGGAGAAGGTACTGGGTATAACCCTACTAGGGGAGTCAAACATAGAATATGACGCGCAACTATCTCCGGGAGGGGGCAGGGGACTGACGAT
>CBFHQW010000129.1:0-1565 GCA_965658085.1 Candidatus Thalassarchaeum sp.
ATTCTATCCTAGCTTGTCTCTCGGGGTCTATCATGAACCTACGTGCCTCGGCATCTAATTCCACTCTGTACCTGCGCAACGGAATACCAGCATCCAGCACCCTACGAACTTTCTCCATGTAGTGCTCATGCTCAGGTTCGGAGCCAACCCACCACTTCCAACCCACCGACAATGGTAGGGCTAGAATCAAAGGAGATAGTAGAATGAGGGTCGAAGTCACTAACGCCTCGGAAGTTGCAACCACGCCTCGTGGTCGTCCTTCCCCCCAATAACCAAGCGGTTCCCGAGGCGATAATGGGCAGAATCATCTGGTCTTTGTGTATCTGTGGGAGACCACAGCCCAATCGACGACATTCCACCATGCTTCGATGTATGTGGCTCTACCGGGACCGTACTTCTTGTAATAGGCATGCTCCCATACATCCAGCCCTAGGATTGGTATGCAACACCCGTCCATCAGCGGGTTGTCTTGATTGGGGCTGGAGCAAACACACAATTCCCGTGGATGTGCTTTGGAGGCTCGCTTGACCCCCAGCCAGACCCAACCACTACCAAACCTAGTCATCGCAGCCTTGTGGAAGATCTGCTTGAACTCGTCGAAGGACCCGAAGGAGGATTCTATCGAATCTCTTAGTGAACCTGCTCCAAGTGATGAATCACCGCTGCGATGACTAGGGTCGTTGGGAGACATCACCTCCCAGAACTGGCAGTGGTTCCACCATCCGCCTCCATTGTTCCTGACGGCCGCAATGTCATTGTGATTGGCAAGCAGCTCTTCAATCGACTTGCCCTCAAGACCATTGGCCTCGATTGCGGCGTTCAGGTTGCTTGTGTATGCGTTGTGGTGCTTGGTATGGTGTATTTCCATGGTCAACGCGTCTATGTGAGGTTCCAATGCGTCGTAGCTGTAAGGCAGATCTGGTAGTTCAAAGGTCATCTGTCGCACGCAACCGGTAGAATGCTAAGAACTCTCCCGATTAGTTGGAAGGGGGCTCTGGGGAACCTTGATTGAAGTCCTCGGGCACAAAGGGTGTATGGGAAGGATTGCCGTAACCGATGGAATGGCCGATGCGGCCGTGTCCATATTAGAGAGTGCGGGACACGAAGTGGTACTCAGGCATTACGAAGTCGAAGAGTTGCAAACTGGAGTACTTGCGGATTTCGACGCCGTAGTGGTACGTAGCGCGACGAAGATGACGTCAGAAGCAATCGAAGCGTCGTGTAGTGGAGGTAAGCTAGGATTCATCGGAAGGGCCGGGGTCGGGGTAGACAACATCGACGTCGAGTCTGCCACTACAAACGGAGTCGTGGTATGCAACACACCAGGGGCCTCTACAAAGAGCGTGGTGGAGCTGACTATTGGACACCTAATTGCATCGACTAGGTACGTTGCTAGAGCCGACAGGACGCTCAGATCAGGGGACTGGGCCAAGAAACGTCTCAGAGGTAGTGAGCTAGGAGGGAAGCGTCTAGGCCTGATTGGATTCGGAAGAATTGCCCGTGGAGTAGCTGAGTTAGCACATGCCTTCGGAATGGAGGTAAATGCATTTGACCCATACGTCTCA
>CBFHQW010000130.1:0-1481 GCA_965658085.1 Candidatus Thalassarchaeum sp.
TTCGCTGCCGCCTTGGAAGTTGGTTTCTTCTTCTTATCGGCGGGTTCCTCAGTCTCAGCCCCGTCATCCTTGCGGGACTCTGCAACCTCCTTCTCAAGCATCTTGAGTTCCTCAGGAGACATGCCCGCCTCAATGGCTAGCGTGACTCTCCTCTCGTCACGGGCCTGAATCTCCAGTAATCTCTGCTTGGCCTTGTCATAGTGCTGGAGCATGTACATCGCATCATGCTCCAACAGCGGTGAGTCGGAGATGATAGTGATGTCGAGCCAGTCGCCCTCCTCGGCAAGGAACTCAGCAAACGGCTCAAACTTGAGGTCAGATTTCTTGATTTGTGTGTAGTGAAGGGCATTACCCATCCTGTGTTCGATGCCAGCAAAGTGACAGTAGAACTTCTTGCCACCGTACTGCTTGCGGACCTGCTCAAACAACTCGGAGTAATCCTCACTGGTCCTCATCCTGCCGTGTCCGCGTGCGTGGATGTGTGCCATGTTGAGCACCGGTACCGTGCCTTCTACGTGGTTGCAGACCTCAATTACCTCTTCCACCGTCCCCCATAGGTCCTGCCGACCAGAGGTCTCGATACCGACCAGAGATGGTTTCGCCTTGTTCACCCATGGGAAGGCAGCGTAGTCCTCCTCCTCGGATTTGTCGCCCCAGATTTGATTCACTCTTTCGACTACGCCGGCGAAGACATTTGCGACTTGCTCGTTGGCCTCGACCCCTGGTTCGTACTCACCGTAGGGACCGACGTGATACACTAGGTGCCTAGCGTTGACTATCTTACCAGCCTGCATACTGGCTTCCATCTTAGTCAGGGTACGATTACGTTCCCTGCGCGAGCCGAGTAGCTCTGCGTAGTATGGCCCGTGGAGGTTCATTTCTAGATCTGAGTTCCAAGATAAGATGCCAGCCTGCCAGTACTGGTCGAAGTTCTTTGGTTGCACAGTTCGTACAGTCTGAATCTCCATAGCATCTAGTCCGAGAGAGGTGATATCGTCCATTCCCTCGACTATAGTGCGCCCCTTGCAAGACAGTGGAACTCCAGCTGGACCTAGTCTCAATGGCATGCTCACGCCCCCCGCGGGTCGGGCCGAACTGGTCCCCCTTCAAAAGGGGTCTCCGGTAACAGTGTCAAACTGAGGGTGAATCTGCATTTCCGGCGACCCGGGCTGCACGTTCGACACCTGCCTGCCCTAGGCCCGAACCGGGGAGTTCGCAGATGAACCCGGCCAGCCACTCGTAGGGGTTGGCCGGGGCCCTCGTTGGCACTCTCGCCGAACCCAGAGCGTGCTCTACGAGAGCTTCTCGCTGGTTGTCCAGAGTGCAGACGTGAGATACGAGCCCTCGCAGATGAATCTCGTGCAGCAAATCAGACTGATTGACTCCCTCCAACTGTGAGATAGGGCCGAGCGCTGCCGGGTCGATGAACAAAACGTGAATCTGTCTAATGCGTTCAATAACCGCTCCCCAGGACTCTGCCA
>CBFHQW010000131.1:0-1283 GCA_965658085.1 Candidatus Thalassarchaeum sp.
TCATCCTCCAAGGACTCCCTAAGAGCCTCCAATCCAAGCTTGATGGCTGCGTTTTGTGTCATGTTTGCCTTCCAGCTGCTCTCAAAGTGGTCTATGACAGCAGAGCGGCCCCTGCCGATAGCTCCGGCTTGATACGATTGGTAGGCACCAGAGGGATCGGTCTCGAACAGATGGATTCCTTCATCATCAATTCCAGCAATCAACAGAGCGGTTCCGAATGGACGTGCACCGCCATACTGAGTGAAAGACTGTTTGTGGTCACACATCTTCTTGACTAGGGATGTGACAGCTATCGAATCCCCATAGGTCATACGGTTGACTTGGCACTGCACGCGAGCACGGTCGACTAATTGTCGAGCATCCGCAACTAGGCCCGAGGTAGTTATCCCAATATGGTCATCAATCTGGTACATTTTCTCGATAGAATCGGCTATTACCAGCTTACTGGAAATTCTCTTGTCCACTATTAGAATGACTCCGTCACGGTACTTCAGCCCCACAGTAGTAGTGCCTCTCTTCACCGATTCTCGGGCGTATTCGACCTGATATAGCCTGCCGTCTGGTGAAAAGGTAGAGACTCCTGAGTCATATCCGCGTCCACTGGGCTGCATGGTCAACGAGATGGACCCAAGACGGAGTCTTATGAATCTTGGTTGGATAGAGTCTTGCGCATCGCGGCATTCTTGGTGATGAAGCGATACGCGGGAGTATGCGGGTTGCGGTCCTAGCTTCTGCCGGGAAAGATTCGGCTTACGCAGCATGGTGGGCCATGATGAGAGGTTGGGAAGTAGAGTGCCTAGTGACTGTCTGCGTTTCAGGAGATGATTCTATGATGTATCAATTGAATGGAACGGCCGTGGCCGCCTTGCAGGCTGCGTCTATGGGGGTGCCGTGGCTCCCAGTGCTGAGTTCAGGCGAGGAGGAGCAAGAGGTCCTTGAGTTGGAAGAGGCCCTGAGGGGGGACAGCGATATCCAATCCGCTTTCTTTGAATCATGGCCGCAAGATTGGGATATGCCGGAGCAGCTTGAGATTTTGACAGATACGCCTAACTTTGACGCACTTGTTGCAGGAGCGCTCCGTTCAGACTACCAAAAGACGCGGGTCGATAGGATGTGCGAACGCCTTGGTATAATCTCATACAGTCCGTTGTGGCATCACGAATCTCACGAGCACATGCATGCCCTAGTTGATCATGGATTCGATGCGCGTATAGCATCGGTGTCTTGTGAGGGTTTGGGCGAAGATTGGCTCGGCAGGAGAGTGGATAATGAGGCGTTAGCGG
>CBFHQW010000132.1:0-1252 GCA_965658085.1 Candidatus Thalassarchaeum sp.
GGCTTCCGTGCGCTGTCTGTGGTTGCCGAAGCCAAGAAATGAACCCCCTAAGATGAAAATTGCGAAAATATGAGGTTTCCAAAGGCCTTCTGATATTGACGAAATCATACCTGTTGCAACATCGCCTCCTCCCTGCATGGGCGCGTTAAATGCAGCTCCTAGAATGAACAGCACGATTACTGGGAGAAATGGAATTGCCAGCAAAATGCCAGCTCCCGTGATGCCCCCCATTATTATTGAAGATTGGAAATCACGGCCGAACATCTCGTCAGTAACTTCGCCTCCCAAGGATGCGACCGTGTAGATTTCCTCGGCCTTCAGTGAGCGTTTGGCTACCTCCGCGTTCGCAAGGGCCTCCTTCTTCCTCTCCTCAGGGGTTGCGTCAGGGAGCGCATCGTCCCACCAGCCCTCCTCCTTCTGAATCGCATCCCAGTCCGGTGGCAGAGGGCGAGGTTCCTGTTCTAAGGATGGACCGGTACGAGGTTCGGGTTCCTCGGGCATCGCCTTCATTATCCGAGGTTCGTAGTCGGGGTCTTCCTCCGATAGTGTCTTCCGTCTCTTCTCGTATTCCGTCCTAGTCTCCGCGTCTGGATACAAATGCCTGTGGGCATAGCAGTAGAACGAGTTCCTGAATGCGACTCTCCTGCAAGCCTTGCCGTTTGGCTCTTGGGCGGCTTGGCCCTGCCCAACATGCTTGCAATTGATTGTCTCCACGGGCCTGAGTAGAGACCAGCGGTGACTAACCTTTTCCCGGCATCAGGCCTTGGCGATGACCTTTAGCTCGATTGCTATGGAGGTAGGCAGGGCCTCTACTGCCACAGTGGTGCGGGCAGGTAAGATTTCCTCGAAGTAGTGCGAATAGACCTCATTGTAGTCTGGGAAGTCGCGCTCCATGTCGATGAGGAATACCAAGATGTCGACCACATTATCGAGGCTAGAGCCGTGTGCCTCGAGAATTACTCGCACGTTATTGATGACTGAGTGAGTCTGTGCGCGTATGTCGTAGTCCATTGTGTTGCCATCTGCATCCTTGACGGGACCCCCGGGGATCTCGTTGGTGCCTGGAGAGCGCGGGCCCATGCCGCTGATGAACAGTAGATCACCGGTCTTGTACAGGTGTGGGTAAGCGCCAACTGCTGAGGGACCTTCCTCAGTGATGAACGGGCCGTCGTCACCCATCAGCTTGCTCACCGCCTTCTTGCCAGCGACCCCTCCGACGACTGCACCCAAAGGTCCGCCCACGGCCAGACCC
>CBFHQW010000133.1:0-1247 GCA_965658085.1 Candidatus Thalassarchaeum sp.
GCAGAACGATAATGTACGGCAATCGCCCACTGCTTCACTTTCAAAACAACATCACGAAACTCGGAGATAGCTTCCGCAACAGAGGAACCGAGATTAATAATTTCGTCCCGAGAACATTGACCATCCAGTACCGGCAGACGCGGAAGTCTTGAATCTTCGATATCAAACCCATGACAGCCCGCATAAAAAAGGTCGCCTAACCCAACTAAAGATGCCACATCATCACGGTCACGCCCCGAAACTATGGCAAGAGGCATATGCGAAGCTAGGTCAACAAGCCGTGACGACATTTCTGGTGAGAGACTAGCCAGGTCTGGGCGTCTACGCACCGGTGAAAGTGTGCCATCAAAATCAAGGAATAAGTGAAACTTTTGGCCGGCTAACCTTTGGGCCAATTCCGGCCACAATTCTCTCAAGGATTGGGGGTCTCCCCATGTTCCCTTGCTACCCGACTCCACCCCACTGTTCTCCACACCATCATCCTCTTAGTACGCTTTAAGCTACAATTGCCCACCTGCTATTACTGAGTTTGTTAATCTAGTGGGCCACCCCTTACTCATCAGTCTATTGTGGGATACCTCAGTCGGAAACACTCAAAATCTCAACCATATTGGAAGCGGTCTCCGCTGGAATGCCGACAGATACTGCTGCTTCTACGAGGCTTCCCCAGGTAGTATCATCAAGTGGAATTCCATCCCGACCTCTGTTCACAATTGATATTCGCTCCGGGTCACCGGGGACCAAGACCTTGTCAACGCCCGTCGCCGGTTGTGCAGATTTCACATAGTCTGTTATCTCTGCCAATTCCTTAACAAAAAAATCTTCGTCCCCTAAAGATTTGGGATTTATTATTATCGTCAACATATTATTCTGGATCGTACCCCTTGTCTGATTTGGTGGGGTGGATGTACCCCCATTGACAAGAGCCCCAGATAAAATCTCAGCTACTATCGCCAAACCCGACCCTTTGTGATCGCCAAAGGAAAGAAGCGCCCCCCTCGGATCACGGAACATCACCCCCGGATCCCGCGTAGAAGCCCCATTCGGATTAATTAAACTACCCTCTGGTACCTCTACGCCCTTATTGTGTGCAACCGCGACTTTGCCCATGGCTATTTTGCTCGTAGCCATGTCAAGAATGATGGGGTCCCCTCCCGGCGGAGCGGGAATGGCTGTGCAGTAAGGATTCGTAGAGTAGCGTGCTTCGGCTCCCCCAAAAGGGCTTACCAGCGGAGGATGACCTATCA
>CBFHQW010000134.1:0-1211 GCA_965658085.1 Candidatus Thalassarchaeum sp.
GAATAGGCAGCCCTTTCGGTGACTACGCTGAAATCAGGGGGCCAAATCCGCGGCCACAAAAGACCAAGATTGCCCCAAGCCTGACTGAGATTATACAGATTAAGCCCGAGTGATTTGGAGACGATAATCACGAGAATTGCAATCAGTGCGTAGAGCATCAAATGAGGGCGCTTCTTGAGTAGTTGACTGAAATTCATATCTCAACCTCCTCTAATATCGTTCCCTGAATCTGCAATACACGATCACAGAAAGTACTCGCTCGTACTAGATTGTGGTCGACAATAATTGCCGCAGTGCCCTGTTCTTTGACGAGATTTTTGATTAAGGATATGATTCCTTTTGCTGTTTCAGCATCAAGTTCTCCAAGGCATTCATCTGCAAGTAGAATAGTAGGTTGTTGGACCATTGAACGTGCTATGGCGACACGACGTTGCTGTCCTCCTGAAAGGAGGCTGATGGGTTCAAGCACTTTCTCTGAAAGACCAACTGATTCAATGGCTTTGCGAGCTTGGTCACGATATTCTTGACTAGGCAATGAGAAAAGTGATTGCCAGAATGTGGCCCTCGGCAAGGCTCCCATCATAACATTGTAACCAACGGTCTGATGTGTAATCAACCCTAACCGTTGTGGAATGTATCCAATCTCACCTACACTACGAGAAACTTCTATTTTTCCAGTTAGAGGAGGGATTAGCCCGGCAATGGTTCGCAATAAACTAGTCTTTCCAATTCCAGAGCGACCGGTAATTCCGATAATCTCGCCAGGGTGCACTTCAAGATTCACCGAATCAAGCAATGGATTACTGTACTCAAAGCCGATTGCGGCATTGGATATACACAATAGAGGATCTGACATCGCTTTTCCTCTCTGAAATTCAATCATCGTACTTCTCTGTAAAGTAGGCAGTGATTCCGGGGATGTTTGAAATCGCATCTGAATAAGATCCAAGATGGTCTTCGCTCGTGACCGAAACGAGTCCGGGCGTGTTGAGGACATTCTCAAGAATGGCCACACCACCATCTTCTGTGTTCAATGCAAGTAAAGCAGATATGAGTGCATCTTGCTTCTCACCCGCATTATTAGGATTGACAATCACTGGATGGCTTGGGACCTGCCCGAAATGCGGTTCCAATATCCGATATTGATCGCGATCTAGGCACCAGTCATTCCCTTCACAATGATTCTCGTACGAACTAGTCTTGGCGAAGGC
>CBFHQW010000135.1:0-1072 GCA_965658085.1 Candidatus Thalassarchaeum sp.
GATGTCGGCAGCGAGGAGTGGCTCGAATCCCTCCCGACACCTAGAGATAATGGGAGTGAAGAGGAATGAATCGCACGCGGATTCACTGGCTCGTAGGCGAAGGGTTGCCTGAGCACGCGGCGATACTTGAGGCGGTGCCTGGTGTGGGCAACGTCGGCAAGATAGTAGTCGACTCTCTAGTGGATAAACACCCCTCGCGAACCATAGGATGGATTCTACATCCTGACTTCCCTCCGCATTCAACACTAGACGGCAATGGGCTCGTCTCACCTCCTCGTATCAACATCAATTCGATTCTACTCCCCGACGGCAGGACGGTAATCACGGTTGGAGGGCCATTGCAGCCGATGACAGCTGCCGGACAGCATGAGGTTTCCGAGGCAATCCTTGAGATGGCTGCGGAATCAGGCACTCCTCAACTGCTAGTGTTGGCTGGCCTCGCAGCAGGTACTGATGACAGGGAGATTCACGTAATCTGCGCCGATGCCGAAGTCAGGAAGAATCTCGAGGGAAATGACATCCCAGTTAGCAGGGAGCACCCTAAGGCAGGCATGATTGGAATAGCAGGGTTGCTGATATCTCTCTCGCCCCTATATGGTGTTCCCGCGGTTGGCCTTGTGGCAGAGACCATTGGAGCCAGCACCGATGTGCTGGCAGCCGACCGTCTGGCTTCGTGGATAGGAGCAGGATTGGACCTCCCTCTGGACCTAGATCTCGATTCAACTGAAGAGACGGCTAGGAAACTGATGGAAACTATGGAGGTCGGCGGCACGATAGAAGAGACACTCAGTGCATCGGAGACTGAAGGTTCGAGGGACTTTTACGTCTAAGATTGACTCAAGTCAACCGCCAGATGATACCACAATCAACTCTAGACTGATATCGGACTCAATACGGGATGTGTGAGGTACGATTGTATCTCCGTGCACCGCGAGAACAGTAGATGCGGGTATTCCTAGTTTCTCAAGTAGATCTGATATTGTGATTGGCCCCTCGGATTCGACCGGGAGAACTTCTCCATCATGGCTGACCTCGATTCGCATGGCCCTTGCGTATCGGGTCATGCTTATCT
>CBFHQW010000136.1:0-1024 GCA_965658085.1 Candidatus Thalassarchaeum sp.
TGATATCCTGCGTCTCCATGAAGAATGCACTCAGAATGAGGATCATCCCCAGATATGCGACCAATTCGCCATGAGCGAAGTCGAGTAATGCGTCAATCACTAGAAATCACTGTCCTTCGAATGCACCGGGGAGGAATGTCCAGCGGATGTCTTCTGCCTTGACATCGGCATAATGTGATTTGATTCGAGGCTCTGTGGAAACCTTTCCATGGTAGGCAATGAGCCCGGGGTATTCTGAAATCACCGAGGCATCGATGCCATCATAGTTTCCAGAGAACAACCCGAACAGCCCGGTGAAGAGTTTCAAGTCAGCGATGCTCATTTCATCGGTCCCCGCTGCCCACCCGGTCTCCGACTCGGTCACCTTCCCCTCGAGGCGGATGAGGTTCCTAGTTCCCTTGCCACTAGGGCCAAACACCTCCTTCCGGAGTCGTATCCTCTCGTCCACGGAAGCAATCCTGAACGTCGAGTCGAGAGCCTTGGACAACGGCTCCATGCCATCGATGAACTCGTCAGCCTTGGCACATTGGTATGGGTCCTCGGGAACCAGGCCGGCCAAGCGACCGACGAATCTCAGAATTGCCGAAGACTCGGCGATGGTCCCGTCAGGGGTTTGCAATACTGGTACCATCCCCCATGGGAGTTCTCCCTCCTCCTTCATGGCCTGGAAGCGTTTCCCATCAATGGTCGAATCCTCCCATTCCGAGCCCGAAAGCGAGAGCGCTACACGGATCGCCTCTGCTCGACCAGGGGACGGGAAGTAGACCAGACGGAGCATGGCGGCTCCTTGGAGTCATTCTACTTGAATAGAGTCTCTCGGGGCTCTAACTATTGTGTGTGGACGAGATTGTTCGGCTCTTGTACTCAGAGTAATTACCGGGCCACACCACCAGGCTACCATCTCCCTGCAAGTCCCAAATTGTATCGCACACCTTGTCCAGAAAGTACCGGTCATGACTCACTGTGATTATCCCCCCATCGAACTCGGTCAGCGCCATCTCTAGTGCCTCCTTAGCGTCCGTGT